>CACXPT010000128.1 GCA_902769585.1 uncultured bacterium
CTCCTGCCCCTTGACCCCCTACCAGCCAGTTTTGTATAATACCCTCACTTACGACAAGAGGGACACTCTCCGTGTCTCACTTTTTGGGAAAGGTTCACCGGCGTTCCACCGCCGTCCGCCGCCAAGGTGGCCAGGTCTCTCGTCTCTTGTCTCATGTCACCTTCATCCATCGCATCTCTCCCATCCGAAATTAGCGGTTGAAGGTCGCGCTGTGTCATGGTAAAATTCGGATGACATTTCAAGGAGAAGCCATACCATGATGAAAATCGGAAACTTGCTCGGACGGTTGGCGGGCGTTTGCGCGGCGGCGCTCTGCGCTTTCGTCGCCGCGCGGGCTGACGACGTGTATCTGCTCCGAAGCGACGCGAAGATCAACAACGTCGATGTCCGCTCGTTCGAGGCGGCCGGCAACTGGAGCAACGGGGAAGCGCCATCGGATGCACATGACTACTACGTGATGACGAACTACTCGTTGCGCGTCACGGGCAGCACCGCCGCCCATGTGTTCAAGGGCAACTCGCTGACGCTTGGCGGCACGGGGAGCGGCAACAACTTCAAGGGACTGATCATGGGCTGGGGAGGACAGGCCGACGTCACAATCTCCAACTTGGTCTTGCACCAGTCCACAATCCAGTGCAACAACGAAGGGTGGTTCTACCTGAAGGGGACGACGACGGTGCGCGATACGGTGGGCGACCGCATCTTTACGGGCATCAACCACAATACCGACGGCGGGCGCAACTTCGACTTGCAATGCAAGATGAAAACCGTAGGGGATGAATCGCCGAAGGTCATCCTCAAGCACGGCAGGAACGCGGCCAGCACCTATACGACGTTCAAGATGTCGGGCGATTTCACCGAGTGCAAGGCGTGGTTCGAGGTCCAGGGACAGAACAGCGGGCTCGCCATCTTCCTGCTCGACACGGCGACCTTTGGCGCCGCGTTCGATTCGGTCAAGACGAACGCCGTGCAGCTTCGGACGAACAGCAAGATCGTCTTTACGCCCAACGCCGTGCAGAACGCGAACGCGGGCATTTCCGTGCCGGCGGGGCAGACTGCGTACTTCGGCACGCGGACGTACAGCGCGTCCGGGAACTGCAAGGGGAGCGTTCAGTACGACTACCCCGACCACGACCTGCTGCTCCCCGTGTTCGGCTCCGGCACGTTCACGAAGGAGGATGACGGACGCATCACGCTGAAGAACGACTGGAGCGGCTTCCACGGCACGGTCGCCATCGAGGGCGGTTCGCTCATTCTGACTGACGACATGACGACGTCCGCCGACATGCGGGTGGTCGTGAAGGCGGGCGGCGTGCTGGAGACGGCGCGGACGGATGGCACCTACGGTGGGCTGGACGTCACGTTCGAGGCGGGCGCGGGGCTGATCGTGCCCTACAACGCCGAGACGGGCGTCTCGGCGCCGATCACGCTCGGGCAGTCCTTTCTCGAGTCCTGCACGTATCCCGTGGGCCTGAAGTTGTCGCAGCCCATCTCGTTCCCCGTGAACGCGACGAACCGCCTGCCCGTCGCGAAGGTCGATCCGGCGATCCGCGTGGTGACTGGAGCGGACTTCACGGACACCACCACCAAGACGTACGACCTGCCGAAGACGTGGTTCGAGGTGGAGACGGACGGCGCGGGGATGCAGGTCGTCTACATGGTCGTGAAGCCCGTGCTCGTCCACGAGGGAAGCGGCTATTGGGTTCCGTTCGAGGATGTCTTTATGCGCGACAAGTCGAACAGCCCGTCGAACACGGACGAGTATGTCTGGAGCGACCACTTGGCCGCGCATCCGGGCGCGGACTACATCCATTCGGGCACGGCTTTGTCGGCCGTCTCGCAGGGCGGCCCAGGTTCCCGCAAGACCTTCGACGGCGATTCGCTCGTTTTCCAGGGCGGAAGCATCGCGTCCCGCAGCGAACACGTCGTCCTGCCGCATGTCATGGTCGTTTCGCCGAGCATGCTCTTCAGCTGCGCCGGTTACGCCCCGGACAGTCGGCACAGGTTCGAAGGCGGGCCAATCTACGTGTCCGCGGCCAGCACGACGGAAAAACCCCTTGAGTTCAGAGGCCAGGCGGAACAAAACCATACGGTCTTAAGGAAAATCGACCTGTGGGCGCCGTTGGAGGGGCCGGGCAGCGTCATGTTCCGCACGTATGATCCGCCGAACGACGCCTACATCTCCTGCGAGATGCCGAACTTCAAGGGCATCCTCATCGTCGACGCGGCATCCGGCGACAGCTTGAAGGACGGCCTCTCCCTGCACGTCAATTCGCCGCTGGCCCTCGGCGGCAGGCCGGACGCGTACGAGTCGCGCGGGCTTCAGCTGAGGAACCACAGCTGCATCGCCCCGGCGGTCTCCATGACGCTGGACAATTCGCTGAACCGCGGGCTTGTGATCGTGGGCGCTAACGGCGGGCTGACGAGTGGCGGTTTCGACGTGCCGTCCAACGTCGTCCTGACGCTGTCCATGAGCGTCATCCAGAACGGGACGCTCCTGAAGAAGGGCGCGGGCGCGCTGGCGATCAACAGCGGGACGCATGGGTTCGGCGGCTGGGGATCCGATGCGACCACCGGCACGAACAACGTGGTGGAGGTGCGCGCGGGCGGCGTGACGACGATGAAGAAGGCGAACAACGTCAACAGCCTCTGCTACGTGTTCAAGGACGGTGGCGGCATCGCGGTGTTCCGGACGCCGCTCAACGCCGCGCAGGAGGAGAACGGTCTCTACGCCTCGTTCATGCACGAGCGGGCGTTCACGCACGAGGCGCCCATCCGCGTGATGCTGGCGGACGCAGGCTCCGAACCGCCCGCGACGCGCTTCAGCCGCGTCGTCTGCACGATCCCGCAGGCGCTCAATCCGAAAACGGACTTTGCCGTGGACAAGCCGTGGGACGGCTGGCGCGGCGAGGTGACGCGCGCGGACGACACGCCGTCCGCCGGCATGTACCGCTACACTGTAACCTACCGTCCCGTCGGCTTCACAGTCATCTTCCGCTGACAGTCCGCGCGCAAGAATTTGTCGCTTGAAAGCTACTGCGCAGATGTGGTATACTTTCAAGCGAAATGTTTGGAAACACTTTTTCTTGGCGAAAAAAGTGTTTGGAAACACTATCGAGGAATGCCATGGAAGACAGCGAAATGACACCTCTCGCGGCGGCGTTCGACCGTCGCCTTGAGGAGACGGAGACCGCCTATCACAGGCCGCTCTATTCCGAGCTGGACTGGGACGACCGCCTTGTCTGCATCAAGGGCGCGAAGGGCACGGGTAAGACGACGATGATGCTACAGTTCCTAAAAGAGCATCCCGAGGAGCTGAGCAAGGCGTTTTACGTCTCGCTCGACAGCCTCTGGTTCACCAACCACAGCCCGTTGGAGGTCGTCGAGTGGTTGCACAACAACGGCTACGTCCGGCTTTTCCTCGACGAAGTGCACTACTTCAAGCCGTGGCAGACGCTGATCAAGAACATCTACGATGACTATCCGCGAATGAAGGTCGTGTACAGCGGCTCGTCTCTGATGAAGCTCAACGCCGGGGGAGGCGACCTCTCCCGGCGCCAGCGGACGTACGAGTTGAAGGGGCTTTCGTTCCGCGAGTACCTTGCATTCGAGGGGCTGGGGAGTTTTAAGGCCGTTTCGCTCGACGAAATCATGGGGAACCACAGGACCGTCGCACGCGGAATCGTCTCGAAGGTTCCGGTCCTGAAGCATTTCAGGAAATACCTCGAAGGAGGATATTATCCGTTCTACAAGTCCGCGCGCGGCGGATATCTGGAACGCATCTCGCAGATCGTGGCGCAGGTTCTCGAGAGGGACTGGCCTGAGACGGAGGATGTGACGCTCGCCACGGTCAAGAAGACGGAGAAGATGCTGATGATCCTCGCGGAGTCGTGTCCACAGGTGCCGAAGATGAACGAGCTGTACGCGCAGCTTGAGACGGACCGCAACCAGGGGCTCAAGATGCTTTACGCCCTTGAACGGGCTGGGCTCCTTTCGCTCCTGTCATCGGAGTCCGCGAATCTTCGGAACATGTCGCGTCCCGACAAGATCTACTGCGACAATCCTAATCTCATGCATGCGTTGACCGTCGAGACCAACGTCGGAACGGTGCGCGAGACGTTTTTCCTGAACCAGCTCCGTTCCGCGGGGCATCGAGTGTCCTATCCACCTCAGGGCGATTTTCTTGTCGACGGGCGCCACCTCTTCGAGATCGGAGGCGCGGGGAAGAAGTTCGGGCAGATCAAGGACATCCCGGATTCCTTTGTCGCCGCTGACGGCATGGAGACGGGCGTCGGCAACAAAATTCCGCTTTGGCTCTTCGGATTTCTTTACTGACCGCGGAAATTAGCGGTTGAGTGCTAGGTGGTGACGGATTCGCTGTCCAGCGCCGTCATGCGCTCGAACTCGCGCGGGTTCATCTTGAGGAGGAACGATTCGCCGCCAGCGACGACCTCGGCGGCGAGCTGGCGCTTGGAGGAGAGCATCTCGTCGATGCGGTCCTCGAGCGTGCCTGTGCAGATGAACGTGTGGACGAACACGGTCTTTGTCTGGCCGATGCGGTGCGCGCGGTCGGTAGCCTGGTTCTCGACGGCGGGGTTCCACCAGCGGTCGAAGTGTATCACGTGCGTGGCGCGCGTGAGGTTGAGTCCGAATCCGCCCGCCTTGAGCGAGAGGATGAAGGCGTTCGGTTCCTTGTCGGAGTTGAAGGCCGCGATCTCGGCCTCGCGCTGCGCGGGCGAAAGGCTGCCGTGCAGGAACGGGTAGTTGCGGCCGAACTCCTCGCGCAGGTGGTCGCGCAGCATGCGGCCCACCTTGGCGTACTGCGTGAAGATGAGGCACGACTCCTCGTTCGCGAAGATGTCGGCCAGCAGGTCGTCGAGGCGCGCGAGCTTGCCGTCGCCGTCGCAGACCAGCTTCAGCTCGGTGAGAAGCGCGAGCATGCGTCCGCGCGTGGGCTCGCCTCCGTCGGCGGCGACGTCCGCGCGGTAGGCGGCTAGCGCGTCCTCGTACCTCCGCCGCTGGACGGCGGAGAGTTGGCAGTACTCGCGTATCTCGCGTTTCGCTCCCAGTTCGGCGGCGATGCCCGGATCAGTCTTCAGGCGGCGCAGCATGAACGGCTCGAGGATGCGCTTCAGGCGGTCTGTCGCGCCGCTTCGCGCATCCTCGCGTATGGCGCGCGTGAAAGTCTGCTCGAAATCCTTTCGCTCGCCGAGGAGGCCGGGGTTCAGGAATCCCTCGAGCGACCAGAGGTCGTTCGGGCTATTCTCGATCGGCGTGCCCGTGAGCGCGACCTTTACCGGCACTTCGAGCGCGCGCGCGGCGCGCGCCGCCTGCGTGTCCGCGTTCTTGATCGTCTGCGCCTCGTCCAGCACGAGCGCTCCGAACTTCGCTTCGGAGAACAGGCGGAAGTCCTTGACGAGGAGCGAGTATCCCGTCACCACCACGTCCGCCTTCGCGCAGGCGCGCTGGAACGATCCGCCCTGGAAACGGTCCGTGCCCTGGTGCAGCAGCACCTTCAGGCCTGGCGCGAACTTCCTGAACTCTCTCACCCAGTTGGCGGTTACGCTCACTGGCGCGACGACCAATGTTGTCGTGATGGCTTCGGTTTCCTTGACATCCTCACCGGCATTTGACCTTTTAACGTTTAACCTTTTAATCTTGTCCTTGGCGTGAAGGATGTATGCGATGACCTGGACCGTCTTGCCGAGGCCCATGTCGTCTGCGAGGCATGGGCCGAAGCCCCACTTGGCGAGGAACGTGAGCCAGGAGAAGCCGCGCTGCTGGTAGTCGCGCAGCGTGCCGCGCAGGCCGGACGGGGTTGGGAGAATGGTGAACTTCTGGTCGCCGCGCAGCTCGTTGAGGAGGCCGCGAAGCCAACCGTGCGCCTTCACCTCGTCGATGCGCAGGCGGCCGATGCGGCCGAGGCCGAGCGCGAAAGATACAGCCTCGCGAACGGACAGCTTCTTCGCCTTCGTGGCGCGGAGCGCGCGCAACGCCTCGCGCAGCATGTTGCGGTCGACCTCTATCCACCTGTCGCGGAAGAACACGAGCGGAGACCCTTGGTCCAGCAGGAACTCGATTTCCTGCTCCGAGACCGTCTCGCCGTCCACGCGGATGGTCAGCTTCGCCGGAATGGGCGCACGGACAGGCGCGAGCGCGTCAGAGGCGATCTCGGCGTCGCCCAGCTCGGCGGCGGCGGACACGTGTTCGCCCACGACGCCGTCTGGCAGCACCACCGAATAGCCGGCGGATGCGAGGGCGACCGCTCCTGTCTGGAGGAAGGTTTCCGCCTCTGCGCGCGTGAGGTCCAGGACGCCGCCGCGCAGGTTGCGGAGCGGCGGATAGACTGTGGCGGCCTGCCCGAGCGAGACGAGCCCGAGGCGCGTGGCGGGAGGGGCGGCGAGCGTCAGTTGCCATGGGGCGTCCTCGGATGTGGAAGGCTCGAGCGTGAAGGTGAGGGCGGCGCGGTCGGCGGCGGAGACGACGAGCGGCGCGCGCCATGTTTTCAGCTGGCGCATCAGGTCGCGCGCGTCTTCGGCGTCAGGCCAATGGAGGCGCCCCGAGTCGCTGCGCAAGGCGGCGAGCCAGGCGTCGTGCACGGTCTCGTGCCTGCCGGTGTCGCTTTCCAGCGGCGTGCGCCCAGCGCGGCGCGCGAGGGCATCGAGGAGAAAGGTGAAAGGTGAAGGGTGAAAGGTGAAGGGTGAATGGTGATCCGGCTCGACATCACCTTTCACCTTTCTCCTTTCACCTTTCACCTCTCCTAGGGCTTGCCATACGGCGTGGAAGCCGTCGGGCCATTCCTCGAGGTCGGGCAGGAACTGGCCGGCGGCGACCGTGCGTGCGGCGGCGCGGAACGTCTCCGCAAGCTGGAGGATGTCGTCGCCGAGGAAGATGCCGCGCTTGAACTTGCGGCTGCGCACGTCGGAGAGGAACATCAGGAGGTTGCGCGTGGACGTCGCGACGCGGCCATCGCCGGTCGGTTCCACCTCGTTCGTGAACCAGACGACCGACTGCGCCGCCTCGAGAAGCAAGGGCGTAGGCGCCCTTGCTACGGATGCTTCCGCACCTCCCGTAGGCAGGGCGCCCTCGCCCTGCCTGGGCTGGGCATCCGCGCGAAAGGCGGCCTGTCCTGTCTCGTCGATGTCGAGGTGGAGTAGGATCATGGGCTGTTGAATGCGGCGGCGCCGTCCTTGCGGAGCGCGGCGACGGCGGCGGCCATGTCGGACTGCTTGAAGAGGTAGCTGCCGGCGACGAGCTGGTTGGCGCCGGCCTTCGCGGCGAGGAGGGCGGTCTCGTCGTTGATGCCGCCGTCCACCATGATGTCGATGTCTGGAGCGCGGCGGCGGATGAGGGATATCTTCGGGAGGCAGTCGGCGATGAAGGACTGTCCGCCGTAGCCGGGGTGGACAGTCATGACGAGCACCTCGTCGCAGAGGCCGAGGTAGGGGAACACGGCCTCGGCGGGCGTTTCGGGATTGAGCGCGATGGCGGCGCGGAGCCCGAGCGCGCGGATGCGTGGAAGCTCGGTATGGAGGTCGCAGTCGGCCTCCACGTGGATCTGGATCGTCTGCGCGCCGGCGGCGGCGAACGGCTCTAGGTAGAGGTCGGGACGGGTGAGCATCAGGTGGACGTGGCGGAAGAAGCCGGGGGCGACGCGGCGGCAGAGCGCGACGATGTCGGGCCCGAAGGAGAGGTTCGGCACGAAGTGGGCGTCCATGATGTCGATGTGCAGGGCGTCGGCGCCGGACGCCTCGGCGCGGCGGATCTCATCGGCGAGCGAACCGTAGTCCGCCGCCAGGAGCGAGGGAAGAATCTGGAAAACCATGCGGTCAGTATAGCACAACTCGCGCTGGTTGTGTAACCGGGGTTTTCGCCACGGAGGGCAAGTTTTGGTATAATCTTCGCATGTCGCAAGAATGGAACATAAGGTCGCGAGGGCATATCTGCTCGATATGCGAGAAGCCGCTCGTCGACAAGGCGCCGGTCGTCTCGGTTCTGAAGGAGCTGCCGGACGGCTACGAGCGCATGGACTGCCATCCCGAGTGCTGGAATACCGCGCAGCGGGACTGGGAGCCGTTTAGCCAGTGGGAGGGCGTCTATACCGCGCCTCCGCCGCCTGACGCCAAGAAGGAGCCGCTGAAGAAGGAGACCGCGGACGAGCTGTTGCGCCACCTGATCACGCTGGACGACCCGGCGATGAAGAACGTCGTGTACGTGCTAGCCGTGATGCTGGAGCGTTCGAAGATCCTCGTCGAGCGCGACGCGCACGAGCAGGCCGACCACACGATCATCCGCATCTACGAGCATCGCAGGACGGGAGAGTCATTTGTCGTGCTCGATCCTCGTCTGCGCCTGGAGAACCTGGCGGAGGTGCAGCAGCAGGTCGTTGCGCTCCTTTCCGGCACGAAGACGCTGGGCGAGGTTTCGTCGGAGGAAAGCAAATGATCAAGATAGTCGACTGGTCTGTGGCGAAGCCACAAAGCAAGATTGTCACGCGTTTCCTGCAGCGGAGCGCGTTTCCCGAAGAGGCCGAGAAGGCTGCGGCCGAGGTGCTGGCCGCCATACGCGCGGAGGGCGACGTGGCCGTGGCGCGGTATGTGGCGAAGTTCGAGGGCGCGAAGCTCTCCCCGAAGCGGTTCCGCGTGACTGACGCGGAGCTGTCCGCCGCAGAGGCACAGGTGCCGTCCGCGCTGAAGCGTGCGGTGAAGGACGCCCATGCGCGCGTGATGCGCTTCTCGAAGGCGTCGTTGCGCTCGCCGTGGACGATGAAGACGCCGAAGGGCGGCACGGCAGGCGAGTTCTACTCGCCCATGGACCGCGTTGGCGTGTACGTGCCTGGCGGCACCGCGCCGCTCGCCTCCACGAGCGTGATGACCGTGACGCTCGCGAAGGCCGCCGGCGTGAAGGAAATCGTCGCCTGCACGCCAGCCGGACCCACAGGCACGCCGAATCCCGTGCTGCTGTACGCGCTCAAGCTGGCAGGTGCCACGGAGGTGTATCGCGTGGGCGGCATCCAGGCGATCGGGCTGATGGCGTTCGGAACGAAGACGGTGCGCAAAGTGCAGAAGATCGTCGGTCCGGGCAACGCCTACGTCACGGCGGCGAAGCGACAGGTGTACGGCTACGTGGGCATCGACCAGGTGGCCGGGCCGAGCGAGATCGCTGTGCTGGCGGACGGCACGGTGCCCGCCGCGTGGGTGGCGGCCGATCTTCTTAGCCAGGCCGAGCACGGCAGCGGCTGGGAGAAGAGCCTGCTCGTCACGCATTCGAAGGACTTCGCCGAGGAGGTGAAGCGTGCGCTCTTTGAGCAGACCGCCACGCTGTCCCGCAAGGCGCTCATCCAGCGTGTAATCGATCGCGACGGCATCCTCTTCGCCGTCACGCCAACCGTGGATGAGGGGCTCGAGCTCGTGAACCGCTTCGCGCCGGAGCACTTCGAGATCATGTGCAAGGACGCGACAAGGCTGATGAAGGGCGTGCGCAGCGCCGGCGCGGTGTTCGCCGGCGCATGGACGCCGGAATCGGCCGGCGATTTCGTGGCAGGTCCCTCGCACGTGCTGCCCACGGGCGGCGCAGCGAACATGTTCAACGGCCTCACGCCGGATGACTTCCGCCGCCGCCACAGCTTCGTGGCGTTCACGCGCGGCGACCTCGCCGAGACGGCGCCGACCATCGCCGCCTTCGCGCAGGTGGAGGGCCTCGACGCGCACGGCCGCGCCGCGTCCATCCGCTTCGACGCGAAACGCTGAAGCCCGCCGACGCTAGGATGTGCTATAATATCCGCATGAAACTCAAACATCTCGTTATGCTGGCGGCGGGC
>CACXPT010000129.1 GCA_902769585.1 uncultured bacterium
CGAGCGCAACCTCACCGAGAAGGACTTCGAGGACCGTCCGCGCATCGCGCGCGCCGTGATGCCGCAGCGTCCCGCCGAAGAGCGCAAGCACGACTTCAATGAGGTCAACCTCGGCCTCTCCGTGGAGGCGGCACAGGCTGAGGCCAAGCGCTGCCTGGAGTGCGGCTGCCACGACTTCGAGGACTGCAAGCTCATCCGCTACGCGAACCTCGTGCAGGCGGACACGCAGCGCCTCCGCGGCGACTTCCATCCCGGCTTCGTGGAGCAGAAGCTCGTCACGATCGAGCGCAACCAGCGCAAGTGCGTCCTCTGCAACCTCTGCGTGCGCGTGTGCGCCGAACAGGCGAAGCAGGGGACTGCCGTCTCTGTGCGGAGAACTGCCCCACGGGCGCGCTCAAGATCATCGGGTAGCCGGAAAAGATTCGGCGCATGCGCGGAAGGGAGACACTTGCCATTGCGGCGGCGGTTCTCGCACTTGGTGCGGCGGGGGCTGTGCAGTTGCGAGAGCGGCTGGTCTCTGGGGCGTATGGTTCCTTCGACGAGATAGTGTTCGCCACTCGCTCGGGCAGCACGGATCCGCACTGGTACGCCAACATCTCCTACTTCGGCCGCTCGGCGGATGCCCCCGTCTATAGCCAGAACGGACGTCTCCTCGCCTACAACATCAAGAGCGGCAAGTATCGCGTGCTTCTCGAAGATGTTGCCGGCAGCGTGCGAGACCCGAGCGTGCACTATGACGGCAAGACGATCCTGTTCTCGTACCGCAAGGGCGGCACAGGCACCTTTCATCTCTACACGATCAACTCCGATGGTACGGGGCTGAAGCAGCTCACCTTCGGCGAGTACGACGACTTCGAGCCTACCTGGCTGCCGGACGGCGACATCGTCTTCGTCTCGACGCGCTGCCGCCGCTGGGTGAACTGCTGGGTAACGCAGGTGGCAACCATCTACCGCATGAAGCCCGACGGCTCCGGCATTCGCATGATCTCCGCCAACACCGAGCACGACAACACGCCGTGGGTGCTGCCTGACGGACGGATACTCTACATGCGCTGGGAATACGTGGACCGCCGCCAGGTGACGTTCCACCATCTCTGGACGATGAACCCCGACGGCACACAGCATCAGATCTACCAGGGGAACACGTATCCCGGCAGCGTCTACCTCGACGCGAAGCCTATCCCCGGCTCCGAGGACGTCGTGCTCATCGACTCCCCCGGTCACGGCCGCCGCGACCACGGCGGCATACTGAGCGTCCTTTCGGCGAAGGGAGGTCCGGATGACCGGGCGAACGTCAAGGCCATCGTGAAGAGGGGAACGCACTATGATCCGTGGGCGTTCTCGAGCGACCTCTTCATGTTCTCCGACGGGAAGAACGTTCTCCTCTCCGACCGCGAGGGGCGTCTGGAGCATCTCTGCCGCCTGCCGTCCATGTTCGGCGGCGCGGGGCCGACAGTCCTGCTCTTCGAGCCGCGTCCGCTCATGCCGCGTCCGCGCGAGCGCATCCTCGCGGACCGCACCGACCTGACGAAGAAGACGGGCGAGTTCTACCTTGAGAACGTGCTAGAGAGCCGCAGCATGCAGGGCGTGAAGCCGGGCACGGTGAAGCGGCTCATGGTGTTCGAGGTGCTGCCCAAGCCAATCAACTTCTCCGGCGGCATGGAGCCGCTCACGTACGGCGGGTCGTTCGCGCTGCCGCGCCTGCTCGGCTGGGTGCCGGTGGAGGCGGACGGCAGCGCGTACTTCACCGCGCCTGCGCTGAAGGCGCTCTTCTTCGTGGCCGTGGATGCAGAGGGACGCGCCGTGAAACGCATGCAGAGCTTCACGCAGGTGATGCCGGGCGAAAGGCAGGGGTGCGTGGGCTGCCACGAGCGCAAGACCGCGAACACCGTGCGCCGCGTGAAGGCCGTGTCGCAGGCGCTGGCACGCAAGCCGAGCGAGATCGATCCGAAGGGCCGCCTCTTCGACGTGGCGGACTTTCCGCGCGACATCCAGCCGATCCTCGACCACGCGTGCGTGAAGTGCCACAACCCGGACGTGCGCAAGGCGGGACTCGACCTCTGCGGCGACCGCGGGCCGATGTACTCGATGGGCTATCTCGGGTTGCTCCTGTGGGGACAGGTCCTCGACGGACGCAACCTCGCCGAAAGCGACTGGCCGCCGTACGCGCGCGGGAGCGGGGGGAGCCCGTTAATGAAGAAGATCGACGGCTCGCACCACGGCGTGAAGGTGAGCGAGCGCGACCGCCAGATGATCATGCAGTGGCTCGACGCCTCCGCGCCGTACGCGGGCACGTACGCCGCGCTAGGCTGCGGGTTCGTGGGCGGCAGCAAGTCGCACATGCCCTACAACCCCACGGGCGGACGTACGGTCAATTATCCCGCGCGGCAGGTGGTGGGGAAGCGGTGCGCGGCGTGCCACGTCACGCCGGGAACGATCGGCGACAACGCGCCGATCCGCTTCCACAAGAAGGACGACCCGCGCAACCGCCGCTGCGGGCGTTTCTCGCGGCACATCATCTACAACCTCACCCGTCCGGAGAAGTCGTTCTACCTGATGGCGCCGCTCGCGAAGGAGGCGGGCGGGCTGGGCCTATGCACGAACGCGCATGGCAAGGCCGTGTTCGCCAGCAAGGACGATCCTGACTACAAGAAGCTGCTGGCGCTTGTCGTCGACGCGAAGTCGATCCTCGACTCGGACCCCCGCTTCGACATGCCGAACTTCTGCCCCAATCCCGAGTATCTTCGCGAGATGAAGCGCTACGGCATCCTGCCGATCGACACCGATCCGGCAAAGTGCCGCATCGATCCATACGACACAGACCGCCGCTACTGGTCGCTCGACTGGACTCAGCTGAAGTGACTGTCGTCGTCAGCAGTTGCCGACGAGGACGCGGCGGAGGCGCGTGCGGGCGACGTCCGCGAGGCGTTGGATGGTCGCAACGGGCGTAGGTGGCACGTCAAGGAGGCGGAAGCGCGGAAAGAACCGCGTCACGTGAAGCGGGATGTCTGGCGAGACAGAGGAGAGGAACGACGCGATCGCGTCGATGTCCGCCTCGGCGTCGTTGCGTCCGGGGACCACGAGCGTCGTCACCTCCACATGGCATCCTGCATCGTGGAGCGTCTTGATCGTGCGGCAGGCGGCCGCGAAGTCGCCGCCCACCCAGTCGTAGAAATCCTGCGAAGGGCCCTTGAGGTCGATGTTGGCGGCGTCGATTAGCGGTGCCAGTTCCTCCGTCACGGACGCCTCAGCCACGCCGTTCGAGACTAGGACGTTGAACAGTCCGCGGGCACGCACCTCCCGCGCGCAGTCACGCACGAATTCCCAGCCGACGAGCGGCTCGTTGTAGGTGTAGGCGATCCCGAGGTTGCCGCGCTCGCGCGCCAACCGCTGCGCCAGGCCGGCCAGTTCCGACGGCGTCGCAGAATCGGTCGCGACCTCTCCCTCTCCGTGCTGCGAGATGGAGTCGTTCTGGCAGAACGGGCATCGCAGGTTGCAGCCGTAGCTTCCGACGGAAAGTATCGGACGGCCGGGATGGAAGAACGCGATCGGCTTCTTCTCGATCGGGTCGAGCGCCATCGACGTGATCCGTCCGTAGTTCGCGCAGACCACGCGGCCGTCCTGCGCCTTTCGCGCACGGCACGCGCCGAACGCGCCCTCAGCTAGGCGGCAGTGGCGCGGACACGTAGTGCAGACAGCCTCACTCATGGAAGACTTCCGCCTGGAACGTCTCGAATGCCGCTCCCTCGCGCCACGCCTCGGGCGGCAGTCCGGCCTTCTGCGAAAGGTACGTGAGAGTGGTGGCGAGGTCCCATCCCTGCTCTGGCGCCACCTGCGGCAGGAACACGGCGAAGTGACCGTTCTTCTCGAGCGTCATGCCGTCGCGTCCCAATACGATATCGCGCCAGGAGCCCACAGGCTTGGGCGGCGTGAGCGCCGAGACCTCCACGCGAAGCCCCGCAAGCTCGCTTGGCGAGACGGGGTTGAAGCGCGGGTCGTGGAGCGCAGAGTCCGCCGCCCGCGCGGTGACCGCCTCGACGAGCGGACGCACGTTAAGGATCTCGCCGATGCAGCCGCGCAGCGCATGCGTGGCGCGGTCGTTGAGCGTGACGAACGCTCCCATGCGCGTGCGCGTCGCCGCCGGCGCGGACTGCGTGAAATGGTTCGCGGGGAAAGGCTTGCCGGTTCGGACGGCTTGCTCGACCGCCTCGCGCGCGATCCTGAGCAGGAACGCTCGATCCTCTGCGTTCAGCGTTCCGGCCGCCTGTGCAGGCCAGTCGATGTGCCCGGCCATCGCCGCGTAGCACACGAACCGCGTATAGTCTCCCTCCGCGTCGCTCGATGTCGCGTAGCGCAGGCGAACGAGCGAAGACCCCGCGGGGAAGGCGCGCAGGGCGAGCTCGATCGGGACATGGCCGCAGATCGTGGCGCCTGTCCGCCTGACGGTCGCGCAGAAGCCGTCCGCGTCGCCGGCGGCGATCCGCGCGCAAGCCTCGCCGTCGACCTCCGCCACGCGCCGGCGCACATCCTCGCCGCCCTTGGTGCCGTACGGGACGTAGGAGAAGTCGGTGCCGTAGTGCGTGAAGTCGGACGAAATGACAAGCAGCGTCTCGGCGTCCATCAGCGACGCGAGCGCGCGCACGCACATGCCGCGCTGGTCAGGATTGAACGAGCCGACGACCAGCGGCACGATGGAGAACGGCTTCTCGAGGGCGAGCTGCAGGAGCGGGAACTCGATCTGCGCGGAATGTTCGCCTGCGTGGACGCGGTCGTTGCGTACGACAGGCGCGATCAGGGCGAGACGGTCCAGCCAGTCGCGGTCGATCGGTATCGTGCCGAGCGGCGTGGAGACGGCGTCGGCCTTCGGCGCGACGAGCCTGTTCTCTATCCACACGCGGTGGCTGGGTGCCAGCACGACCACGCGCCGGAACGCGCCGCCGCGCACCGCACGCACTGCGCGCCATGCCGTTTCGCCCGAGTATGCCCATCCAGCATGGGGCAGGACGATCACGTTCGTCCGCGCAGGCGCGACAGCGTCGTCCTTTGCCGTCGTCTTCTCCCACGTCTCCGCCATCGCGCGGATCTCGCGTTCCGTGCCGGGATACCACGTCCCGGCCAACGTGCTGTTCAGTGTCTTCATGGCACGCATAGTTTACACGATTCCGCCGCCTTGGTACAATCTGTATCATGAAAACCCGCATATTCATCGTCGTTGTCGCTTGCGTGCTCTCTGCGGCTGCCGCAGGCCTTTCGATTGCCGTCCCGAACATGGCGTTCGAGATCAATGCCGACGCGACTGCCGCGCGATTTGCGTTTCCGCGGAACACCGCCGCGGACAAGGATTTCTGGCGGCTCATCCTCGATGACGGCGCCCGCACGGAGATACCGGTCTTCTCTCGTGTCCAGAAGGGGCGTGCAACCCTCGAAGGCGATATGCTCACCGTTGCCTACGACCGCCTCGTCTCGGCCTACGGCGACACGTACGACATCGGCTTCACCATCCGCATCGAGAAGTCGGGAGACGTGTTGAGGTTCACGCCTTCGATTGCAAACCGTTCCGCAGTGCGCGTGAACGAGTGCTTCTCTCCGCTCGTGTCGTTCAACGGTCTCGTTGGCGAGAAGGAGAAGGACGTCCTCTACATGCCGCGTTCCCTCGGCCAGCGGTCTCCGAATCCCTGGGCCAAGATGGAGTCGTTCACGCCGCTCGACTACCTGCACAACGAATACGAGACCAGCTGGCGGCTCCACTATCCGCAGTGCTCGATGTGCTGGCTTGGCGTAGAGTCGGGGAACAAGTTCCTCTACATGGCCCGCCTAGACGAGCAGATCCGCGCGTGCTTCCTGACGGTGCGCCACACGATCCACGGCGATGACCTCATGCCCGGCGTCGTCCATCTTCCGATGGCGCGTCCGGGCGAGACGGTGACGTTCGCCCCCACGGCGGTGGGGCTTCTCGACGGCGACTGGCGCGAAGGCGCTAAGCGTTACCGCGCATGGGCCGACGCCACGTTCTTCAAGGTGCGGCCGAAGGCGGAGTGGGTCAAGGACCTCACGGGCTGGCAGCGTATTGTCCTGAAGTCGCAGTTCGGAGAGGACCACTACACCTTCAAGGATCTGCCTGCCATGTTCGAGGCCGGGCACAAGCATGGCATCGATGCGCTCTTTCTCTTTGCCTGGTGGAAGGAGGGGATGGACCGCGCGTATCCGAAGTACGAGGAACCGTATCCTGGCGCGTGGGCGGAGCTGAAAGCCGGCATCGCCGAAGTGCGGCGGCGAGGCGGACGCGTGATCCTCGAATGTAACTGCCACATGGTGGATCCTGCGAGCGACTTCTACAAGGCGCACGGGAAGGACGTCCTCATTCGCACCATCAACGGCGACGAGCACCGTCCGTCGTTCGTCTACCCTGGCTTCGGCGAGTTCCGCGCGCAGTACGGCGCGAGGCAGTTCCCGGTCGCATGTTCCGGCACGGCGCTCTGGCGCGACACCGTGTTCTCGCAGCTTGAGCTCATGCAGAACACGTTCGACCCGGACTGCCTTTTCGTGGACTGCTACGGCGCTGCGCCCACCCAGCCGTGCTTCAACGACGCGCACGAGCACGGGGCGCGCATCGACCGCGAGTGGCCCTGCCGCCGCAAGTTCTTCGGCCGGGCCGTCACCTACTGCGACGGCATCGGCAAGCCGCTCGCCACAGAGATCGCCACAGACATCGCCGCGTCGTACACGCAGTTCATCCACAGCGGACTCGGCTTCGCCGACATCGCGCCTAACACCGAACAGTTTCCTGCGCTGTTCCGCTACACCTTCCCCGAGGTGATCGTCTCCAACCGCGGCGTGCGCAACGCCGAGAGAGAGTTTGCGAAGAAGTTGCGCAACTGTCTCGTATACGGCATTCGCTACGATGCCGAGCTGTATGTGTGCCGCCGCACGATCGATGCTGCGCCAGCCTACGCGGAGACGATCGGACGCTGCTGCAGGAAGATGAGAAAGTTCGGCGAGTTCTACTTCGACGGACGTTTCACGGTGCGCGACACGTCGCCGCTTCCGAGCGGCGTGGTGCGCGGCGAGTTCCTGAACAAGGACGGCACGAAGCTCCTCACCGTCCTGCATAACGCAGGCAAGAAACAGGTAACCGTAAACGGCAAGTCGCTTCCTGCCGGCCACCTCTCGTTTGACGTCACTGACGCGAGATAGGGTATTCGCTTACTTTACGCGCTCGTCGAGGGTACGCGTGGCTCCGTCGGCCAGCGTGAGCGTGAAGGATGTCGCCTTCGGATCCGCATCGGCCGTCACGCCTCGCAGCACGTTCTTGCCGTCGCGGTAGGGGTATAGCACGGTGACGATGCGCTTTGCGCCGGAGAACGTGCCCTGCGCGACGGGCGTGGGAATCGGACGGTGCTCGTGCGGACCGCCGATCCAGATGGGCATCCAGCCCTGGAAGTAGGGTTCATGCTGGCCTTTCATGTCGGTGATCTTAGCAGAGGCATCGCTCATCGCGGCGGCGAGGCCGATGCCGTTCCCGAAGTCGCCGGTGAAGGAGGTCCCGTCGATCGCGAGCGCGCACTCTTCCAGGTGCCACATGATCTCGAAGGTGTGCGGACGGTCGTTCGGTGCGGAGAGACGGTCGATGACGACGAAGAAGGGGGCGAGGCCCTGCTCCTCCTTGAGGAATAGCACGGTGCGGTCGTGGGTGACCGGCTTCTGCTGCGGGCCGTAGCCGTCCTTGTAGGCGGAACGGGCGGTATCGCGTGCGGGCGTGGTGGTGAACGCAACGTCGGCCTTCACGTTGATGTCCTCGTCGTGCCAGCGGTACGTGCGGCGGCGGTTCTGCTCGAAGCCGTCGACGCGGATGGTATTGTGCGCTCGTGTGGAGAGGACGTACTTGCGGCAGTCGGAGGAGTCATACATGTAGTTGCCGCCCTCGGTGAGCAACTGCTTGCCGTAGGCGCACATCACGAAGTTGAGCTTGTCCTCGTGCTGGTGGCCGCGTCCGAACGGGGAGCCGTCCATGTAGCCCCACACGGCGTCCTTCTCCCAGGACGTGCGGAACACTACCGCGCCTGCCCACGGGAACACGGTGGATAGGTAGTCGGGCTTTGCGCCCTCCTTGCCGTTCGTCGCGAACCAGCGGAAATCGGCACGGTCGGGATATAGCTCTGATGCCTTGCGGCACCAGCGCGCCACGTTCATGTTGCCGCCGTCGTTGAGGCAGGGCGTGCCGCCGTTGGGCGTTGCGAGGCGCACGTACACCTCGAACATCTTCTCCAGCCCCTTGCGGATGAACTCTGGCTTCTCCAGCCCCAGCTGCTCGTACAGCTCGAACACGCCCAGGTAGTTGGAGATCACCACGCCGTGGTATCCGGTGGCGAGCTCGTACTGGAAGCCGTCGGGATAGACCTGCCGCGAGAATTCCTCCTGCAGACGCTTGAGCGCGTACGCCTTCCATTCGGGGGCATCCTTCAGGTACGGGTAGAGGAGCGTGATGCGCAGGAGTCCGTGCAACTCCATCAGGAGCCAGTTGCCGTTCGTCGAGTTGTTGCGCAGACGCCAGCCGTGCTCCCAGATGGAGATGAAGTAGCGCGTGAGGAACTCGTCCGTCACCTGCGGCGACTTCGCGAACGCGGCGATCTGTCGGCTCCAGCCGCTCATGCGGATACCCGCCTCGATCGTGCGCCAGCAGTGCGTGGCACCGGGCTTGGCCTTCTCCGGCACGAGCGCTTGGTCGAACCAGCTGGAGATCATGTCGATCCACACGGTGACGGCCTTCTCGTCGCCGGTGGCGGTGTAGTATTCGGCGAGCGTCGTCCAGAACGGATGGCGCGAGAGTTGCCATGTCCACTCCTTGTACTGGTTGAACGTGGGGTTGAGGTCCCAGTCCACCTTGTGGTCGGTGAAGTGGTGCGGCATGCCGCAGGAGGAGAGGCGGTAGTCCATGATCTCTTCCGCGCGCCGCTTGAGCGCGCGTAGGTCCTTGCCCGTGTATCTCTTCGACAGCCAGTCCTTGTTGAGCGCGTCGTTCCGAAGCGAGGCTCGCACATGGTCCGCGAATATCTTCTCCGCATCCGCGAGGTCGCCAGCCGCCATCTTCCCGGGGATGCCGGACAGGGCTGGCACGGACGTGTCGACGTGCTTCTCGAAGAACTCCGCCACAGGCGTGCGCGGTCCCGCAAATGTAACCATCTGCGCGATGCTTGCGCAGGCCAGAATGAGATGTATTGCCTTCATCTTGTTGTCCTTTGGACGGCATTATACACGATGCCAGCCCTTCGGTAAAGGGTCGCACGCGCGCGATTTCAGCACGTTTTCGCTTGCCAAGCGTGGGCAAAAAGAGTATAACATTGCGGGAAAAAGCACAGAGCTAGGAGCAGACATGGCAAAGAACAGGTATCTGGACGAATTCATGAAGACCTTTCCGTACGAGGGTCTCACCTACGATGACGTGACGCTCGTCACGCAATACGCGGACTTTCTGCCTGACGACACTTCGCTCGAGACGCAGCTCACAAGCCGCCAGAAGATGAACATCCCATTCATCTCGGCGGCGATGGACACCGTCACCGAGGCGCCGATGGCCATTGCGATGGCGCTCGCCGGCGGCATCGGCGTGATCCACAAGAACCTGGAGAACGACGAACAGGCCGCGCAGGTGGCCAAGGTGAAGAACTACCTCAACGGACTCATCGCGAAGCCCGTCTGCTTCCACGCGAACGACGACATCAGCTTCCTCCGCGCCGAGAAGAAACGCATGGGCCTGAAGTTCAACGGCTTCCCCGTGCTGGACGACCAGGATCGCCTCGTGGGCATGATCACGAGTTCGGACATGCGCTACGCGCCGATGACGGCCGCGAAGCTTTCCGACGTGATGACCGCCGCCACCATCACCGCGAAGCCCGGCACCTCGCTCAAGAAGGCGTACGAGATCATGCGCGCCAACAAGATCGGCAAGCTGCCGCTCGTGGACAAGGCGGGGCGCGATACGCGCCGATGACGGCGGCGAAGCTTTCCGACGTGATGACGGCCACCACAATCACCGCCAAGCCCGGCACGACGCTCAAGAAGGCTTACGAGATCATGCGCGCCAACAAGATCGGCAAGCTGCCGCTCGTGGACAAGGCGGGGCGGCTCGTGGGGCTCTACTCCTTCACCGACGTGCAGCAGATCGTGGAGAACAAGGACTCCACCATCAACCGCGACGAGAAGTTCCGTCTGCGCGTCTCGGCGTCGGTCTCCGGCGGCACGGGCGACTACGTGCGCATGGAGAAGCTCGCAGACGCCGGCGTCGACGTGGTGGTGGTGGACTCCGCGCACGGCCACACGAAGGGCATCATGAACATGACCACGTGGATCACGAAGCACTATCCCAACGTGGACGTGATCGCGGGCAACATC
>CACXPT010000130.1 GCA_902769585.1 uncultured bacterium
CATGAAGTCCATCCACGACAACGCGTGGGAAGCCGCCGCCAAGTACGGCGACAAGGGCAACTACGTGATGGGCGCGAACATCGCCGGCTTCGTGAAGGTTGCCGACGCCATGGTCGCCCAGGGCGTGTGCTAAGCTCATTGCCAGAACGGCGGGTGATCCTATCCCCGCCATGCGAAGGGGCCGGAGCAATCCGGTCCTTTCATCTTTCACCCTTCACCCTTCACCTTTCACCTTTCACCTTTCACCTCCCTTGCCCCTTGGCCTGCAGTATTGTATAATATCCCGAAATGACACAGGAACCTGCTCCCGATTCGTATTTACTTCGCTGGAAGGGCGACGAGCTTGCCGTCACGCTGAGGCTGGACGCCCGGCGTGCGGGGCGGGCCGTGTTCCGCACCGACCTTGGCGGCGCGTGGCACGACGTGCCGATGTCCGAGACCGCCCCAGGCACGTTCGCCTGCACCGTGCCGCTGGATGCCGTTGGCATCTTCTCCGGAAAGGCGTGCTTCTTCCCGAAGGGCAAGGACCAGCCTGAATGGCCCCATGGCGGAAACATGCGCGTGAAGGTGGAGCCAGCGGCCACGCGCCGAGCCAACTCGATCTACACCGTCTTTCCTCGCCAGTTCGGCGGAGCGCGCTTCCTCAACCCCGAGGACGAGCCGGGCGTGAGGGAGGCGCAGAACTTCCTCGACGCCAAGGGCTACAGCGTCATCCCGCCATCTGGCACATTCCGCGACGTCGCGCGCGAGCTTGGGCACATTATGGACGACATGGGTTTTCGCATCGTCCAGCTTCTGCCAATCTTCCCAGTGCCGGCAACGTTCGCGCGCATGGGCCGCTACGGTTGCCCGTTTGCCGCCACGGACTTCCTATCCGTCGACCCCGCATGTGCGGAGTTCGACCCGCACGCCACGCCGCTCGACCAGTTCCGCGAGCTGGCCGACGCGGTCCACGCGAAGGGCGGCGCACTCTTCGTGGATCTGCCCGCCAACCACACCGGCTGGGCCGCCACTCTCCAGACCCACCATCCCGGCTGGTACAGGCACGCAGCAGACGGGGCGTTCGTCTCGCCCGGCGCATGGGGCGTGACATGGGAGGATCTCGTGGAGCTCGACTACTCCAATCCCGAGCTCCGCGACTACATGGCCGACGTGTTTCTCTTCTGGTGCCGGCATGGCGTTGACGGATTCCGCTGTGACGCTGGGTACATGATTCCCGCAGAGGCATGGACGCGGATCGTCGCACGCGTCCGTGCCGAGTATCCCGACACCGTGTTCATGCTCGAGGGCCTCGGCGGCAAGCTGGAGGTCACCGACCGCCTGCTCTCCGAGTCAGGCCTCGACTGGGCGTATTCCGAGATATTCCAGACATACGACCGCGCGGCGTTCGAGTGGTACCTGCCGGGCGCGATCGAGCGGGCCGAGAGGTATGGTGCGCTAGTCCATTTCGCAGAGACGCACGACAACGACCGGCTCGCGAAGAAGGGCCGTACCTACGCCCGCATGCGCGTGCAGATCGCCGCGCTCTTGAGCCACCAGGGAGCGTGGGGAATCGCGAACGGCGTCGAGTGGTTCGCCACGGAGAAGATTGACGTGCACGGCGCGAGCGCGCTCAACTGGGGCGCGAAAGACAACATGGTGCCGCTTATCGGTCGGCTAAACGCGATTCTCGCGGGGCATCCGGCATTCGGGCCGGATACGCACCTCGAGGTCGTAACGCGCGGCGACGGCAACACGCTGGCCGTGGTGAGGGCGCATCCCCAAGCCGCCGTATTGGTGCTGGCCAATCTGGATTGCGATTCGCCAGCCACAATCCGCTGGGACGCCGCCAAGTTCGGCGCATCGCTCGTCACCGACCTTGTCACCGGCAAGCAGTTCGCCGTCGATCCTTCGGCCGGCGTGGAGCTCGAGCCTGGCGAAGTACTGGGGTTGGTGAAAGGCGAAAGGGAGGTGAAAGGTGAAAGTCGAAAGGTGAAAGGTGAAATGGAGGTGAAAGGTGAAAGTCGAAAGGTGAAAGATGATATTGGCAAAGATCACCTTTCACCTTTCACCCTTCACCATTCACCATTCACTTGGCAATGGCCGGAGGATGCGCGGCGCGAGGTGTGCGTGCCGGCGGGATGCGCGTTGCGCGTCGTGGCACCGCATCCGTTCCGCGTGCGTGTGACGGACGGCACTCGCACGCTCGCCGTCGAGCGGTCGGGAGAAGGGAACTTCGCCGACCTCGAGCTGCCGCCGTACGCCGGCGACGGGACGCGTGCCGAGGCGCGGACGCTCGAGATCGCGGTGTATACGCCGGAGGGGGTGCGGCATGCCGCCTCGCGCGTGTTGCTTCTGCCTCCGGGAGAGTCGGCGCGCGTGAAGCTTGTCTATTCCGGCGACGAGATCCGTGCCGACCGCGCGCTTGAGACGATCCTCGCGGACGGCGCTGGCGCGATGAGCCGCGTGAAGCTCGCCTGGGGCGAGATCCGCAGCCAGTACGACGCGCTCTTCGCCGCCAACACGAACCCTCGCGTGCCGTCGGACAGGCTGATCCTCTGGACCCGCTGCCGCGCGTGGCTGCAGTACGAGGGCTATTCGCACGAGATCAACGCGGACTGCATCGAGTCGGTCCGCGCCGATCCTGCGGGCCGCTTTGCGGAATGGACGTTCCGCGTGCCTTGCGGCATGGGGCAGACGGCGCGCTTCATTTTCATGCTCTCGCTTGCGCCCGAAGGCGGAAACGCCGCAAGGCTTGTTGTGTGGCGGCTGGAGGCGGCGGACGCGCAGGAGCGCGTCCCTCCCGTGCGGATCGTCTTTCGGCCAGATATGGAATGGCGCAGCTTCCACTCGGTGACGAAGGCGCAAGGCGCGGTGGAGCAGGCCTTCGGCGCTCCCTCGGCGATTAAGGTGTTTAAGGATTCTAAGGATTCTAAGGTCTTTAAGGTGTTTAAGGTCTTTAACGACTTTATCAACCCAAATAACCCTAAAGACCTTAACAACCTTAACGACCCTAATAACCCTAATGACCTTAAAGACCTTAACGACCTAGAAGGCCTTAAGACGCTATCGGGCTTTCTGTTCCAGCCGTATGGGGCAGATGAGCGGCTGGAGTTCGCCATCGCCAACGGCGAGTTCCATCACGAGCCGCAGTGGACATACTGCGTGCCGCACCCGGAGGAGGCCGAGCGCGGACAGGAACCGTGCGGCGATCTATACTCCCCAGGCTGGATATCCTGCGACTTCCAAGCGCCCGGTGACGCGGCTATCCTGTCGGCGGTGTATGTGAAAGAGGTGAAAGGTGAAAGTCGAAAGGTGAAAGGTGAAAGGGAGGTGAAAGGTGAAAGTCGAAAGGTGAAAGATGATACGGAAACGAATCACCCTTCACCCTTCACCCTTCACCTTTCACCTTTCACCATTCCTGTTTCCAGTGCCTTGAAGGAATCTTTGAAGCTCTTCATTGTGCGGCGCGACGACGTGAAGACGGTCATCGCCGGCTACCCGTGGTTCCTCGACTGGGGGCGCGACACGTTCATCTTCCTGCGCGGCGCTATCGCCGCCGGCTTCGAGAAGGAGGCGAAGGACATCGTGATCGCCTTCGCGCGCTTCGAGGAGAACGGCACGCTGCCCAACATCATCTACGGCGACACGGCCGGCAACCGCGACACCACCGACGCGCCGCTCTGGTTCATCGTCGCCGTGCGCGACCTCTGCGCGAAGTTCGGACGGAAGAAGTTCCTCGCCACCGAGTGCGGCGGCGGACGGACGCTCGCCGACGTGGTCGAGTCTATCGCCGCGAACTACGTGAAGGGGACGCCGAACGGGATACGGGTGGACCATGATTCCGGTCTCGTTTGGTCGCCGCCGCACTTCACGTGGATGGACACGAACTATCCCGCCTGCACGCCGCGCGTCGGATATCCGGTCGAGATACAGGCGCTGTGGATCGCCGCCCTGCGCTTCCTGGGCGGCACGTGGAAGGCGCTTGCGGAACGCGCGGAGGAGTCGCTCGCGACGTACTTCGCGAACGGCAACGGACTTGCCGACTGCCTCGACGCGCCGAACGGCGAGCCTGCCGCGCAGGCCGCGCGCGACGACGCCATCCGCCCGAACCAGCTGTTCGTGGTATCGCTGCTCGAAGGTGAAAGGGGAAAGGTGAAAGGTGAAGGGTGTGCGGTGGAGGGGACAAGTGGTCTTGGGCAACAGATTGTACGGGCGTGCGAGAGACTGCTCGTGCCGGGCGGAGTTCGTTCGCTGGCGGAGGGGCATCCGCTCTACAGGGGCGTGTACGCTGGCGACGAGGACACGGCGCGCAAGCCGGCGTACCACAACGGCACCGTGTGGGCGTGGCCGTTCCCGCTGTACGCGGAAGCGGCAGTGGCGACGGGAACGCTGACGCGCGAGCAGGCATTGTCGCTCCTGGCGTCCTCCGTGGAGAACCTGAACGCGGGGTGCGTCTGCCAGCTCTCTGAGATCGCCGACGGCGACGCTCCGCACGCCCAGAAGGGGTGCCGCGCGCAGGCCTGGAGCACGTCCGAGCTGCTGCGCGTCTGGCTCGCTCTCGGACAAAAGTAAAGTTGTCCGCTGGCCTCGTTTTTTGGTATAATATGCCAAACAAAAGTTTGAGGTAAAGAGATGTCTGAAGAGCAACAGAACGCGACAGAAGCAGCAGCCGACTACAACGCCGCCCACATCCAGGTCCTGGAGGGCATGGAGGCCGTGCGCAAGCGCCCGGCAATGTACATCGGCGACACGGGAGAGCGCGGGTACCATCATCTGGTCTATGAGGTGGTGGACAACTCGATCGACGAGGCGCTCGCGGGCTACTGCACGCTCGTGGACGTGCAGATCAACCCCGACGGCTCGCTCTCCGTGACGGACAACGGGCGCGGCATCCCGGTGGACATGCATCCCACGCAGCACCGCCCCGCCATCGAGGTGGTGCTCACGATCCTGCACGCGGGCGGCAAGTTCGACGGCTCGAACTACAAGGTGTCGGGCGGCCTGCACGGCGTCGGCGTCTCGTGCGTCAACGCGCTGTCCGACTGGATGAAGGTTGAGGTGAAGCGCGACGGCAAGATCCACCACATCGAGTTCTCGCGCGGACACGTGACGAAGCCGCTCGAGGTCGTGGGCGAGTGCGGCGACGAGACGGGCACCAAGGTGACCTTCTTCCCCGACCACTCCATCTTCAGCTGCCACGCGTTCAAGTGGGAGATACTCTGCAACCGCCTGCGCGAGCTCGCGTTCCTCAACAAGGGCGTGAAGATCCACTTCAAGGACAACGAGGGCGAGGGGCACCACGAGGAGACGTTCCACTACGAGGGCGGCATCGACGAGTTTACCGAGTACCTCAACCAGAACAAGAAGGCGCTCACCCCGGTGATCCACTTCGAGGGCGAGGCGCAGGGCGTGACGGGTATGGTGCAGGCCGAAGTCTCGATGCAGTACACGGACACGTACTCCACCATCGAGCAGACGTACTGCAACAACATCCACACCATCGAGGGCGGCACGCACCTCTCGGGCTTCCGCGCCGCGCTCACGCGCACCATCAACAAGTACGGGCGCGCGATGAAGAACGGCATCAAGGAGAAGGACGCCGTCACGGGCGACGACATGCGCGAGGGCCTTACCGTCATCGTGAGCGTGAAGGTGCCGCAGCCGCAGTTCGAGGGGCAGACCAAGACGAAGCTCGGCAACGGCGAGGTGCAGGGCATAGTCGACTCCATCGTGAGCGAGAAGCTCATGACGTTCTTCGAGGAGAACCCCGCCGTGGCGGAGACCGTCGTCAACAAGATCATGATGGCCTTCCGCGCCCGCGAGGCCGCGCGTAAGGCGCGCGAGACAGTCCGCAAGGGCGTGATGGACGGCCTCTCGCTGCCGGGCAAGCTGAAGGACTGCTCGGAGCGCGACCCTTCGAAGACGGAGCTCTACCTCGTGGAGGGCGACTCCGCAGGCGGCTCCGCGTCGTCGGGCCGCAACCGCGCCACGCAGGCCATCCTGCCGCTTCGCGGCAAGGTGATCAACGTGGAGAAGGCGCGCGTCGACCGCATGCTCGCCAACAACGAGATCCGCACGCTCATCACGGCGATCGGATGCGGCTTCGCAGAGGAGTGGGACGTCTCGAAGGCCCGCTACCACAAGATCATCATTATGACGGATGCCGACGTGGACGGCGCGCACATCCGCACGCTGCTCCTCACGTTCTTCTACCGCAAGATGCCGGAGCTGATCGAGAAGGGATACGTCTACCTTGCCCAGCCGCCGCTCTACAAGGTGGAGCGCAAGAAGAAGGTCGAGTACGTGCTCACCGACGGCGAGATGACGCAGAAGCTGCTGTTCCTCGGCCTCGACGACATGACCGTGAAGCGCGCGAACGGCGAGGTGCTGGACAACGAGGCGGCGCGGCTTCTCCTGGAGCTGCTTGCGGAGATCGAGACGGCCGCCAAGGCGATCGAGCGCCGCGGTCTATCCGTGAAGATGCTGCTCGACCACCGCGACGCGGAAGGCGTGGTGCCGCGCTACGTGATGATCCGCGGCGCGGGCGACGAGGCGCAGATCGAATACGCCATGGACGAGGAATCGTTCAAGGCGCGCGTGGCGCAGCTCCAGCAGGAGATGCAGACAACCATCGACATCGCCGCCACGCAGGTCGAGACCTACCACCCGACGGACCAGATGGAGTTCCGCTGGCTCGAGATGTACCGCGCCTCGCTCCTACGCAAGCAGATGGAGTCGCTGAAGGGCATGGGCTTCTCGGTGGAGGACTACCTCGGCGAGGGCGGCACCGTGGCGACGCTAGAGGAGGACGGCTCCTCGCAGGACGTAAAGAACCTTCCCGACCTGCTCGAGGCGATCCGCGCGCGCGGCCGCAAGGGCATGAGCATCTACCGCTTCAAGGGCCTCGGCGAGATGGACGCCGACGAGCTGTACGAGACGACGATGGATCCGGCAAAGCGCCACATGCTGCGCGTCAAGCTCTCCGACGCCGTCAAGGCAGACCAGATGTTCTCGCTCCTCATGGGCGACGAGGTGGAGCCTCGCCGCAAGTTCATCGAGGACAACGCACTCAACGTCCGCAACCTGGACTTCTAGCAATGAAGACAAAAGCCACCATCCTGGCCGTGGCGGCGTTCTGCTGCCTCGCCGTCTTTGGCGCGGCAGAGTCGGCGGCCCTTGCCGGCGCGTCGGTGCGCCTCACCTGTAAGGACGGGAAGAGCGAGACGCGGCATGTGCCGCTCGTCTGCCAGCCCGACGGCGCGTGGCGGTTCGAGCTGCGCACGATCGACATGCCTGATGACCTCGTCCGCGTCACGCTCGTGAACGACGCCGCGGTCCGTCGCCGTGGCGATCCTGGCTGGTGGATGATCGACGACGGCCGCTGGGGCGAGTTCACGCGCGACGACGGGAAGCCCGCATCCTCTCCACGCATGCGCATGCCGTTCTTCGGAATGAAGACCGGTGACGGCAAGGCGTGGTTCGCCATAGTCAAGGGCCTGCGCCTAGAGTGCACGGACGCCGTCACCGTCAAGGACGGCGTGTACACGCTCGCGGTCACGCTAAACGTCGCCGGCATCGGCTTTAGGCCGTACGAGAACTGGGTGGTTGACTTCTACGAGCTGGAGGGCGACAACGCGTCCTACTCCGGCATGGGCCGCCTCTACCGCAACTGGCAGCTAGAGCGCGGCGCCGTGCGTCCGCTCCGCGAGCGCGTGAAGGGGAACGACGCCCTCGCGTACGCGGCGGACTCGATCTTCCTGCGCTGCAAGTTCGGGCGCTGCGACCGAACGAAGACGACGAAGGAGGACTGGCTGAAGGCGATGCCGCCCGTCCTTGTGGAGCACACGTTCGAGGACTTCAAAGACATCATGCGCCGGTGCAAGGAGATCGGCATAGACAAGGCCGAGATGTGCATGGTCGGCTTCCAGCCAGGCGGGCACGACGGTCCGTTCCCGGACCTCTTTCCCGCGGACGAGCGCTTCGGCGGCGAGAAGGGCATGCGCGACGCGATCGCCTACGGCAAGTCGCTCGGCTACCGCATGAACTGCCACATCAACCAGAACAACTTCTACCTCAACGCGAAGCGCTGGAACCTCGCCGATGTCGCGAAGGATGCGAAGGGCGAGCCGCTGAAGTATACCGTCTATCCCGGCGGGCAGGTCTACCGCAGCTGCTTCGAGGTGTGCTGCAACAGGTACGTGGACAAGGACATCGCCGACATGAAGGATCTCGGCCTGAACGGCATCTTCCACGTGGACGTGACCAGCGCGACCGTCCCCGCGGTATGCCACGATCCGATGCATCCGAACAACCGCGCGCACATGGCGGAGTGGCAGATCAAGGTGGGCGAGAAGGCACGCGCGGCCTTCGGCGGGTTCAGCTCCGAGTGCGGCATCGACCACGTCGCGCCCATCCTCGACAACGCGCTCTACGTGAGCTGCTACCCGGGCTGGCATTCCAAGAAGACCGACATCGTTGACGGTTACTTCCCCATCTGGCACGTGGTCTACTCCGGCATCATCATGAGCAACCCGTTCTACGCCACCATCGATGCGTCATGCCCGCGCGATTCCGGCAGCGGCAAGACTGACGCCGTGCGCGGCAGCGAGGCCGTCACCACCTATCTCGACACGCCCGAGCGCCGCACGCTCAAGGTGTTCGAGCTGAACGGTCGTCCCATGTTCTACTACACGGACTACAAGGACCTCGTTCCCATCAAGCGGATGTACGACCGCTGGCAGACGCTCAAGCACCTGCAGTTCGAGTACCTGGAGGACAACGCAGAGATCGCGCCCGACGTTTTCCGCTCGATCTACTCCAACGGCCAAGAGGTGGTGTGCAACTACCGCGACACGCCGTTCGAGTATCGCGGCAGGAACGTGGAGCCGTTCTCGTACGGCCTGTTCGGCGCGCGCTAGCGTGTCCCAAAAGAAAGGACCCCCTGAAATGGCTTGCAACTCTAAGGCCCCGAGATTCCCTCTCGCGGCCATCTGCTTCTTTTCGTGTATTTCGTGGTTGACGTTCATCTGCTCTGGAGAGACGACAGCTGAGGTCTCTGCCGCGAACGCGGAGGTGGCGATCGCGCCCGACGCACCGTCGGCCGTGCGCTTCGCCGCCAGCGAGATGACCAACTACCTCTCGCGTATCTTCGGGCAAGTCATCCCGCTCGTCACAACTCCCACGGACGGCCGCTACTCCTTCGTCCTTGGCACGAACGCGTGGAGCATCGTCGCTGGTCTCAGGCCGGAAGCGCTGCCGCGCGACTCGTATTGCGTCCAGGTGGGGAAGGACCGCGCCTACATAGCAGGCTGCGATGACCCTAAGTTCGATCCTGCGCGGCAGCTCGCGCAAGGGTGGATCGGCAAGTTCGAGCGGGCGACGCTCTTCGGCGTCTATGGTTTCCTCGACCGCCATGCGGGCGTGCGTTTCTACTTCCCGGGCGAGCTCGGCACAGTGGTGCCGTCGGCAAAGTCGCTGCGGCTCCGGTGCGGCGGGTACTCCGTCACGCCGCGCTTCGCCACGCGCGACTGCTACCTCAATGGCGCAGGTCCGTATCCTGGCATCGATCCCGAGGACTCGAAGGCGCAGCGTCGCGCGAAGGCGGTCTATTCTCTCCTGCTCCGCGAGGAGACGGGCCGCATACCGTGCTGCCACGGACAGAACAGGTTCAAGATCGCGGAGCGCTTCAGCGAGAGCCATCCCGAGTACTTCCAGCTGCGCAAGAACGGCACGCGCTGCATCGGCACGAAGTTCGAGCACAACTGGATGGGACGCCAGCTCTGCCACACGTCGAAGGTGTGGGAC
>CACXPT010000131.1 GCA_902769585.1 uncultured bacterium
CGCAAGGGTAAATCGAAAAAAATGCCACCCCGAAATGGAGTGGCAACTTGTGGATGGCTTCGCTTGACGGGGATTCAATCAGATTCTGTCAAAGACGGGATGATCAGCATCGGGTTGAAGAGCACAATGGAGTCAGTGGGAGTAATAAAGGTAATGCCCACGGACGGCCCGAATTGTGCTATAATACCGCTTTCGGGCGCGTGCCCGGCTTTCAACGATAAACTCTAAACTGAAGGTAGACTGATCATGTACAAGTACACATGCCTGAACCCCATCGCGGAGGTGGGACTTGGCAACCTAGACGACAACTACGCGCGCACGGAGGACTTCGCCTCCGCCGACGCGGTCTTCGTGCGCAGCGCGAAGATGGACGAAATGACGCCCGGACCGAACCTGCTGGCCGTGGCGCGCGCCGGAGCCGGCGTGAACAACATCCCGCACGCGGAATACGCGAAGAAGGGCATCGTGGTGTTCAACACGCCCGGCGCGAACGCGAACGGCGTGAAGGAGCTCGTGATCGCGGCGATGCTGCTCGCGAGCCGCGACATCGTGGGCGGCATAGAGTGGGTGAAGGCCAACGCGGCCGACGCCGCCATCAACAAGAGCGCCGAGAAGGCCAAGAAGGCGTTCGCCGGCACGGAGATCGAGGGCAAGCGCCTGGGCGTGATCGGCCTGGGAGCGATCGGGCAGAAGGTCGCGAACGCGGCCGTATCGCTCGGCATGGAGGTCTTCGGATACGACCCGTACCTTTCCGTTGACGCGGCCTGGAACTTGAGCCGCGCCGTCAAGCACTGCAAGAACGTGGAGGCGATCTACCGCGCGTGCGACTTCATCACGATCCACGTGCCGGCGCTCGACTCGACGAAGGGCATGATCAACGCAGAGGCGATAGCGATGATGAAGACCGGCGTGATCATCATCAACGCCGCGCGCGACGCGCTCGTGAACGAGCCGGACATGCTCGCGGCGATCGAGAGCGGCAAGGTGCGCAAGTACGTGAGCGACTTCCCGAACGCGACGACGGCCGGCAAGAAGGGGTGCATCGTGATCCCGCACCTCGGCGCGTCCACCGAGGAGGCCGAGGACAACTGCGCGGTGATGGCCGTGAAGGAGATGCGCGACTACCTGGAGAACGGGAACATCGTCAACTCCGTCAACTACCCGGCGTGCTCGCTCGGGCCGCTGCGCACTGCGGGCCGCGTGGCCATCTGCCACAAGAACGAGGCCAACATGATCGGCCAGTTCACGAGCATCCTCGGCAATGCGAAGGTGAACATCGACGCGATCGCGAACAAGAGCCGCGGCGACTTCGCCTACACGCTGATCGACACGGATAGCGCTATCCCGGCGGACGTGGTTGCCGCGCTCGAGAAGAGCGATGCCGTAATCCGCGTGCGCGTCATCAAGTAGACGGTCGCGCATATATTCCTCCACAGGGAACATACGCATGGCAGCACCACCGCCCAGATCTCGCCAGACGGCCGGCCGGCCGACAGCGAAGAAGCCGAAGAAGGAAAGCATCTTCAACAGGAAGATCACCTTCGGGGGCGGTGGCATGCCTGCCATGAAGGAGGCAGACGTGCTCCTCTTTACGGGGGAGCTCGCCGACCTGCTTGAGGCCGGCATGACGCTGGGCGAGGCCCTTGGATGCCTCGCGAACCAGGGCGAGGAGGACTCCGCACAGCGGGCAGTCTGCAAGGACCTGACGAGCCGCATCGTGAACGGCGAGTCGTTCTCGGATGCGGTGGCCCACCATCCCAAGACGTTCCAGCCGCTCTACTCGAACATGATCCGCGCGGGCGAGGCGTCCGGCGCGATGGTGGACGTGCTGCGGCGGCTGGTGGAGCACTACGAGCGTTCCGACTCGATGCGCGCGAAGATCAAGGGCGCGCTGCGCTACCCTTGCTTCGTGCTGGCCTTCGGCGTGGTCGCCGTCATCATCACGATGAAGGTGATCATCCCCAAGTTCCAGAAGGTGTTCGAGCAGCTTGGAGGCCAGCTGCCGGGCGCGACGCGCGCGCTGATGGACATAACGGACTTCGTGAACAGCTGGAAGGGCGCCGTGCTGGGAATCGTGCTCGCGCTCGTGACCGTCTGGCTCGTCAAGTGGGTGAAGACGCCGTCCGGAAGGCGGAAGGTCGACACCTGGAAGCTGAAGATGCCGCTCGTCAAGGGCATCGTGGCCTGCGGGGCGTACTCCACGCTCGCCTACACGCTCAAGACCTTGCTGACGAACGGCGTGAACGTGCTGAACGCGCTCAAGATCGCCGAGGACACGTGCGAGAACGCCGTGATCGCCGATGCCCTGCATACCGCGCGCAAGCGCGTGACGGACGGCACGTCGATCTCCGGCCCGCTCGCCACGAGCGGCGTGTTCCCGCGCCTGATGACGGACATGCTGGCCGTAGGCGAGCGAGCGGGCGACCTCTCGTCCTCGCTCGGGCACATCGGCACGCGCTACCAGAAGGAGATGGACGCCAACATCAAGACGTTCACGGAGATGCTGCCAATGGTGCTGCTCTTCGTGCTTGCCGGTGTGATCGGATTCATCATCTTCGCCATCTTCTCGGCCGTGTTCGCGGTATCGAATTCTCTGGGTGCCTAGTGCTTAGTGCCTAATGCTTGGTGCTTAGTGTTTGGTGCGATTTAACGACAAAAACAAACTGAAAGGAACAGGTAATGAACGAAAAAGAGAGAGAGCAGATCGAGCGTGCGGCCAAGGCAGGCTTCACGCTGATGGAAGTAATGGTGGCCGTCATGATCGTCGGCCTTCTGACGGCTCTGGCGGTGACGAACGTGGGCCGTTACATGCGCAAGGCGAACATCACGGCCACGCAGCAGCAGATCGAGACGATCTCCAACGCTATCACGACATACCAGTTCGAGCACAACAGCAAGTTGCCGGATACGCTGGACGTCCTGACCGAGGGAGACGACCCGATAATCGAGAAGGGCAACCTGAAAGATGCCTGGGGCAACGACTTCCAGTTCGAGAAGCTCGGCAAGAAGCGCTTCAAGCTGACGTCGTCAGGCCCGGACGAGGAGTTCGGCACGGACGACGACATCTCAAACATCGACACCGACAAGAAGGGCAACTAATGCGCTATGCCGCGCGGCATGGCTTTACGCTTGTCGAGCTGCTGGTCGTTGTTGCCATCATCGCCGTGATGCTTTCCACGGCTGCGCTGAGCGTAGGGTCCGGCACCGCCTCGGTGCGCATGAAGAACGCGGTGCGCAGCGTGTGGCAGCTCTCCGGCTATGCGCGGACAATGGCGCTGCTGCGGCAGCATGCTGTCGTCGTCACATATTCGGAGGTATGGGAGGGGGATACATTCGTCAAGAGCAAGATCGAGGTGAAGGCGGGTTCAGAGGTGTCCACTCCCAAGGAAGAGCTCTCCTCTAACGTCGCCAGGTCGATCTTCGATCCTGAGGCGGAGCTGCCGTCACTGGAAGAGGAGACAGAGGAGGATTCCGAGGAAAGCGTGGTGCAGGAGGGGTTGTCGACCCGTGCGTACGAGTTTCCAGACGTGCACGTCAAGGTTGAGCTTATGGGCGAGGATGGCGAGTCGCAGACCGGGAAGAAGAAGTCTATCTCGGTGTTCAGCAACGTGGACTACCTGCTGGGGCGCGGCAGGTCCGCGAACGAGGGGAGCGAGAAGCAGGTAGGGACGCGCTCCCGCGCGTCCGACGACGATGACGACGAGCCGAAGCAGGAAACGCGCGAGCCCGTCTCGATCGTCTTCGAGACGAACGGCCGCTGCGAGCCGCACCGGATCCTGGTGTGGAAGGACGGCAAGGACGAGGACTCCGCCACGGTGTTGTCCGTCGACCGTTTTGGCACGATCAAGAATCCGGAATCGGAGGATGACGACAGGTGACTGCTGGCAGCTCGAGATCCCGCGCAGGCTTCACGCTGCTTGAGGTGCTGATCTCCGCAGTCATGCTGGCGGTCGGGTGCGTAGCCATCCTTGCCTGCATGATGCAGTGCCAGCGGATGATGATGGCATCGAAGCGCTTCGAGTCCGCACAGCTCGTTCTTCAGCTCGGGGAGATGGCGCATCCGATCCCCGATCCGTCGCAGGTGACGACGAGCGGCGAGGACGTGCTGAACGATGAGCTTCTGAACGTGGACGAGACACCGGCGGAAGACCTCGTGCGCGAACTGGAGATGGACCTGCCTCGCACAGAGCTAGAGCAGCTGAAGGACTACACGTTCGAGCGTTCGGTAGACGAGACGGACGACGAGATACTGAAATGGAACGGCGGCATATACGCGATCAGGTCCACCGTGCGCTGGGGCGGAAACCGGTACCGGACCAACCGCGAAGAGCTGAACGTCATCCGTCTGTGGAGGAAGAAGCAATGACCCGGCGCGGCTTCACGCTACTTGAGCTGCTGATGGCCGTGATCATCACGGCGATCATGATGACGGTGTGCTTCATCACGTTCAACACCACCATCCGCTGCTGGCATCGTTCGGCGGCGATCGCAGATACGGTGCGCAACGCGGAGTACGCGCTCACCCAGGTGGTGAGCGGCCTGCGGAGCGCGTACTATCCTACGACCGGGAAGCAGGACTACGCCTATGGTTTCCAGCTGTACGACAACGGCGAGGATCCAGACGACAGCGACACGATCCAGTGGATCAAGCTTGGCACGTCGATCGTCGGCAACCGCTCGCAGCTCTCCGAGACGCCGCACACGGTGCGCGTGTGGGTGCAGAAGGAGGGGCGCGACGGACCTGGCGGCCTCTGGGTGAAGGCTGGGCGTCTCGACCTCCTGGCCGATGACGAACAGGTGGAGGTCGACTTCAACGACGACGAGCAGTTCGAGCCGTACCCGCTGATCGAAGGCATCCAGGGCTTCGACTGCAAGGTGCAGGGCAAGCCAGAGGACGTGGAAAGCGATGGGACGCCAAAGTGGGAGGACACGTGGGACACGTCCAACTCCATACCGTACCGCGTGAAGCTCACGTTCTGGATGGAGCCGGCGAAGGATGCAGGCGATCCCGTCCCGATCATGCGCGTCGTGGAGATTCCGCTCTGGGACATCTCTCAGAATCCGGTTACCGTCTCTTCCGAGGCAGATGCTACCGGAGGCAAGAAGGGCGGCACCAGTGGCACCAAGACTTCCGGTGGCGGAGGTTCTGGCGGCGGAGGTCCCGCTGGCGGCGGAGGTTCCCCTCCGGGCGGCGGACAGACCGGAGGTGGTCGCGTTCCTGGTGCTGGCGGTGGTCGGCCACCAGGTGGCGGCATGCCTGGCATGGGCGGTGGAGGGGCGCTGCCAGGAGGAGGGTCGATGTGATGGGACGAAGAAGGACAGGTAGTGCGCTCGTCACGGTAATCTGGGTTGTGGCGGTGCTGTCGCTCATAGTGATGAACTTCGCGGCAGAGGCGAAGCTGCAGTCGGTCGTCAACCGCCACACGACCGAGCGCGTGCGCGTGAACAGCCTCACCGATGCGGGCAAGGTGATCGCCGAGGTTATCCTCACCGACTACCAGAACGTGAGCGAAGCGCCAGAGGACCAGTCGCTGGACGACATGGAGGAGGAGTTCCAGGAGGACAGGTGGATACAGGAGAAGCGGGCGCTGAAGGGTAGCTCTAGCGTCGATACTGGCATGATCGCCCTTGACGTCAAGGATCCTGATTCGGGAACGGTGAGCGTCCACATCGAGGCGAAGGAGACGAAGCTGAACATCAACACGCTCTGGTCCGGAGGCAACCAGAACTGGCTTGAGATATGGGAGAACATCCTGGCGGCCTGCAACGTGCCGGAGGAGTACTGGAACGAGCTCATCTGCTCGTGGAACGACTGGCGCGACCCTGACGACGCGCTGTCGCAGGACCTTCTCGACGAGTATCCTCGGGGCGAGGGCGGCGAGGCCGAGTATTACAAGGAAGAGCTGAAGAGCGAGGACGGAACGATGGAGTTCGAGCCGTGCAAGCCGCGCAACGGCGAGATATCCGACCTGAAGGAGCTGGCCATGCTGAAAGGGTTCCGCGAGCATCCGGTCGTCCTGACCGGTGGCGTCATCAACCCCGAGGACAAGGAGGAGGATCAGATAACGGTCAAGTCCATCCTCGATTACTTCGACGTGATCGGCACGGGGAAGGTGAACGTCAACGCCGCCTCAAAGGAGATCCTGCTGGCGATCCCAGGCATTGCCGACGATCTCAACAGCAACAGTTCGTTCGCTGCAGATGGCGAGGAGATCGTTCAGGCGATCATCGACTACCGTTCCGAGCTCAGCGCGGCAGAGGCGAAGGATACGAAGTTCTACAAGGACGAGGACTACGGCAGCTTCAAGGACTTCAGCGACCTCCAGAGCCGCATACAGGAAAAGACCGGCAACGACATCGGCAACGAGGCGTCCAGCTACCTCATCTACGCGCCCGAGACGTACTTTGAGATCACGATCGTGGGCGCATCGGCCGGCATTTCGCACACTGTCAAGGCGGTCGCGATGGTGCAGGACTCCAAGGTGCGCTACATCCGTTGGCAGGAGGATCCGTAAGTGTCCATCTCGCAGGTGTTCATCGACCATCCGCGCGTCGCGTTCGTGATATCCATCCTTATCGCGTTCTGCGGCGGGCTTTGCCTCAACACGATCCCCGTTGCGGAATACCCAGAGATCGCGCCCACTACGATCTACGTCACGGCGAGCTATCCAGGCGCGTCCAGCGAGGTGATAGCCGAGACGGTGGCGATCCCGATCGAGGACCAGATCAACGCCGTGGACGACCTGCTCTACTTCTCGTCCAGCTGCAACAACAACGGGTCGTACGCCTGCTACGTGACCTTCCGCAGCGGCACGGACTCGAACATGAACCTCGTCAACCTCCAGAACGCGGTGAAGCGCGCGGAGCCGAAGCTGCCGAGCGAGGTGCTGGCGAAGGGCCTGACCGTGAACAAGCGCCAGGAGGACCGCATGGCGATGTACGTGTTCCTCACGGACGGGCGGCAGGTCTCCATCATGGACCTATGCAACTTCGTGGAGAACGACGTGAAGGACGCCGTGCAGCGCCTGCCGGGCGTTTCGCTCGTGGACGTCTCCAACCGCAAGTACGCGATGCGCGTTTGGCTGAACCCGGTGCGGATGACGGGCATGGGCGTGACGATCTTCGACATCAAGAACGCCATCCAGGCGCAGAACGTGCAGGCCGCCGCCGGCACGATCGGCAGCGAGTACTCGAACCGCTACCTCAGCTACAAGCTGAACGTGAAGGGACGACTCAAGACGAAGGAGGAGTTCGAGAACATCGTGGTGCGCGCGAACCCCGAGACCGGCGCGCAGGTGCTGCTGAAGGATGTGGCGCGCGTGGAGCTTGGCGCAAAGACCTATTCGTCCACCAACCGCTTCAACGATGACATGGCGATCTTCCTGAACGTCTACAAGTCCCCCGAGGCCAACGCGATCGAGACGGTCAAGTCCGTCAAGGCCGAGGTGGAGAAGTGGGTGGGCCGCCTGCCGCCGGGCGTGAAGTGCGTGCTGGCCGACGACACGACGGCATTCACGAAGGTGTTCATGAAGGAGACCGCGAAGACGCTCGTCATCGCGCTGCTGCTCGTGGTGCTCATCACATACCTCTTCCTACAGGACTGGCGGGCGACGTTCGTCCCGGCGATCGCGATCCCTATCGCGCTCCTCGGCACGTTCATCTTCCTGCGCGCGTTCGGCTTCACACTGAACATCCTTACCATGTTCGGTCTCATACTCGTGATCGGGTCGCTGGTGGACGACGCGATCGTGGTGGTGGAGAACACGCAGACCCTGATGGCCCGCGAAGGGTTGGGGGCGAAGGAGGCGGCCGGACGCTCCATGCGGCAGATCACGGGCGCCATCATCGCGACGACGCTCGTGACGATCGCCTGCTACCTGCCTCTCGCGTTCTACCAGGGCATGGTGGGGAAGATGTACGTGCAGTTCGCGGTGACGATGTGCGTGGCGCTCTGCCTCTCCACCACTGTCGCGCTCACGCTCTCGCCGGTCCTGTGCTCCCTGCTCCTGAAGAAGCCTCCCGAGAAGCCGCCGCTTCTCTTCCGTCCGATCAACTGGGTTATCGACGGCAGCCGCTGGACGTATCTCGCCTTCGTGAAGTTCTTCGTGCGACATGGAATCATCACGCTGCTGCTCTTCGGCGGGGTGGTGGCGCTCATGTGGTGTTTCGGGAAGAGGGTGCCGGAGACGCTCCTCCCGAAGGAGGACAGAGGTTACATCATCGCGAACATCGAGCTCGCGGAAAGCGCGTCGCTCCAGCGTACGATCGACGTGGTGGAGGAGTTCAACACGCGCGTCCAGCAGATACCGGGCGTCGATTCGGTGTCCAGCTCCACGGGCGCGTCGTCCGTCAACGGCACGGGCGAGAACTACGGCGGCTCCCTCATCCGCCTCAAGCACTGGGACGAGCGCAAGACGCCCGAACTCCAGATCGAGGCCGTGATGCGCGAGATCGAGAAGCGTACGGCGGACATCTACGCCGCCAAGATCACGCTCTTCACTCCGCCTGCCATACGCGGCCTTGGCGCGCTCGGCGGCGTCGGCTTCTGGGTGTGCAGCGTGGGCGAGTTTTCCGCGCAGGATCTTGCCGCCACGATGAGCCGCGTTTCCGAGAACGTGAAGCGCGACCTCAAGACGGAGCGCTGCGCCGTGGGCTTCAACGCGAACACCCCCCAGCTCTACCTCGACCTCGACCGCAAGAAGGCCGAGTCCCTGGGCGTGACCGCGAAGACCGTCTTCTCCACACTCCAGAACAAGCTCGCCTCGTTCTACGTGAACGACTTCAACATGAAGGGCGGCAGCTACGAGGTGATCGTGCAGAGCCAGGCGGACTACCGCTCCACGGTGAAGGACATCATGGAGATCCGTTTCCCCGGCGCCAACGGCGGCATGGTGCCGCTCACGGCTATCGGCAAGATACGCTACTCCGTAGGCCCGCGCGAGATCAAGCGCTTCAACAAGATGCAGGGCGCGTGGATCAACATCCAGACACCGCCGGGCATGACGAACCTTGAGGTCCTCGAATACGCCGAGAAGATGGAGCTTCCTCCCGAATGCCACATCGAGTACAGCGGCATCGCGCGCCAGGAGAAGGACAACCATGGGCAGATCCTCTGGCTGATGGCGCTGGCGACGTTCTTCGCCTACCTGTTCCTCGTGGCGCAATACGAAAGCTGGACGATCCCCGTGCCGGTGATGCTCTCCGTGGCGGTGGCGCTCTGCGGCGCGCTTGGAGGCCTGCTGCTGACGGGCACGGAGCTGAGCATCTACGCGCAGCTCGGCCTCGTGATGCTCATCGGCCTAGCGGCGAAGAACGCGATCCTGATGGTGGAGTTCTCGATGCGCGAGCGCGAGCGTGGCGTCCCGACGCGCGAGGCGGCCGTGAACGGCGCGAACCTTCGGTACAGGGCCGTGATGATGACGGCGTGGAGCTTCCTCTTCGGCGTGTTCCCGCTCGTCCGGGCGACGGGCGCGGGCGCGCGCGCGCAGCGTGCGATCGGAATCACCACGTTCAGCGGCATGCTCGCCGCCACGCTCGTGGGCATCATATTCGTGCCGGCGCTCTACTGCGTGTTCCAGCGCCTGCGCGAGTTCCTCAACAGATATTCCAAAACTAAGGAATCCTTCTATGTAAAGTGACGCCCGGAGCGGCGTTTTTACGGGGCCGTTCCGCCATGAGGCAGCGCGGCCCCAGAA
>CACXPT010000132.1 GCA_902769585.1 uncultured bacterium
CGAGTACCAGAACCTGCCGCCGATCGTCGAGGAGCTGGAGAAGAAGTACAACGTCCCGCTCGGGCAGATCGGCACGCTCTGGATGGGCGAGAAGGGCATTCTGTGGCTGAACGAGTTCGGCTCCGCCATGCAGTTCGTGCCCACGTCCCTGCGCAAGGAAGTGAAAAAGCCGGATCCGTGGATTCCGCGCGTGAAGGGGAGTCATGTGCACGAGTTCTTCGCGGCGATCCGCGAGGGGCGGCGCGCGAACGCCGACTTCCGGTACGGCGTGCCGCTCGTGAAAACGGTCCTTCTCGGCAACGTGCTGGCGCAGACCGGCCTCGGCAAGCTCGAGTGGAACGGGACGCGCGTCACGAACAACGAGGCAGCGAACGCGTACGTTAAGACCACCTACCGCAAGGGCTGGGAAATTCCTTCCGTGTAATCCCGTCAACATTGTGGTACAATATGCCGCGATGAAACAGGAAGTTTTAAAGACGGGCGATTTCACGGAATCGTCAGATTTCTGGGCAGGATTGCGCGAGAAGACCGTCATCCTCGTGGTGGATGACGAGCGTATGATTCGCCTAACGGTCAGCGCAAAGCTGAAGAACGCCGGATACGTGCCCATCGCCGTCGCTTCGGTCGATGCTGCAGTGTCCATACTCAAGGCCCACATCCACGTGTTCAGCGCCATCATCTCCGACATCATGATGGGAGATATGGACGGCTTCGACTTCCGCGACATCGTGCGCGGGCTTGACTCCTCGATGCCGTTCTTCTTCATGACGGCGCTCGATCCCGAGGAGGGGAGCGGGTTCCTGAAGCGCATCGTGACCGATCCGCTGAGCTTCTACCTGCCGAAGTCGGTGGGGACTGACGTGCTGCTGAAGCGTGTGCAGCGCATCGTAGCATCGCGGCGCGTCGAACGGTTCATTCAGCGGCAGGTTGAGGAGTCCAGGCAGTCTCTCGTGCTGGCGGCGCACATCCAGCAAAGCATGTTGCCAGTACGCGCCATGCTGGATGACAGGATGTTCTACTCCGCCTGGTCCCAGCCAAAGGATGTCGTAAGCGGCGACGTGTACGAAGTCATACCATTTGGTGCAGACAAGTGCCTCTACGTCCTTGGCGACATCCAGGGGCACGGCACGAGCGCGGCGCTGGCCATGACGGCCGTGCAGTCGTTCCTGAAGAACCTTGCGCACAATGTAGGTCCAATGGTGTTCAGCCCGGTCATAGTAGCTAACCTTCTCCATGGCTTCTTCCGCGACAACCTTCCGGACGTGTCATACATGACGGCGCTGATCTGCCTACACGACCTTTCGCGGAACGAGGTCCAGTGGATCAGCTGCGGCGCGCCGGATCTCATCGTGTCCGAAGTGGGGCGTAACGAGCCGATCAAGACGGGTTCCGATCGGAGAGGCGGGCTTCCCATCGGGCTGCTGCCCGATACTCTCTACACAAAGGCGGACGTGGTGGTGGAGGCGCTGTCTCCGCACGCGGTGTGCATAGCCGTGACTGACGGCGTGTTCGACATGTCGCGCGACGAGGACGGCTTCGAGAAGATTCCGTACGATCTCCTCTTCCGCCTGCGATGCGAGCTGTTGCAGGAGGCCCGCGCCTACGGTACGGTTTACGTCGACGCTTTCAAGTTCATCGAAGCGTGCAGGGAGCATGGCTATAAATATCTTCAGGACGACGTGACCATTCTGCTGTTCGGTCCTAGGGTGCGAATCCCCGGCATCTTCGACCTGACCTTGCCGCTGCTCCCGACTGCGGTCGACGACGCTGCGCGGTCGATGGGCGAGTGGTGCCGTGCGCAGGGGTGGCCCGAGGACGACATCGGCCGCGTGCAGCTTGTCCTTGAGGAAAAGCTGATGAACGTGTACGACCATGGTTTCGACGACATCGACCGTCTTCACGAGGTGGCATGCGTCAGGTTGCTCAAACGTCGGAACGACAGCGTCGAGCTGACGGTATGGGACTGCGGCACACCGGAACCGAGCATCGCGGTTGCGGCCGGCAACGCCTCGACGGCGTTTGAGCTCGTAAACCAAGAGATGAGCGACCATGGAAGAGGAAGGCTGATGGTGCGCGAACTGTGCTACGGTATTGAGCGCAAGCGCTTTGGGACTCTCAACGAAACGGTCTATCATGTCCGCATAGGACATAGCGAGGAAGGAAAAGAGAAATGAAAGAGTGCTGCAGAAAGTACCTCGGTGAACAGTTCGCAGGCGACGAGGAAGTCGTCAGCGAAATCTACGGGGAATACATCGCCTCGGTCAAGGAGAAGCTGGGCGAGGCTAAGTCGGCCATTTCCGGCAAGGAATGGCAATCTCTTGATCGTGTTGCGCACACGATCAAGGGAAATGCGCTGGCGGCGGGAGACGAAGAGATGGCCACGATCGCCATCGCGCTCCGGAGTGCGGCGCACCTTCAGGATGAAGGGACGGCTGCGGAGCTTGTGTCGAAACTGGAGCAACTGTCCACGCTTCTGTAACTTCCGCGAGTACAACTTCCACGTGCTTGGAAAATGGAAAGCTTTCTTGACAGATCGCCCGACGCGGACTTGGACCAGCTGATGGAGGAGCTGGCTTCCCGGGCGCGCGGCAACAGGCGACGAAGCCTGCGACTGATGGCATGGAAGCTGACTGTGACAGGGTCTTACACCGTCAAGCGGCTGATAGATATCGTTGCCAGCCTGATAGGCATGCTGTTGCTGGCGCCGGTATTCCTTGCCATCGCCGCCGCCGTGAAGATCTCTAGTCCTGGGCCTGTCATCTTCAGCCAGATACGCGTGGGGCGCTACGGTCGACATTTCAAGTTCTTCAAGTTCCGCAGCATGCGCCAGGACGCCGAGGCGCAGAAGGATGGGCTGATGGACAAGAACGAGTCGTCAGACGGGGTCATATTCAAGATGAAGGACGACCCGCGCATCACGAGAGTGGGCAAGTTCCTGCGTCGCACGAGCCTCGACGAGCTGCCGCAGCTCTGGAATGTGTTCATCGGCGACATGAGCCTCGTGGGGCCGCGTCCGCCGGTGCCGTCGGAGGTGGAGAAGTACACTCTCGAGGATCGCAAGCGGCTGGACGTCATTCCCGGCATCACATGCCTTTGGCAGATCAAGGGACGCAGCGAGATCCCGTTTCGCGAACAGGTGCAGCTGGACAAGGAGTACATCCTCACGCCTGGCGTATGGAAGGACATCGTAATACTTCTGAAAACGGTTCCTGCGATCATCGGCGGAAGGGGGGCGTACTGATGGAAAGGCTGCTGTTCGTTCCAGTGGTGTCCGCCACAGAATGGTTGCGCGAGCTTCTGCCGGGGCTGGGGCCGATCACCTTGCCGATCGCGGGGCGTCACTTCGTCGACTACGCGCTGGAAAGTGCCCAGAGGTTTGGATTCGCACATGTCGGCATATTGGACTGGGATTATTCCGAGCGGTTCGCCGCCAAGTTCGTCGAAGGGGCGAGCAGAGGCATCCCCTGCCTATATCTGAAGGGGCAGGGAACTGCCCCGCGTGGGCTTGACGACCTGGACAAGGCGCCAAGCCCGTTCACCAACCCCGTCCGCGACGGGCTTTGCGTCGTATGGGGACTATGCCTGACGAGCCATCGCCCAGAGGAACTGTCATGCGAGCCGGTTTCCCCAGAAGAGTGCGCCAATACGCCGGTTGGCATCTACTGCCGCCGAGACGGGAACTGGATGCGCATCCGTCCGCGCGGGATAGCGGTGAAGGATGTCAAGTCGTGGTATCGGATGAATTCGGCCGTGCTGGAGAACTCGTGGCTCTTCACGCTGCCAGGTTATTCCGCGGAGAAGGATGTCCATCTTGGGCGAAATGTGGTTCTTGAGCGAGGGGCCAAGGTGAAGCCGCCGGTCATCCTGCAAGACAACACGTGGTGCGCTCGCAACGTGTCTCTGGACGGCGAAGTGGTCGTGGGGCAGGGTTCGTTCGTGGGCGAGGGGGCGCATCTGGCCAGGACGATCATCGGGGACAACACGTACGTCGGGGTGGGGCTGGAACTAGTGGACAAGATCGTCGTTGGGCGGCGCATCATCGACGTCCAGACTGGAAGCTGGACAGACGTGGAAGAGCCAGGGGTGGCCGATGCCATAGGGGGTATCGGCTTCGGATGGTTGCGCAAGCTGTGGACGTTCCTGGAAGGGAATTCTCGAGGGAGGCGCAGCTGATGGGACTGCATGTCGCTGGCGATGCGCCGGAGATGGACCGGTTGGTCGAGGATTCGATCCGGGCGATCGGAGCCGAGATCGACGCCCTTCGCGTGCCGAAGCTGTTGGGCGTGGTGCTAGGCGGCGGATACGGGCGCGGCGAAGGCGGAGTGACGACCATGCCTGACGGCAGCCAGCGGCTCTACAACGATCTCGACTTCTATCTGGTGGTGGAGGACGGCACGTCGGCGGCGGAGATGGAGTCGGTAAGCCGAGCGCTGGAACCTATCGCTCGACGCTGGAGCGAAAGGCTTGGCATCGACGTGGACTTCTGTCCGCCAAAGACGCCATGGCGCATCCGGCACGACCAGGAACGGCTGATGATCCAGGAGCTGCTGCACGGATATTTCGACGTTGCGGGCAAGAAGGGCGAAGCGCTGTTCGATGGCGTGGAGCGGCGGCAGCCGTCCGAATTCCCGTGGACGGAGGCGGTGCGTCTTCTGGTGAACCGCGGCGCGGGGCTTATCCTGGCGCGTGCGAGCGACGATCCGCAGTTCGTAGTGCGGAATGTGAATAAGTGCGTGCTTGGAGCTGGTGACGCGCTCCTCATCGCGCGTGGAGCGTACAGGTGGCGCGCTGAGGATCGGGCGAAGGAGGTCGGTAGGCCGCTGTATGCGGATGCGGTTGCGTGGAAGTTCCGTCCGCGTGCCGAGGGCGTATGTGGATGGGAAGAGGCTCGGGAGATATGGCTTTCGACGACGCGCGAGGTGATGGAGATCGGGCGGCGTGCGGGCTCTGCCGGACGGTCGTTCTACCAGGCAGTGCGATGGATTGTCCGCAGGCGGACGCTTGGCGAGCTGTCGACGTTGGGTCAGGGGCCGGTGGTGCGTATCCTGCAACGGATGGTTGGCGTGATAGAGGCGCGGAAGCCTTTTCCGCCTTCGCTGGAGACGGACTGGAAGATTTTCAACTAAAAACTTGATAAGGAAAGGAAACTAACCATGACATGGGAAATAACAATAGAAGGTAACGTGATAAAGGTGATGATCGAAGGACGCCTTGTGGCTGCCGCCGTTCCTGGTCTGCGAGACGACCTGAACGGTCAGATCACGGGTGGCGCCAACGTGCTGTTCGACCTCGGCAAGATGGTCCACATCGACTCGAGCGGGCTTGGCCTGCTCGTGCAGATACTGCAGAAGGTGAAGGCAGGCGGCGGCAAGATGATCCTGGCCGCGCTCCAGCCGGCGCCGAAGATCGTGTTCGACATCACGAAGGTGAGCCGCGTGTTCGAGATCGTGCCGACGGTGGCGGACGCGCACTTCTGAGGTACGGGCACAACACCTATAAGTGACACAAATATTTATGCATAATGGATTCAAGCAGGCGGCGCTGTGCGCGGTCTTGGCTGCCGGACTGGCTGGCCTTGCCGCCACGCCGGTCAGAGTGGCGGACTGCGAGCGCGACGCGAAACTGGACTTCTGGGCGGCCGCAGACAACGAGTTTTGCGTCTCCATCATGGCCGACGTGTTCAAGGGCGCCGGCATCGAGACCGTCCGTCTGCCGTTTGGCGAGGACCACATGATCGACATCGCCAACGCCGATGTGATCTGCTCCGCGTTCCGGACCAAGCGGCTGCTCGAGCATTTCGACTTCCCCCAGCAGCCGCTCGGGCGCATGCACTTCGCTCTCTACGCCACGCCTTCGCGCGCGATGGAGCTTATGTCCACCAAGATCACGGAATGGCCGCGCATGCGTGTGGGCTATTCGCCGGTGTCGCAGGGGCAGCTCACCAACGACGATCGCGTGCGGTATTTCGAGCATGCTCGGCTCTCGCCAACCTACGTGGAGTTCCCCACGAGCGCCGGCGCGGTGAAGGCCCTGCACGACGGCGAGATCGACGCCTTGTTCCTCTACACGCCGTTCGGCAAGCGTCCGGAAGGAGTGGTCGAGGTGGTGCCTATCGGGTCGCGCCTCGTCTTTTTCGCCGTGCGCAAGGGACGTCCGGAGCTGCTCGCGAAGCTTTCAAAGGCATATCGCGACTACTACATAGACCACATCGACAAGTTCGACGCGCTGCGCGAGAAGTACCTCGGAATCCCCAAGCCGCAGAAGCGCGTGCGCGTCGCGGCATACAGCCGCGGCGACCTGTTCGAGGTGACGCCCGACGGCGAACGCTCCGGCGCGCTGGAGGTGTGGCTGAAGTCCATCTGCGGGCACACGCACTGGAGCATGGACTACGTGTACGGCGACTACGACGAGTCGCTCGCCGACGTGCAGAACGGACGGCTTGACATCATCGGCGGTCTTGGCTTCACCGCCCAGCGGCGCAACCAGTTCCGCTATCCGCACACGCCGATGGGAATGTTGCGGGTGTACTTGTGGTCACGTCCGGGCAGCAAGTACCAGCCGGGCGACCCAAGCACATGGCACGGCATGAAGGTAGGTCTGCTGTCTGGGACGATCAGCGCCCAGCGCGCAAGGCGGCAGTTCGACAAGGAGAAAACCATCACCTGTCGCGAGTTCTCGTCAGACCGCGCCATGCTGGCGGCGTACTTCAAAGGCGAGATCGATGCCTGCGTGGACGTGGAGATGCCCAAGCTGGAGAACGAGACGGCGCTGCATCTCTATGCGTCGCATCCGATGTACATCTGCACGTCGCTCGCGCAGAAGGGGCTCTTCGACGAGCTGGAGAAGGCCATGGACGAGATCTGCGACGACTTCCCGAAGTACCTGCGCATGATCAGCGAGCACCATTACGGCGTCAGAAGCGATATGGCGGCCCTCTCACTGAAAGAGACCCAATGGCTCAAGCGTCGCCTCAAGAACGAGACGCCAATCGTCGTCGACTTCTCGCCTTGGCCTTTTCCGTTGGCCGACAAGAATGGCGAGCCGGTCGGGTTCGTTGGCGATCTGCTGGCAGAGATCAAGCGCCGGACAGGGCTTAAGATAACCGTGCAGCCGCAGACCGACATCCAGTCGGCCGAGGCCAAGTTCCTGCGTGGCGACACCGATCTCTGGATTCCATATCCGGAGAAGGCGGAGGAAGCGACGTACGGCGCAAAGTCGGTGTTTGCGCTGCCAGTGCCGCAGAGCGTCGCGAAGTCGCTTGGCGCGAAAGACCAGTACCAGGAGTTCGAGATGTTCGCTCGTCCGAACGTGCCGGAGGAGCTGGTCGCAATCCTCGGCAAGGTCATGACGGGCATCGACCAGACGCAGCTCCAGGAGATGTTCCTTGCCGACGAGGCAGAGCGGCAGGTGGTGCACCGGGTGTTCGGGTTGACGCGCGAGGAGCTTGCGCGTCGGCTCACCTACATAGCGATAGCGATCCTCGTGGCGGTGCTGGCGTTTGCGGCCGTGATGCTCGTGCTTCTCAAGAAGCAGGCCGACCGTGCGAACGCCGCCGCCGCTGCCTCAGAGGAGCATGCGCAGGCAAGGACGCGATTCCTCGCCATGATGTCGCACGAGCTCCGGACGCCGCTCAACGCCGTCATCGGCTTCGCGGAGTTTCTGTCGCATAAGGATCTAGACAACGTGCATCGCGAGGAGTACACCGATGGCATCTTGATGAGCGCGACGGCCCTGCTTGAACTGATCAACGACATCCTCGACCTCTCGAAGCTGGATGCAGGGGCGATGAACATGCGGTCCGGAGCATGCAAATTGACCCAGCTTCTGAACGAACTTCCGGCCATCTTCGGATACCGGGTGCGCCGCCATGGCGTGAAGCTGATTGTGGACATGCCAAAGGACAATCCGCTTCCGATCGTGGAGCTGGCGCAGCAGGGCATGCGGCAGATACTCATAAATCTTGTGGGCAATTCCGCCAAGTTCACGGAGGTGGGCTCGATTACGGTGCGCGCGAGATGGGAAGAGGCCAAGCGCAACCTGCATCTGGAGATAGAGGACACCGGTTGCGGAATATCGCAGGAAAAGATGAAGAAGCTCTTCAACCCGTTCGTGCAGGATATCGCGGGCCGCATGCAGGCGAGCGCTGGCGAGATCAAAGGTACTGGCCTGGGGTTGCCGATCGTCAAGCGTATGGTTGATGCCGCCGGCGGAACCATCACGGTGAGGAGCGTGCTCGGGAAGGGCACCACGTTTGTCATCGACATCCCCAACCTCGTCGTGATCGACAACTTGCCGCAGGCGCCGCGTTCCGCAGAGCAGACCATCCGGCAGGTTCTGCCAGAACGCGTACTTGTGGTCGACGACATGGTGATGAACCGCAAGATTCTCGGCATCCACCTCGAAAACTTCAAGATCAAGGATATCCGCTATGCGGAGAACGGGGAGGTTGCGCTCGACGTGATGAGGGAGTGGATACCGGATGTCGTCCTAACCGACATGTGGATGCCCAAGATGGACGGTACGCAGCTGGCCGAGGCCATGCGCAAGGATCGTCGACTTGCGGAGATACCAATCGTTGCCGTCACGGCTGACGTCGACGTGGGGTCCACCTACGATATGGGCCTGTTTGCGAAGGTGATCTCCAAGCCTGTCACAGGCGCCAAGCTTCACGCATTGTTTGGGGATATCGCACCGTCATGAAACTGCTAGTCTCATGCATCCCGTACGATAGCGGCAAAAGCGGCATCTCGGTGTACGTCCGAGAGGTCGTGCGGTCGTTGTTGGAGCAGGGGCATGAGCTGACGCTGCTGTGCGAGCCGGGGGTGGATGAAGCCGACATTCGACATTCGACGGCCGACAGTCAGTACTCGGATGTCGGATGTCGAATGTCGAATGTCGCTCGTGTCGTCCATGCTCCTCGCTGGACGCGCCGTGCTGTCTTTTCCATGCTGTGGCACCTGCTTGTGCTGCCGTTTTGGATCCGTCGCCACTGCCGCGATTTCGACGGCTTCGTGATCTGCGCGGCGAACCGGCGCGTGTGCGCGTGGTATCCGCTGCCCACGGCGGCGACGGTGCACGACCTCGCAAACTTCCACGTGCCTGGCAAATACTCGCGACTTCGGATGTTCTACCTCGCGCACGTGCTGCCATATTTCGCCAAGAAGGCGCATCGTCTCGTGGCCGTGAGCGGCGCCACCAAGGCCGACATGGTGCGCTTCTGGGGCTGCCAGGATGTGGATGTGACGGTGCTGTACAATGGACTGGTGCCTGGTGCTTGGTGCTTGGTGCCTGGTGCTAGGTGCTTAGTGCTTGGTGCTAGGTGCTTAGTGCCTAGTGCGGAGCTGAAGCGCCAGGATTTGAGCGAGAGCAACGCACCAAGCACCAAGCACCAAGCACCAAGCACTAAGCACCAAGCACTAGGCACTCTCCTCTACATTTCCCGCATCGAGCATCCGGGTAAGAACCACGTGAGGCTCATCGAGGCTTACGGGAAGCTGCCGCGTGCGCTTGCCGAGGCGCATCCGCTCGTGATCGCGGGAGCCGACTGGAAGGACGCCGAAGCCGTGCATGCGGCGGCGGCGCGGTCGCCGCACGCCGACCTCATCCGCTTCACCGGGTTCGTGGACGACCTCGAGGCGGTGTGGGCGGACGCCGGCTTCTACGTGTTCCCCAGCCTCTTCGACAACGGGTCGCTCGGCGAGATTGCGGGCGACGTGGCGATCACCTTTGATCCTGAACGCGTGGACGACATCGCCGCCGCGCTTGAGCGACTGTTGGCGGAGCCGGAGCAGGAGAGGGCGGACCGCGTCGCGCGCGGGCTGGAGCATGTGAAGAAATTTTCGTGGAAAGACCACGCGGCGGGCCTCGTGAAGTTGCTGGAGGGCGCGGCATGAGCGGGACCGCCAGCATCTTCCGCATTCCGGTCGCCAAGGTGACCGAGGCCGAGGCGGTGGAGAGGATTGTCGCCCTCGCGAAACAGCAAGCGGACGACAACAAGAGGGCGGCGTTCGTCGCCACGCTCAACGTGGATTTCGTGTGCAATGCCGTGAGCGGTTGGCCTTTCGGCGGCAACGACGAGCTGTGGGGCTATCTGAAGAACGCGGACATGGTGACGGCCGATGGCATGCCGATCGTGCTTCTCTCGAAGTTGCTGCGCAATCCGCTCCCTGAACGCGTGACGGGCGCCGACATGGTTCCAGCCATCTGCCGCCGCTTCGCGGAGGAGGGGCTCTCCGTGTACGTGTTGGGCGGCGACAAGGCAGTCGTGGAGGAGGCGTTCGCGAAGTTGGTAGGGCGGGGCGTCCCCGACACGCCGCCAACAGCGCGTCCGGAGGCCGCGCCCTACCGGTTGCGTGTTGTTGGCATTGACGATTCCTTCGTGAAGCTTGACGAGGAACAGCCGGAGATCGTCGAGCGGATCAACGCGGCGAAGCCCGATCTCCTGTTCGTCGCGCTGGGCAATCCCAAGCAAGAGCTGTGGATGGGGCGCAACGCCGCGCGGCTCGACGTGCCGGTGATGATTGGCGTCGGGGGCACGTTCAACTTCATCACGGGCAAGGTGAAACGCGCGCCGTGCTGGATCCAGCGGAGCGGGCTAGAGTGGATATATCGCATCTACCAGGAGCCGGGGCGCCTGTGGCGCCGCTATGCCTACGGGCTCGTCAAGTTCTCCTGGCTTTCACTTCGCGCATTACTGGGTGGTTTCAAATGAAAAAGACTTTTTTCTCTCGGCACATCTCGACGCTCGGCGCTTGGGCGTTCGCATTTGGAACGGCTGTTGGCTGGGGCGCGTTCGTCATGCCCGGGACCGTGTTCCTGCCGAAGGCGGGACCGCTCGGGACGACCATCGGCGTCTTCGTCGGAGCCGCGATCATGGCAGTCATTGCCTGGAACTACCATTACATGACCCGCCGCTATCCCGGGCCGGGCGGCGCGTTTGCGTTCGCCTCCCGGGCGTTCGGCGCCGACCACGGCTTCCTCTGCGCGTGGTTTCTCTGCCTGACCTACGTGGCGATCATCTGGGCGAACGCCACGGCGCTCACGATCGTCGCGCGCTGCCTGTTCGGGGACGCCTTCCGTTTCGGCTTCCGCTACAGCATAGCGGGCTATGGCGTCTATCTCGGGGACATCCTGCTTCCGGGAGCCGCCATCCTCGCCGCCACCGCCATCAACTGCCGGCGGCGCCTCGCGGGCGGCGTG
>CACXPT010000133.1 GCA_902769585.1 uncultured bacterium
CGCCGTCTGGGACAAGGCCATCCGCGCCGCGATCGCGAACGGCGGCGTGATCAACGAGCACCACGGCGTGGGCCTCAAGCTCGGCCGCTACGTGAAGGACCTCTACGGCACGGCCATGCCCGTCCTCGAGGGCCTCAAGAAGCAGCTCGACCCGAACGGCATCATGAACCCCGGCAAGCTCGGCTTCGCAGGTTGCTAATGTCGCAACCTCTCAACAACTCAACCTCTCAACAACTCAACTTCTCAACTTCTCAACAACCATGAACATTGACAAGTACAACGAAGCGATCATGAACTGCCGGTTCTGCTTCATGTGCCGGCACCTCTCCGCCATCGGGAACGTGCGGTTCACCGAGGTGGATACGCCCCGCATCCGCGCGGCGATGCTCTACGGCCTCCGGACGGGCACCAACTCGTTCGACGACGAGGACTTCGTGGATGCCCTCTACCGCCAGGACCTCTCGGCCTGCTGCGTGCACCACTGCGTGAACCACTACGACGAGAACGGCCTCGCCCTCGCGGCGCGCGCCGACGTCGTCGAGGCCGGCAAGGCCCCCGAGGCCGTCAAGAAGCTCGCGGCCAAGTTCGTGAAGTCCGTCGGCTGGAAGGCCGAGGGCACGGGCGACATCGCGTGGTTCCTCGACGAGACGACCGCCGCCGACAAGGCCGTGGTCGCCGCCACGAAGAAGCTCTTCGCCGCCGCCAAGGTGTCGCCCAAGGTCATCCCGGGCGGCTCGATCGGCAAGGCCCTCAAGGTCCTCGGCTTCCTGCCCGAGGCGAAGGCCGCCGCCGAGCAGTTCGCCGCGTTCCTGAAGGCAGAGGGCGTGAAGACGCTCCTCGTCTCCAATCCCGCGGCCGCCAGTGCGCTCAAGCAGGACTACCCGGAGTTCGGCGTGAAGCTTCCGTGCGAGGTCAAGTGCGTCGCGGGCTTCGTCGTCCAGTCCAAGGTCAAGTTCGCGAAGGCCGCCGGCGAGGTGTACGCTCTTGCGGACGACTTCCTGCGCAACTACCTCGGCTGCGGCTGCATGGACAAGCTGCTCGCCGCCGTCAAGGCCGTCAACAAGCCGTTCGGCACGAACGACGAGGAGACGTACTGCTGCGGCGAGGGCGCGATCGTGCTCGACAAGCTCCACCCCGAGCTCGTCAAGAAGCTCGCCGAATACGTGGCCGCGCGCGCGGACGATCCGAAGAAGGACAAGATCGTGGTCGCCTCGGCGTACACGAAGCGCGTGCTCGTGAAGTACGGCAAGCTCAACGTCCGCTTCTTGCCTGTAACTTGATCAAGTGTTGCCAATATCCAATGTTGCCATTCTCATTACTCAATCTCCATTGGTAATTGGTAACATTGATAATTGGCAACACTTACACATTGGCAACATTCTCCAAGTTATCCCCATTTAGATTCCTGTGCGAAGCGCGGGTGGCTGGCTAATCTCCGAATCTCCCAGTAGCGAAAGCAATCATTGAGGTCGGCCGTACCAGACTAGTGGATCGCGGAGTTTGTCCAGGATCGGCGGCTGGCGGCGCGCCACGAGGATGCGCGCGTCGAGCGCGCGCGCGGCATCGGCCAGTTCGCGCGGGGATAGCGCGAGCGCGGCGGTCGTAAGCGCGTCGGCCACGGCGGCAGACTGCGGGCACCATGCCCACGCCTGCGCCCAGCGGCGTGCGGCGCCATGCCGCCGCACGTCCACCACATGCTCGCCCTGAAGCTCGAACCCCGAGCCGGAGAGCGCCGCGTCCCGGACTTCCATCGTGGTCTCAAGCCGCGTGCGGTCCTTCCATTCGCCGCCAACGCCGAGCTTCCAGCCGGCACCTTGCGCCCACTGCGTGGAGGTGCCGGCGTCGAGCAGGAAACGTGACATTCCGAACTGTTCGCCCGTGAGGATCTTGCGGCATTCGTCCAGCGCGAAGCCCTTGCCTATGCCGCCGAAGTCCAGCTCGAGCGGCGTGTCGCGTCCTAGGCGGTCGGGCTTGACGGCAAGGCTCAGATGCTCCACGTCTAGGACGAGACGCTGCATCCCGCCGCGAGCCAGGAGATCGGAGATGGCGGAACGGTCGCGCGGGAGCGCAACCCTCCCGTCTTTCCCGCGAGGCATCTTTGCCATGATCGCGCCGACGGTGGGGTCGAACGCGCCGCCCGTGGCGGCGCATACGCGGGCGCTCTCGACCAGCACGGACATCGTCTCTGGCGAGACCACGGCAACCTGTCCGGGGCGGAGTGCGCGTATCATGGCCACGTCGCTCGTGTCGTTGAAGCGGCTGAGCAGGCACTCGATGGCGTCGATGCGCTCGAACGCGACTGCTGCGGCCGAGCCGCACAGGGGCTCGTCCTCGTCCTCGCCGAAGGACACGCGGAACTCGGTGTCCATCGCGCGGTGCGTGTAGGTGCGCGCGGTCATCTGGCGACTTGCCCGTAGTAGGCGTTAGGGCCATGCTTGCGGGAGTAGTGCTTCTCCACGAGGGCGGGATTCATCTGCGCGGAAGGGTTGAGCGCGACCGTGATGGCTGCGATCTTCGCCACCTCTTCCAGAACGACGGCGTTCTCCACGGCCTTCTCGACCGTGCGGCCCCATGTGAACGGGCCGTGGTGGACGGCAATGGCGGCGGGCGTCTCGTCAGGATCGATGCCTAGGCGGCGGAAGGTTTCGACGATGGTGTCGCCCGTGGCCTCTTCGTATGCGGCGCGTATGCGGTCGTCCGGGATTTCGTCCGTGACCGGCACGTCGGTGTGGAAGGTGTCGGCGTGGGTGGTGCCGAGGTTGGGGATAGGGCGGGTGCCCTGCGCCCACGCGGTCGCGTGGGCGGAATGCGTGTGCACGACGCCGCCTATGGTCGGGAACGCCTTGTACAGCACGAGATGCGTGGGGGTGTCGCTGGAAGGGCGGTAGCGTCCCTCCAGCACCTTGCCGTCCATGTCCACGACCACCATGTCTTCGGGTCTCATCGAGGCGTAGTCGACGCCGCTCGGCTTGATGACGACGAGGCCATTCGCCCGGTCGATCGCGGAGGCATTGCCCCATGTGAGCGTGACGAGCCCGTGGCGCACGAGCGCGAGGTTCGCCGCGCAGACCTTCTCTTTCAGTTCTTCAAGCATGCCAAGATTATAGCATAACCTCCCCCCATTCACCCTCCCCCCTTCACCTTTCACCTTTCACCCTTCACCTTTCACCCTTCACCTTTCACCATTCACCTTTCACCCTTCACCTTTCACCTTTCACCACCCCGCGGGTTTGTGGTAAACTATCCGCGACAGGAGTAAAGACGATGGCGGCAATTGATCAGCTGACGGCGATTTCGCCCCTCGACGGGCGGTACGGTTCGAAGGTGGAGGCCTTGCGGGACGTGTTCTCGGAATATGGCCTCGTGAAGCGGCGCGTGGCGGTGGAGTGCGCGTGGCTCGCGGCGCTCTGCGCGCATCCGGGCATCCCGGAGTGTCCGCCGCTCGCGGCGGACGAGGCCGCGCTCCTCGCGGGAATCGCGGACAGCTTCAGCGTGGCCGACGCGCAGCGCGTGAAGGACATCGAGAAGACGACGAACCACGACGTGAAGGCCGTGGAGTACTTCATCAAGGAGAAGATCAAGGACACGTCGCTCGCCTCGCGCGGAGAGTTCGTCCACTTCGGCTGCACGAGCGAGGACATCAACAACATGTCCCACGCGCTCATGCTGCGCGACGGACTGAAGGTGCTGCGCACGGCGCAAAACGCGGTGACCGACAAGGTCGCGGAGATGGCGCACGCCTTCGCCGCCGTGCCGATGCTCGCGCACACGCACGGCCAGCCCGCCTCCCCCACCACGCTCGGCAAGGAGCTGGCCGTCGTCGTCGCGCGCCTCCGCCGCCAGCAGGACGAGATCGACCGCATCGTCCTCCCCGCCAAGATGAACGGAGCCGTCGGCAACTTCAACGCCCACCTCTCCGCATACCCGGACCTCGACTGGGAGGCGCTCGCGCGCGGCGTGATCGAGGGCTTCGGCCTCCGGCAGAATCGCCTCACCATCCAGATCGAGCCGCACGACGGAATGGCCGAGCTGTTCGACGCCCTCCAGCGCTGGAACACCATCCTCATCGACTTCGACCGCGACGTGTGGACATACGTCTCGATGGGCTACTTCAAGCAGAAGACCGTGAAGGGCGAGATCGGATCCTCCACGATGCCGCACAAGGTGAACCCCATAGACTTCGAGAACTCGGAAGGCAACCTCGGCCTCGCGAACGCCGTGTTCGGATTCCTCGCGCGCAAGCTGCCCATCTCGCGGATGCAGCGCGACCTCACGGACTCAACGGTGCTGCGCAACATGGGCGTCGCGTTCGGCTACGCGCTCGTGGCGGCGGCCTCCACCCTCAAGGGCCTCGGCAAGCTCGAGCTCAACGAGGCGCGCCTCGCGGACGACCTCGACCACAACTGGGAGGTTCTCGCCGAGCCGATCCAGACCGTGATGCGCAAGGTGGGCATGTCCAACCCCTACGAGCGGTTGAAGGAGCTCACGCGCGGCCGCCGCGTGACGGCGGAGATCATGAAGGAGTTCGTCGAGGGACTCGACCTTCCCGCCGACGACAAGGCGCGGCTCCTCGCCCTCACGCCCGCCACATACGTCGGCATGGCCGAGAAGCTCGCCGCGCTCGTATAAAATCCGCAGCATACCCTTCGAAGATTCTTCTTGCGTCATTTTCGGCTTGCGGAAACAGGCCGGATTATGATATGCTGGCACCAAGTACGATTGCATTTGGGTGAAGTGTGCGCGCCGCGCGAGCGGCGCAACCCGAAAAAAGGAGCGCAGAAGAGATGAAAAAGATTGCCTGTTTGGGCGTAATGATGGCCGCGAGCGCAGCCTTTGCGGATACATACACATGGAACGGCGCGAGCGGCGCGGCATGGGCGACGGGCGAGAACTGGCTGGACAGCGAAACGCCCGCCGCTTGGACTGACGGCACGAGCGCGTCCTTCGGCGCAGGCGCGTCCGTCTCGCTGCCCAGTTCCGTCGCCGTCTCCAACCTGACGACGTCAGGGGCGATCGCCATCTCGGGGCCGGATTCCAACCCCGCGTTCCTCAGTCCATCCACGCCCACGCTCGTGTTCCCCGGCCTCACGCTGGACGACATCGACGGCAGCCTTCTCATGGCCGACCTGAACGGCGGCGCCATCGGCCAGTACAAGCCCTCAAAGGCTTACCACTACCGGCGGAACGGCTCGACCGCCACGGCCCAGTTCCAGATGACGCACAACCAGCATCTCCGCTGCGTCAAGGTCACGTTCACGGAAGATGCCGGCGGCGTCTGGGCGCAGACGGGCAACAAGTCGTATTACGTGCACAAGGACAACAACGGCGAGAACAAGGTCGGCGAAGACGTCGATACCGATCCCAAAACGGTTGAGTGGAGCATGACGACGTCGCCCAGCGGCAGCGGCATGTGCATCAGCAACATGCGCGGCGCGGGACCGCGCGTCAAGATTGCCGGGAACGCGCAGTTCGGCGGAGCCGTCGCGCTGACGAACGCCGTCCTCGAAACCACGAAGCCGGATTCGCAGACGTGGAACGCGGCGTTTCCCAGCTCGAACAGCAGCCTTTCCGTGAAGGGCCTCTCGGATGCGACGGTCGACAAGACGTTTGGCGTCCTCGACGATGTGCATGCGGCATGGCTCACGGCGACGGCATCCGACAACGTGTTCACCAACATGCTCCTTTCGCAGGTCGTTCCCGTGAGCGCGCGGATGGCGGGCAGCACCATGGGATTCATCGCCGATGCGGCTCCGTATCACGTCACCTACAACGGGCAGACGATGACCTGCCAGTTCCAGTTTTCCGGTAGCAACGGCACCTACGTCAAAGGCTGCAAGGTGGAGTTGACGCAGTCGGGGGCGAACGTGACGGCCCGGGCCACGAAGTCCTATTATCATCCGGGCGGCGAGCTGGGCGAGGACCTCGACACGACGAGCGGGGTGACGACCTACACCAGCGTCTCAGGAAACGGCATCAAGAGCCTGGTACTGCGGACGGTCGACGTGCCGTCGCGTACGCTCGGCGGCAACAGCGGTTTCGACAACCTGGCCGTCGACAATGCGCAGATCGTGTTCATGAACAACACCATGCGCCCGAAGCAAAATCTTGTGGCGCGCAACGGGGCGCAGGTGTTGATTTGGGGCGGAAACGGCAACAACGGTACCGGGACAGGGAAAATCTACACGTTCGAGTCCGGCAGCGTGCTGGTGTCGCTTCTTACCCAAGGAACGGAAGGCAACGCCACCTACATCTTCGACAACGCGACGCTCTACCTGCCGTTGCTCCATAACTCTTGGCGGGACGGCCAGAACATGATGCGCTACATCACGCTTCGGAACGGCGCGCGGACGATCGGCAACCCGACGCGTAGCGGCGACTGCAGCAAGTTGACAATCTTCAGCGACGGCACCGGGCCGAACGTGTTCGGAACGGGGATGTGCCTCTACAGCGTTGGAAGTCCCACGCTCTACATCACGACGTCTGCCAACCTCGAGATTCCGGGGAACCTCTACCAGGCGCCAGGTTCCAGCGGAACCCCCGTCACCAAGCGCGGCGACGCGAAGCTGACGCTTTCAGGCGAAAACAGTTTCGGTGGCCGCTTCACGATCGAGGCCGGCACGGTGGAGCTGGCGAGCAACACGGCATTGCCGACAGCCTCGCCGATGACGCTCAAGGGCGGCTGCACGGTGACGTGCGGCGCAACGACGAACTCGACGGGTGCGCTGACGCTTTCGGGCAATGCGACGATCAACGTTGGAGACGGTGCGCTTTCGTTCGCGGACTCCCATGACGCGACGTGGGCGGCGGAAGCGACGCTGAACATCGTTGGAACAGGCAGGCTGCCAGGGAAAACGATCCGCTTCGGTACGAACGGCTCTGGCCTGACGGCTGCGCAGCTCAAGCAGATCCGCTACAACGGAGACAGGGTGTCGCTGACCGGGCAAGGCTATCTGGGCGGGCCCCAAGGCCTCATCATCATGATTCTCTGATGTTTGAGCCGACAGATGCGAGCGGCAGTTGAAAAACGCGGTAGGGACGGCGTTCCATCGCCGTCCGCGGCAACGGTCGGCGATGGAACGCCGACCCTACCGGAACGTCGGGTTTTTGCAACTGCCTTCCGAATCGTACTTGTCGCTTGTGGCGCAATCGCGACATGCGCGTTACATGTGCTGGCGGAGGACGACGTCGGCACGTTCGACCCGGACATGGAAATACCGGGTGTCGTCACGAACGGCGTCCAGTGGATCGACGGGCAGTACCTGCCCATCGAAGGACGGGCGTTCGACGGTACGGAACATTACTACGACCGGCTGCCCACGAACGTGACGGCAGGCGTCAACGGCAACGTCAGGACGATGAAGCACCACACGGCGGGGATGCAGTTCAGGTTCGCGACAGTTTCTAGGACGCTCGTGTTCAAGTGGGTGCCGTACAATGCGGGCCTCGAGGCGGACAACATGGCGGCCTCGGGCGCGAGTGGCATCGACGTCTACCGGTTCGACGCGGAAAGCGGCAGATGGCTCTACGTGAAGACGGGGCGCATCAGCAGCTCAGAAGGCGGCAGCCTCTCGCTCGACTGGACGCCGGGAACGCCGTGCCTCGTGAACCTGCCGCTCTTCAACGGCATCCGCGAGTTCTCCCTCGGCATCGAGCCGGAGGCGACCGTGACGAGGCTGCCCCCGCACCGTGGCGGCAGCGTCAAGCCGGTCGTTTTCTACGGCTCGTCCACCACCCACGGACTCGGCGCGTCGCGTCCCGGCATGTCGTTCGTAAACATCGTCGGGCGGATGCTCGACGTGCCGGTAGTGAATCTCGGCTTCGCCGACGGATGTCTCATGGAACTGGAGATGAGCGATCATCTCGCCGCAATCGATGCAAGCTGCTATGTGCTGGACTGCACCAACGGCGTGGATGCGACGACCGACTGCGAGCCGTTCATCCGTAACCTGCGCGAGAAGAGGCCGGACGTGCCTATCGTAATGGCGGAAAAGCTTCCTGATGACGATGAGAGATCCGTTGACGACGACGCTCTCGACGATTGCGGCATGATGGCGCTGGCGAAAGCGTATGTCAACGCGCTAAAAAAGGCGTTGTGGCATGATCTTGCCTGGGTGGACGAATCGGTCGAGACGGCGTCCCTCACCGGAACGTGGGCGCCCGCCATCGCCTACGATCCCGCGACGCGAAAGGCCGAATTGCACGACGAACACGTGTTTACGCCAGGCGTACCATCCGGCGGAAATCCAGTCACTCTGGAAGTGACGGCTACGTTCGGCACCATGCCCGAAATGGAGGACGTGCCCAAGGCCGGAACACAAGGCGCGATCTGGATCGGCACGAACGGGTGTTTCCAGGTGTGGACTTCAGGCGGATGGGTGGATGTCGTAGCCGAGGGCGTGACGCCGCAACACGACGTCGAATACACATTCCGCTTCACGTTCGACCGTAAGGAAGGAATGTATGGGGTGGAAGTCAGAACGGGATCAATAGGATTCACGAGATTAAGAGAAATGGCAAATCCTGTCCGCGAGGCGTTCCCCATCGCGACATCTGGTTCAGACATTTCCAAGGTGTGTCTGCGCGGCCGGGGAGCTCTGACGTCCATTGTCGGCGACTACGTTGTTGCCGAAGGATTTGCGGAGGACGATGAAGTGTTGCTGAAAGACAACGCCTCCGTCATTCTCGATGCGGCGAAGGCGGCATGGCTCAACAGCTGCGCCGGCGGCAAGACCGCCGTCGGCAACGCGGCGGCCGTACTTTCGGCGGACGATTTCAACAAGGCCTATCTCCTCAACCTGGACATCACGGGCGAGACCTCCTATTCCTTCAATATCACAAGCATCAATGTCGCGACGAACACGGTGACGATTGGCGTCACGCTCACGCGAACCGGCAAGATCGCGCAAAAGACAAACGGCGTGCTGAAGTTCTACGGCGCGGCGACGGTCGCGGCGTTCACGTCCGCCACGCCGATTTCCACGACGATTCCGAACGACAACTTTTCGAACGGCGACACGGCGACGGCGGAAATCCCGCTCACGGGCAACGATCCGCCGGTTTTCTTCAAGGCAAAGATCGAGGAGGGAAGGTAATCATGGTTGGTACCATTATTTCTAAAATTTTCAGCCGTGTAGAACGTGTAGAAACATGTAGAAATTCTACACGATCTATATGTTCTACACGGTTAAAACTTGTCTGTTATTTGCTATTGGTCTCTGCGTTCGTTGCGGAGGGCGCATTCGCCAGCGACAACATGAAATGGATCGACGGGCGCGACCTGCCCATCGAGGGCCGTGCGTTCAACGACACGGAGCATTACTACGACCGGCTGCCCTCGAACGTGACGGCGAACGTCAACAGCGGTGTCAGGACGATGAAGCACCACACGTCGGGGATGCTGTTCCGTTTCTCCACCGACTCCGCGAAGCTCGTATTCAAGTGGGTGCCGTACAACACGCGCCTTTCGATGGATCACATGCCCGCCACGGGCGTGAGCGGCATCGACGTCTATCGGTTCGACGCGGCGAAGGGGCGCTGGCGCTACGTCAAGACGGGACGCATCACGAGCGCCACGGGTGCAACTCTTTCGCTCGACTGGACGCCGGGGACCCCGTGCCTCGTGAACCTTCCGCTCTACAACGGCATCAGGGAGTTCACGCTCGGCATCGAGCAGGAGGCATCCGTCTCGCCGCTTCCACCGCGCGCGAGCGGCATCGAAAAGCCCGTCGTATTCTACGGCACGTCGATCACGCAGGGCGGCTGCGCATCCAGGCCCGGCATGTCGTTCGTGAACATCATCGGACGCAACCTCGACGTGCCGGTCGTGAATCTCGGATTCTCGGGGTCCGGCCTCATGGAGCTGGAGATGAGCGAGCATCTGGCCGCCATCGACGCGAGCTGCTATGTGCTGGACTGCGTCTGGAACATGCGCAACATGACGACCGACGCGTTCCTGAACCGCTACGAGCCGTTCATCCGCAACCTCCGCGCGAAAAGGCCGGACGTGCCGATCGTCATGGCCGGCAAGTCCGACGTGTACTGCGGAGGGCCGATCGACAAGGACGTGTGCGTCAGGACCCTCTATGAAAGACTTGTCGCGGAAGGATGGACGAATCTTGTCCATCTTCCCAAGGACGGAATGTATTCAGGCGACTTCGAGGGAACGGTGGACGGCACCCATCCAAACAACTGGGGCATGCTTTCGCTCGCCGCAGCATACGGCAAAGCCGTGAAAACGGCGCTGGACGGCGCTCAGAACGGCATGAACACGATTCCGTAGATCGAGGCGGGCTTGCTGCCCGCCGCTCGGACGCAGTGCTTCACCACGCTGTTGTAGTACGCTGTGTCGCCAGCCTGCAGGATCGTGGTCTCTGTGCCGTAGTCGATCTCCACCTCGCCGGAGATGCAGATGATGAGTTCTTCGCCCTCGTGCGAGGAAAGCGACTGGGCCACGTTCGGCGCGAGGTCGATCTTGAAGGGGTCCATGTGGCGGTCGGGCTTGCCGATCGCGAGGGAGTAGTAGGCGTAGCCTTCCTTCGTCTCGCCGTTGTGCGCCACCTTCACCGACTCCAGGTCGCTGGCGCGCGTGATGATCGGGTCTGGCTTGAACTGGTCGTCCATGAACGTGCCGAGCCGCTGCCCGAGCGCGCGCGAAAGCTTCGTCAGCCTGCCCGACTTTCGATTCGCTAGCCATTTTCTACCTCGTTCATCCTTTGTTGACCGAAAACAGGCACATATTTTACCTTTTCCCCTCCCAGCCAGTCAAGCGTGAACGGAGCGTCTCAAAAAAGCGCTTCCCATAGGGGGCAATATTGTGGTAAGATAGCACCACATAAAACTGTAGCAAGAGAAAGCGAGCAGGAAAAATGAGGAGATCGATTGCATGTGCGACGGTCGTCGTTGGATGTTTCGCGCTGTCGGGAAGCCTGTTTCCGGCGCGCGCCGATGGCGTTGCCGTAGGGTATAGGCAGCTAGGCGTTGTGGACGTGCCGGACGGCGTCGTGAGCAACGTCGACAGCGTGGTGCTGGGCGACCAGTCGACGCTGTACAAGACCGGCGCGGGCACGCTCGCGGTCAATGGCGGCGCGCTGAAGTCGGTTACCGACGAACGTCTCACCGTGCTGGAGGGCTCGGTGAGCGTGACGACGTCCGCCGACGCGGACTTCACCACGCCGCCGGCGGTCTGCGACATCGCCGCGTTCTGGGTGAACGAGTCGAGCGTCGCCACCACGAACGGCATCGTGGAGGAGGGCGAGACCGCGCCGGCCTACGTCTCGAAGTGGCTCGACGTGCGCGAGACGGATCCCGAGTCGCCCACGCGCTACTACGCGCTTCCGAGATGGTGCACGTCGGATGCCTATCCCGCCACGCTGTACGGCATCGACCCCGTGCCGGCCACGTTCGACGGACGCGACAGCGTCTACTTCGGCGGCAGGGAATCCGGCCAGTACATGCGCTGGTACAAGGACGGCGCGGCGGTCAATATCTCGCGGATTCGTCACGTCTTCATCGTCCAGGCCATCACGAACTGCGTGGGACATTTCATCGGCTACGCCGGCGGCGGCCGCGTTGGCCCCTACCTGAACTCGATCGGGAGTCAGACGATGGCGTATGGCACCGATTCTGTCATTGCCTACCCGCGCGCCGATATCTGCAAGCCGATGGGTAGCGCGGGGTTCTTCCTGGACGGCAAGAAGATCGACGCGCGCTTTACGGTGCCCAAGCGCGCCTGGCAGCTGTGGGAGATAGATTACTACGACTATCTCCCGGCCGCGAACGACTTCGGCTATTGCGGTTTCCAGGAAGGAACGATCCTCAAGGGACGGCAGGGCATGGACTACGTCGGCGAGGTCGTCGTGTTCACGAACCAGCTCAAGGAGGCGGAGCGCGCGGCGGTGGAACGCTACCTGCTTGCGAAGTGGGATCTGCCCCAGCGGAAGCAAAACCTCGCGTTTCGCCCGGCCAGCACGGAGCTCGCGCTCGCGGAAGGGGCGTCGGCAACGGTGTCCGGCGCGGGTGGCACCGTGTCGAAGCCGATCGCGATTGCGGGCGCGGGCACGGTGACGAAGGACGGTGACGGCACGCTCGCCCTGGGTCCGACGGACGGCCTCGGCTTCACGGGCGACTTCATCTGGAACGCGGGCAAGGTACGCTTCCAGGGCGGCAACCTGCCGCCGCTGACGGTCAGCGCGAGAGAGAAGTACGCGTTCAACAACTACAACGGCACGAGCAGTGCGTCATTGGCGGGCGACGCGGCGAGCGGCATCACCTGCACGAAGACGACGGACGCGGAGGCGGGCACGGTGCAGACGACCGGCAACGGCTGGCTGCGCGTCCATACCGTCTCGAACAACGTCAAGAAGATCAAGGTCGCGCACGCTCGCCACCGGGCCGACGGCGGGCGGCGCGCGCGCTACGTTCCCGAACCCGGACTTGGAGATTCCATTTACGATCACCGACACCACGTTCGACCGCAAGAGTGTTTCAAGCGGCAACACGCTCAACGGCTGGACCTCCCGCGCCGGCACGTTCAACCTCATGTGTACGCAGGCGCCGCGCAGTGCCAGAACATGGGCGCAATGGGTGGGGGAGACCGTTGAAATCCCGCGCCCCGGCACGAACATCCTCCAGCAGGTCGGGCAGGGCACGTTCTCCACCACCGTTTCCGTGCCGGCGGCGGGGACGTACGAGCTGAGCTTCGACGCCAGCAGCCGGTATTCCTACAACAGCGGAACGTCCATCAACACATCGAGAAACTTCTTCTACGCCGACCAGCAGCCGCAGGCGGAGATCCTGTTCGGGCAGACATGGGCAGTGGCCACCACCAATCGCGTGGGCGACATGCCGCTCGGATGCCGTTCCTTCGAGCGCTACCGCTACCGCATCGAGGTGCCAGAGGCGGGAAGCTGGATTCTCGGCTTCAGAACGGTCGATTCGGGCGGGGACGCCTGCCTCTACATGGACAACTTCGAGATGGTGCGCGTGGCGGAGCCTACGGTCGAGGAGACGTTCAAGATCCCGAACGGAGACTTCGACCGCCTCGTTCGCCCCACGAGTGGCGCTTCGCTCTACCACCCGTACGTCCACGGAAAGTTCTGCACGCTCAACGAAATCGAGGGATGGACGCTTTCGGTGATGAATCCGGACGTGTATTGCGGTGCCCGACTCACGAACGGCGTGATCGGCGTGGTGACGAGCGGCATTCCCATCGACAACGGCGGCACCATGCAGATGTTCCCGCTTGCCGATGCCATTCAGGGTTCCGCTGCGCTCCTGTTCGTGTCCACGGGCGGAATCGCCACCACCACGTTCACGGTGCCGCCCGGCACGTGGCGTCTGCGCGCGCTGGCACGGCGCTATCCCCTGTTCTACGTAAACGATACGTGGCATGGGGCCGCTCCGTCCCTGAAGGCCATTCTTACGCGCGGGGATAGCACGACAACCGAACTCGGCACGGTGAAGCCCGCGACGCAGGTGATGACGCAGATGACGTGGCCGACCGCGTTCACCGTGGCGGCGGACGAGCAGGTGACGCTGACGCTCAGGCAGGCCGCAGGAAACGCGGTCGGCATGCTCGACGACCTCGAGCTCGTGAAGGAGTCGACGATGGACAACGGAAATCTCATCGCCAATCCCGGATTCGAAGGCAACAGCAACTGGACGGGCTACAAGTTGTCCGCCCCGACCTCCACGCCGTACTGGGTGGGCGGACCCGTCTCCCACACCGACCGGCCGCAGTACTGGGGGTATTCCGTCTTCGAGGGCACATCGCGCCTGCGTCTCCAGAACCTGGGGGCCGTCCGCCAGGACCTGACCGTTCCGCAGGCCGGGCTGTACCGCTTCACGATGCACGTGCGCGCCCGTGCGGATGACCCCGGCTACGGGAACAACCCCGTGCGCGTGTCGCTTGCGCAGGGCGCCACGACGAACGTCCTCGCGGTCACGCCCACGCTCTACTCGCGCAACTGGATGGAGATCACCTATCTCGCGGACATCCCGACGACCGGCACGTGGCGGCTCGCCATCGAGGGACTCTGCCGTCCCGATCGGATCGAGAAAGAGGCGGCAGGCGGTGCGAAGGCCGACATCGACGCGCACATCGACTGCGTGTCGCTCGTGCGCTGCCGCGACACGATTGACGCCGCGCCGTCGCTTCCGCGCAACCTCAAGTTCGAGGTCGCGAAGGGCGCACAGCTGCTGCTTGACTACACGGGCACGGCGAAGTGCGGCCCCGTCAAGTACGACGGTGTCACCTACATCGGTACGATCGACGCGTCCACGCACCCGGAGTTCGTGACGGGCATGGGCACGCTGGAGTCGGCCTCCGACGGCACGGTGATCATCTTCAGGTAAAGAGGAGCTAGGATTGCTGAACCACGAAATAGCTGAACCACGAAACACACGAAATACACGAAAGGGTATCCATGCAAGGATGTAGAATGAAGAGAGTGTCATTGGTGGCAGGATTGGCGGCGGTCGCGGCGTGCGCGGTGGCCGCAGACGCGACGTGGTACGATGCCGGAACCGGCATCTGGGACGCGTCAGCCCTGAACTGGAACGGCGGCGCGTCCGCGTGGACGGCCGGCGACACGGCCGTGTTCTCCGGCACGGGCGGCGTCGTGACCGTGGAGGGCGCGGTGGATGTGGGCGCGCTCACGTTCAACGCGAGCAACTACGTCGTCAACGCGGCGACGGGTGCCTCTATCACGAACAGCAGCTCGGGTTATCTCAACGTCACCGTTGCGGCGGGGCAGACGGCGACCCTCAACGCTTCGCTCCGCACGGACGGCGCCCAGTTCTACAAGTACGGCGACGGGACGCTCGTCCTCGGCGGCACGAACCAGTTCTCGCGGACGAAGGATTCCCGGCTCAAGAAAGGGATTATCCGTCTCACGCCGGACAACGCGCGCTCCCTCGGCACAAAGGACTTCATTATCGAGTCGGGAGCGACGCTCGACCTGAACGGCTGCTGCGCGGGCGCCAGCACGGCGCTGCCGTGGCTGCATCCGAACGGGACGGGCGTCAACGGCATGGGCGCGCTCGTCAATACGGGCAAGGACCACACCAACAAGAATTTCGGCGGCATGAGCACCGACTCGGACGTGCTGCTCTGCGGGCCGAGGCGCATTGACGTCGGCACGCTCTACATGCTGGGACACACCGTGACCGTCTCCAACATCCCGAACCAGCTTTGCGTATCGACTTTGACCTTCAAAGGCAACGAGTCGCTGGTGATCGCCAGCAACGCCGTCTACACCGTGTTGGGTGGCAACGGCCTCGGTGCGGCGGGGAACAACGGCCGGGTCGTGCTGAAGAGGAGCGGCCGTCTGAACGTGTGGGACGCGAAGACGATGACCACCTCCGTGTTCGTGGAGGAGCCGTCCACGATCAGCCAGGGGCACAATGTTGAGAGCGCCCTCGCGAAGTTCACGGGGACGATCGCGGTTAACTCGAACCTGACGGTCTGGGCGAACCCAAAGGAAGGCAAAGCCTCATGGGTCGAGTTCGCGGGACCGCTGACGGGCAACGGGCGCATCCGCCTGACCGAAGGACATCTGCGCTTCTCGACCGAAAACAACACGTGGAGCGGCCAGCTGGCCCAGTATGGCAGCGCGGCCTACCGCTACGTGGCGATCGGCGTGCGGAAGGGCGCCACGGGCACGCTCGGCAACGTCTCGTCGATCTACGGCGAGTCATTCCTACTTCATCTACGAGCGCACGAACTCCTACACGCTCGCCAACTGCGCCGTCACGAACGGCATTTTCGGCAGCTTCGACGGCGGCACGCTCGTCTTCGACAACGTGCACATGACGAACACGGCGTTCATCGGCGCGGTCGGCAACTACACGTTCCGCAACACGAAGGTGGACTCGTCCGCCCGCTACGTCTACTTGGGATCGCGCTACACCTCCCTTGACCGGCAGACGGTCACGAACGTCAACTCCACCCTCACCATCGAGGACGGAAGCGACCTGACGTTCTCCTACCTCGAAGCCGGCAACGGCAGCGACCTCAAGTGGCCGAACGGGACTGCCTGCCTGATGACGGGCATCGTCAACCAGACGGGCGGGCGCTTGCGGACGGTGGGGGCCGTCGACGCGAGCGGCGGCAACTGCGGCATCCACTTCGGGCACTGGCCGCAGGCGCGCACGTTCTACAACCTCTCCGGCGGCGTCCTCACGGTCGACAGGGGATACAAGCTCGCCGTCGCCGTGGACGGCCAGGGCACGCTCCACCAGACGGGCGGGGAAATCAACTGCACGACGCTCGACGTCAACTGCCGCGAGGGCACCGCCGGCAACGGCACGTACGTCATGGAGGGCGGCGAACTGAACGTGGGCGCGGGCGGCGTCATCACGGGCAACGGCGTGAATCCGAATGCGCCCTACACCTGCACGCTGCGCGGCGGCACGATCCGCGCGACGGCGGACACGGCCTTCAGGATCAACGCCACGCTCAACTCGACGAACGCGACGAACAACGTGACGTTCGACACTGCGGGCCATTCGCTCTCCGTCAGCAACACGCTGAGCGGCACGGGCGGCCTCACGAAGACGGGCGCGGGCACGATGACCGTCGTCCCCGCCGCCACCTACACGGGCACGACGCGCCTCGCGGGCGGCACGCTCGCGTTCAAGCAGGCGTACCCCGGCGGCGCGCTCGAGGTGTCCGCCGCCGCCGTGCAGGGGACGGGGACGGACGGCGCGCTCCTGACGGCGCCTTCGCTTGCGTTCACGGGTGCGAACACGGTGCGCGTGACGGAGGCGGAGACGTTGGACATGCAGACGTTCGGGCAGATCAAGACGGTGGCGCGTCTCAACACGGCGCTGTCCGCCGCGCCGGCGCTGGAGCTTGTGAAGAGCGACGGCACGCCGCTTGAGGACAACGGCAAGTGGCGCCTCGCCCTCGCCGAGGGCGGCAAGGCGTTGCGCTTCGGTCCGCTTATAGGCACGCGGATTTTGCTGAAGTAGAACCCTCCGGCCGGAACGGGCACAAGTTGATGAATTTCGCCAACTTGTGCCCGAAATGTCATGCAGATCGGGCACAAGATGAAATATTTCGCCAACTTGTGCCCGGTCTTCGCCAAGATGGCGGCTCCCAATACGGGAGGGTCGCAACTTGTTGCGACCGATCTTGCGGGCGCAATAATTGTGCCCCTCCCGCTTGGCAGGTACCGATTTAAATGATAGAATCATAGGGATTTTTCTAAGAGGAGTTGTAACATGGCGAGAAAAAGGTTGTGGTCAGAATGGCTGGCAGGCGCTTGCTTGGCGGCTGCTTGCCTTTGCTTCGGCACGGCGCAGGGCGAGGGGGTGAACGCCTTTTCGTACATCCAGAAGGGACTGGTGGCGTGCTACGACGGCATCGAGAACGCGGGCGCGGGCGTGCACGACCCGAATGCGACCACGTGGGTGGACCTCACCGGACACGGCAACGACGGCACGGTGGGCAGCGGCATCACGTGGACGGCGAACGGCTGGGTGTGTACGGGCGGCGTCGACACCCCCGTCGTGGTCGGTCCGGGCCTTGCCGCCGTGACAGGCTCCGAGACGTTTACGGTGGAGTTCGCGGGCAGACGCGCGACCACGGGGCGCGGCGTGCTGTTCGGGCAGTACGCCGTCAACTACAGCGTCAACCTGGAGTACGCCGGCAACGGCTCGGGGGCGACGGACAATTCGCTGCGACTGCACTTCCTGCGGTCACTGGACGGCTCGGAGACGCTGGACCAGCGCACGACGCGCGCGTCCCTTGCCTACGCCAACGGCGATTCCGCCACGCTGGCCCTCACGACCGCGCCGGCCGAGCGCGGCCTGTGGAAGAATGGCGTGCTGGGCGTCTTTTCCGACACGTCGAAAAGCGAGAGGCCGATCGTCAACCGCGTGACCGACTGCAACAGCTGCATCGGCGGCGACTTCCGTGGCGGAAGCGGCGTCACGTTCATCGGCACGTGCAACGCCTGCCGTCTCTACGACCGCGTGCTGACGGCAGACGAGCTGGCGGTCAACGCGGCGGTGGACGCGGTCCGCTTCCGCGGCGCGGACCCCGCGACGTTCACGTTGCCGGCGGGCTGGTCGTTCGACGCGCAGACGAACCTCGTGAAGGCCGTGACGGTGTCGGCGCTCGGCAGTGGCACGGTGCGCCTCGGCGACGGCGCGTCCGCCGCGGCGGTCACCACGAACGTCGTGCAGGGCGCGGGAACCCCGACCTTGACGTTCACGGCCACGCCGGAGGCCGGTTCCGAGTTCATGGCGTGGGGCGGCGACACGGACGCGATCGTGTCCGACACGCCGCCCACGGCCTCCACGGCGGACTACAACTACGTGACGGACGGGCTCGTCGTGTGGTACGACGGCGCGGACAACGCGGGCGTGGGCGTGCACGACGGCGCGACGTCCACCTGGACGGACCTTTCCGGCAACGGCCGCGACGCGACGCTCAACGCTAACCTGGGCTGGGTGGCGAACGGCTGGACGAACAACGCCAACTGCTATCCCGTGGCGCTGGGAACCGAGGCGAACACGGCGGTGGCGAACGTGCTCAACTCCAACACGTTCACGGTGGAGTTCATGGCGCGGCCGACACGCACCAACTCGCGCGAAAACTACTTCGCGTCGTACAACAAGGGCGGCCTCGGCATTGAGCACAACTCCAGCTCTAAGACCCTCGGTCAGATCCGGCTGTGGTTTAACGGCAACCCGGACTACGACACGACCGTGACGCAAGAACGGACAGCTTGCGTTCACCGGGACGAGAACCATCGCGAACAACAAGATGCTGGCTACGGCCACCTACAACATCGGCAACGACGTCTCGCGTCCGAACAACGCCTTCAAGGGAACGTTCCACTCCTTCCGCGTCTACAACCGGCAGCTGACGGCGGAAGAGGTGGCGCAGAACGCGGCGGCGGACCGGGCGCGGCTGCTGGAGTCCGGAGCGACGTCATGGACGAACGCGACGGGCGGTGCGTGGCTGGACGCAGGCGCGTGGGACTACGGCGTCCCGAACGTGCTCACGCCGGCCGCGCTCACGCAGGCGGGCGCGTCGAGGACGGTGACGGTGACGCAGCACGTGCCGGCCATCACGAACGTCACGATCGCCAACGGGCCCGGCACGACGCAGGTGCGCGTGGCGGACGGCGGGCGGCTGCCGGTCGAGAACGCCCTCGTGTCCGTCGGGAAGGGCGGCGAGCTGAAAGTGGAGGCTGGTGGTCGAATCGACTACAGCGGCAGCGGGGCGGCCTTTGCCGTAGGGGATACGGCCATCTCCGTGGCGGACGGCGGCAAGCTGTCGATCGACGGCGGCACGATGGAGCTGAACGACTTCAAGGGACGTCTGATCGCATCCGGATCGGGCACGGACACGGGAACCGTCTCCATCGCGTCGGGAACGCTGAGGTTCCTCGTGGATTCCGGTCTCCAAGGGCTGCAGTTCATCACGGGCGGCCGCCTGGAGATGACGGGCGGACTCCTTGAAGTGGCGCGGACAAGCGCGTTCGTGGACAACTTCCTTCGGTTGACCGACGGAAACGGCGTGGTGGAGCTGTCCGGCGATGCGCAGATCCACTATCGGGAAGTCAGCGCCGCGCTCGGCAACGGGACGGTTCATCTGCGCGGCCATTCGTCGATCCGGGGGAAATTGACGTGGGACGGCGAGAAAAACAGCACATCCGCGCAGGCCCGCTTCCGCATCGCGCCGACAGCCGGAAAGACGGCCGTGGTGACGGTGGATGACGATGCGACGCTTGCATTGGACGGGTCGCAGCAGATGTTCTACGTCAACAACAACGCCGCCAACGCCCGCGCGATTCTCAACTGGAATTCCTCTCAGACGTTGAACGCGCCCCACACGTTCGCCGTGGGCTACATCAACGGCTATGGGGAGCTGAACCTGACACGCGGGCAGATCGTCGGCGGATCGTATGGCTTCCGCGTGGCGCAGCCGGGCGGGAATCCCACCGACTACGGCTGCGTGACGGGCGTCGTCAACATGACCGGCGGCAGTATTCGGAATGTCAATTGCTGGCTGTCCGCATCGGCAGTCCACGGCCTGATTGTCGGCGCGGGTACGGTGGCGAACTTGGAAGCCCCCAGCTATTTCCGGGGCACGCTGAACCTGTCGGGCGGCGCGGTGACGAACAGTTCATGCTACACGGGTGTGGGATTGGGCCTGTCCGAGGGTGACGTGTTGCAGACGGGCGGCGAACTCCGCCACGAGGTGTCGACGCACCAGATGCTCGTGGGCGCGTGGGGAGGCGAGGGGCGGTACGTTCTCTCCAACGGCGTGGCGACGGCGGCGAGCGACGTGTTCGTGGGCGGCGTCACGACGAACCTCCTCTACCACAAGCCGTACGCACTCTACACCTGCTGCCCCGTGACGAACCACTGCGCGAAGGGCTTGCTGCGCGTGGCGGGCGGGTCGTTCGCGACGGACGGGACGCTGTGGGTGAGCCAGGACGGCGAAGGCGTGCTGGAGGTGGGGCCGAACGGCTCGGTGACGGCGGCGAACGTGACGCTCACGAACACGCCGGCGGCGCTCACGGGCGGCGCGGACCTCGCGGCGAAGGTGAAGTTCACGTGCGGTCCGCAGGGCGTCGGCACGCTCACGACCGCCGGCGCGCTGACGATTGGTCCGGGTGCGACGTTGGAGGTGGACTCCACGGCGCTTGAGGACTACGGAATCTTCCCGCTCATCTCTTTCGGTTCCTGCGAAGGCGATTTCGCGTCCGTTGCCGTGACGGGTCCCGGCTCCGTCAGGAAGACCGCGACCGGCTACGTCCTCGACCGCTCCTCCGGCACAATGATACTGTTCAGGTGACGGGAAAGAAAGGAGAATGCGAAAGATGAGGACGAGATTGGCTTGTGCGGTTTGCGTGGCGGCGTGCATCGGTACGATGCAGGCTTATGGCGTGAACGCCTTTTCGTACATCCAGAAGGGACTGGTGGCGTGCTACGACGGCATCGAGAACGCGGGCGCGGGCGTGCACGACGCAAACGCGACCACGTGGGTGGACCTCACGGGCAACGGCAACGACGGCACGGTGGGCAGCGGCATCACGTGGGCGGCGAACGGCTGGGTGAACACGTCGGCGGCCGCAGTGGCCAAGCCGATCTTGGTGGGGCCAAGCCTCGCGGCGACCACCGGCTCGGAGACGTTCACGATGGAGTTTACCGGACAGCGGGCGAACACGGCGCGCGCCACGCTTTTCGGGCAGTACAGTGTCGATTACGGCGTCAACTTCGAGTATACGGCAAACGGCACCAGCGCCACGTCCAACTCGCTGCGGCTGCACTTCTACAAGGCGCTTGCGGACCAGGTGACGCTGAACCAGTACACGACGCAGGCGACGACGTTCCGCAACGGCGATTCGGCGACGCTGGCGCTTACGGCGGCGCCGACCGAACGCGGCCTCTGGAAGAACGGCGTCCTCGGAACTTTTACCGACACCTCTAAGAATGCGAGTGAAATCGTCTACCGCGTCACGACATGCAACAGCGCCATCGGCGGCGATGCCGCCCGTGAAGGGAACAACCAGTTCCCGTTCATCGGCACGTGCCATGCGTTCCGCCTGTACGACCGCGTGTTGACGACAGAGGAGTTGGCTGTCAACGCGGCGGTGGACGCGGTGCGCTTCCGCAATGCAGACCCGGCAACGCTCACGCTGCCGGCGGGATGGTCATTCGACGCGCAGGGAAATCTGGTGAAGACCGTCTCGGTCTCTGCCATTGGCGGCACGATCTGCTTCGGCGACGGCACTGCGGCGACGACGTTCACGACCAATTTCATCCAGGACGCTTCGTCCCACACGCTTACCTTCACGGCAACGGCCGACGCCGGGTACGATTTCGTGGGGTGGGAGGGCAACACGGATGCGATCATTTCAAGCAACGGCCTTGAGGTGACGGTGGACTGCTCGGGGCCTGTCTCGCTCTTCGCGATGTTCCGTTCGACCGGTGGCGTCTCCCCCGCGTTCACGGCGCAGGGACAGTACGCGACCAACGGCATTGTGGCATGGTTCGACGGCTACGAGAATTCCGGTTTTGGTCAGCACAACGCAACTGCCACGACTTGGAAAGACCTTTCCGGCAGGGGCAACGACGCGACGGTCAACACTGCGCTCGTCGGCTGGGGGGAGACATGCTACACCAACATTGCGACGTGGGGGCGTCCCGTTACGGTCGCCCCGGCCGGCATCACGCCAACGATCCTCACCACGAACTGGACGGCGGAAATCGCCTCGCGCACGATCGACCCGTCTGGCACGCGTTCTTCGTACTTTGGCAACTACAACGGGAGTGCTTTGAGCATTGAGAGGTCGAGCGGCAAGTTCCGCCTTTGGTACGCAAACGCGCCGAACCTTCCGAACCTTGTCCCACACAACCAGGGGGAAGCGACGGTGTTCTCGGCGCATTGCGCTCCGACGACGCAGACGGTGTACAAGGACGGCGCGCGTGCCTGGTTTGCAGTCACGAACCTGACCGCCGTCAACAAGATGAACACGAGTGACGTGTTTTGCATCGGCGGCGAGAACCAGCGCTCAAACATGATGTTCCGCGGCGAATACTTCGCGTTCCGTCTGTACGGGCGGATACTCTCCGGCGGCGAGGTGCGGGTCAACGCGGCGGCGGACGCGGCGCGTCTGATGCGGACCGTTCCCGCGACGGCGTGGACCGGCGCTTCGAGCACCGACTGGCTGGACGGCGCGAACTGGAGCGGCGGCGTGCCCAGCACGATGACGGCGGCGTTCGTCGCACCTGCGGCGGGCAACCTTGACCTTACACTGCCGCGTTCGGTGCCGGCGCTTACCAACCTGACGATCCGCAACGCCGAGGGTCTGACGCGCGTGACGGTGCCGGCGGGCGGGTCGCTCCTTTCCCGAAACGGTATCCTGACCGTCACGCGGGGCGGCGAGTTCGTCGTGTCAGACGGGGCGACGGTGACGTTCGACGGCACGGGCATCACGCGCGCGGAGAGCGTATACGCGGTCGACGTCTCGGACGGCGGACGGTTTGTCCTGAACGGCGGCGACGTCTCTCTCGCTTCGTTCAGCGGCGCGTTCCGCATGAGCGGGCTGGAGGGAAGCACGGGTTGCCTGTCCATCGCGTCCGGCAACCTGAACATCGAACCGGTCGGGTCCGAGCACGCCATTCAGGCAGAGAAGGGCGGTCGGATCGAGATGACGGGCGGAACGCTCTCCGTGACCGCGCCCGACTACGCCTCGGCGTCGACCATGCCGCGCATCACGCTCGTGGACGGCGGCAGCCTTGACTTGTCCGGTTCGTCAAAAATGAGTTTCGAGAACGTCGGCTGCAACTTCGGCGCCGGCGATGTCCGGCTCTCCGGTAATTCCAGCATGAGCATTGCGCCGACTTGGACCTCGTTAAACGGTTGGGCCTACATTTACTTCATCCCCAATGCGGGAGAGACGTGCTGCGTCACGGTCAAAGACGCCGCCAGCATCGCGATCTCCGAGAAGAACACCTATGTCATGCTGGGCGACGAGTCCCACGGTGGGCACACGGTCCTGAACTGGAACTCGTCGAAGTCGGTCGTGGCCCTCAATTCGTTTGCCGTCGGCCATGGGAACGGTTACGGCGAACTGAACGTCTCGGCGGGTCTCGTGCAGGGGCGGGGACGCGGTCTCAAGCTGGGCGAGCACGGCATAACGGCGAGGCCCCTGCTCTTCCCGACGGGCGTGGTGAACGTGACGGGCGGGCGGGTGCTTAACTCCCACAACACCAACGGGGACAACACGATGCACGGACTCGTGGTGGGCGCTGGCAACTGTTCGAGCCTCACCAGCCCCGGACTGTTCCGCGGCATCCTCAACGTGCAGGGCGGTTCGGTGACGAACCTGGGACACTATTTCGGCATTGGCCTCGGCGTGGGCGAGGGAGACGTGACGCAGACGGGTGGGACGATCCACCACAAGCCGTCATCTGGGCACCAGATGATCGTGGGCGCGTGGGGCGGTACGGGACGGTACGTCGTCTCCAACGGCATGACGACGGCCACGAGCGACGTGTACGTGGGCGGCATCACGACAAACCTCTTGACGCACAAGCCGGTCACGCTCTACACGGTCTGCCCCGTCACGAACCACTGCGCGAAGGGACTCCTGCGCGTGGCGGGCGGGTCGTTCGCGACGGAAGGGACGCTGTGGCTGTCGCAGGACGGCGAAGGTACGTTGGAGGTGGGCCTGGGCGGCGCGGTGACGGCGGCGAACGTGACACTCACGAACACGCCGGCGGCGCTCACGGGCGGCGCGGACCTTGCGGCGAAGGTGAAGTTCACATTCGGGCCGCAGGGTGTGGGCACGGTGTCGACTCCCGGCGCGCTGACGATCGGTCCGGGCGCGACACTGGAGGTGGATTCGACGGCGCTTGAGGCCCACGGGGTGTTCCCGCTCATCTCCTTCGGTTCCTGCGAGGGCGATTTCGCGTCCATCTCCGTGACTGGCCGCGGAACGGTCGTGAAAAACTCGACCGGCTACGCCCTCGACCGCTCTTCCGGCACGGCGGTGATTCTTCGGTAAGCGCCGCCAAGATGGCGGCTCCCCATACGGTAGGGACGGCGTTCCATCGCCGTCCGCGCCAATGTCTGGCCGCTATTCTGCCTTCGGGGTGGAGATGGAGCCAGGTAACGGATTCGAACCGCCGACCTGCTCATTACGAATGAGCCGCACTACCAGCTGTGCTAACCTGGCTTGGTTGAACGGCGGACAGTTTACTAAATTCTGCCGCCGGACGCAAGGCGGAAAATGAAGAATTTTAATTTTCCCTGTTCACAACGCGGCGTATTTTCGCTAAAATATACGCTCAATTGTTTTGCAGAAACTAGGAGTAAAGCACAATGGCGAACATCAAAGGCGGCCGTGCCGCCCGTAAACGCGACCGTCAGAACGCGAAGGCTAACAAGCGCAACACGCTTGTCAAGGCGCGCCTGCACAACGAGCACAAGAAGCTCTTCAAGAAGGCGGACGCCGGCGACCGCGAGGCCGCAGAGAAGGACCTCAAGGCGTTCGTGAGCGAGCTCGACAAGGCCGTGAAGAAGGGGATCATCACGAAGAACACGGCCAACCGCAAGAAGTCCCGCGCCCAGCTGCGCGTGAACAAGATCGCGGCCAAGGCGGCCGAGGCCAAGTAAGGAGCGGAACCATGGCGAAGAAGACGCTGCGGGACATCGATCTCAACGGCAAGCGCGTGGTGATGCGCGTGGACTTCAACGTGCCGATGGCCAAGGACGGCTCGGGCACGATCACGGACGACACGCGCGTGCAGGCCGCGCTTCCCTCCATCAAGTACGTGCTGGAGAACGGCGCAAGCCTCGTGCTGATGTCGCACCTCGGCCGCCCGAAGGGCAAGGGCTACGAGGCCGACTTCTCCCTCAAGCCTGTGGCAGAGCACCTTTCGAAGCTGCTGGGCAAGCCCGTCGCTTTCGCGCCGGACTGCATGGCCGCCGACGACATCGTGTCGGCTCTCAAGCCCGGCGACGTGTGCCTCCTCGAGAACACCCGCTTCTACAAGGCCGAGGACGGCAAGGTCAAGAAGGACGACGAGAAGAAGGGCATCCACCTCACTGAGGAGGAGTACCAGGCGAAGAAGGCCGAGCTCAAGGCGAAGCGCCAGGAGATGGCCAAGAAGCTCGCCAGCTACGGCGACGTGTACGCGAATGACGCGTTCGGCACGGCGCACCGCGCCCACGCCTCCACGGCCGTCATCGCGGACTACCTGCAGCCAGCCGTCAGCGGCTTCCTCCTCGAGAAGGAGATC
>CACXPT010000134.1 GCA_902769585.1 uncultured bacterium
TCATGCCGGCCTGTATCTCTTCGGCCGAGATTCCGCAGTCTGAGAGCGTCACGCTCTGCGACAGCGTGCTTTCCTCGTATGTCGCCCTGAACCAAGACGCCACATTGTCATTGTCAGTCCAGATTCCGAACCTGTTGTCGGGATTCTTCCAGTTGGCGGTAATCGCCGTGCCTTGACCGTCCTTCAGAAGTTCGACCTCCACTGCGGAAGCGGAGAGCGCGGCAGCCATCGCCAGCATTGTCCAAAGTGTCTTTTTCATTTTTCAGTTCCTTTCCGGCGGTCGCGGGGCGACCGCCCTGCCGTTATTCCTTCACGCCGAAGTAGATGAACTGCGCCTTGACGAGCGTGAGTTCGCCGCCGGACATCGTCAGCCGCACCGAATCGCCGCTTCGGACGGGAACCGTCCAGATGAAGCGGCGCAGGCCGTCCGCCGTGCCGAGCGTTCCCTGCGGCGTCACCTCGGCGACAGGCGAGTTGCCCTTGTCGACGACGTCGATCTTCAGCGTCGTGGCCTTCGGATTCTGGCACCGCGCCTGCAGCTGGCAGAACCCGTCGCCTTGTGCCGTCCACGTGCGGACCGCGCTGCCGGAAATCGTGCCGGCGGCATCCGCGTCCGCGCCGCCGCCGACCGTCATCTCCGCGAGGTTGGCGAAGGCGTCGCTCTGCGCGGCGGGGAGATTGCCGCCGAGCCAGTCGAGCGTTCCGCCGGAGACCGCGACGTGCTCGAGGTCGATCTCCTTGAAGCCCTTGAGCTCGCCGGCCGTGAACGAACCTGCCGCGCGCGCGTCGAAGGAATTCGTCACCGAGATCGACTGCGCGGCGACGTTGCCGATGGCGATGGCGTCGCCGTAGAGCGGCACGTAGTCGTTGGAGCCGAGCAGCTCCACCGAGGCGGCCGTGAGCGCGTAGGGCGCCATCGTCACCGCGATGCTGTCCGGGCCGAGCGCGTCGACCTTGACGCCCGTCACGTTGTGCGCGAGTCCGTCCGAGCCGTCCACCGGCACGGAAAGCCCGAAGACGCCGTAATCCGCGGTCTTGATGACCATGTTCGTCGGCGCCGCCTCGCCGTCGCTGTAGGAGACCGTCACCGCCGTCGAGACCGTCTGGTTGGCCTTCGGATGGCCGCTTGCGTCGTTGAGGACGCCGTCCAGCTCGACCGTGACCGGCTCGGTTCCGACCGCGAGGCGCACCGCGCCGCGCGTCGGCGCCGTCCGCACCGTCTGGAGCTCGTCGAGGATGAAGGGAATCTTCGCGAGGTCCGGATGGCCGATGAGCGTGACGCGCGTTCCGTCGCGTCCGACGGCGCGGACGTTGTCGTAGCCTGGGTCGTGGTAGATCTCCGCCGCGTCCTCGTTGCCCGCGCGCGCGCCGCCGAGCGGCGGATGGACGACGTGCGTGACGCCGGCGACGGCCTGCGTGACCGCCGCGCCGGACGAGACGAACACCTGGGCCGGATCGACGCCGACCGAACACCAGTCGAACGACGCCGCGTCCGCCGCGCCGGCGCTGATCGTCCCCGCGCCGCCGGCCGGCCTTTCGGCGAAGATGCAGTTCACCGCTCTTACCGCACCGGCCGCGGTCGCCGTGCTGGCGAGCGACAGCCCGTCATTCGCCTTGTTGCACGCGAACGTGCAGGAGATCAGGCCGAGCAGGGCGCCGTCGCTGGCGCCGATGCCGCCGCCAGTCCCAGTCGCGGCATTGCCGCTGAACGTCGTATTGACGAAGAGCGCCCGCACGCCGTTGCCGAACAGCCACACCGCGCCGCCGCCGACGGAGGCGGAATTGCCCGCGAACGAGCAGGCGTCCACGGAAAGATCGGAATCGGACGTCGCGGTCAGCGCGATCGCGCCGCCGGCGCCGGACGTGCGGTTTCCGATGAACGAGCACGCGTCGATGTCAACGGACGCGCCGTTGATGCAGATTGATCCGCCGGCGCCGTTCCCTGGATTGCCACCTGAGAAGTTCAGGCTCGCGAACGCGAACGCGCCGCCGGCGTCCGACGCCCCGCCCAGGATGTTGAAGTGCCGCGAATTCGCCCCGGCGACGATCTCGACGCCCTTCTTGCCCGGTTCGAGTTCGCTGAGTCCGTTGATCTCGAACGACCGCACACCCGCCGGGATTTCGATTTCCCGCGCGAGGCGGATGACCCTGTTGGTCTCGTCCAGCATCTCGAAGGTCACGCGCCGGCGGCCGTCCGTGCCGACGAGGAGCGGATTTTCGGCGAGCGCGTTCACCGCGTCGCGCAGGGTGATCGCCGTGTTGCCGTAGACGCCGAGCGTGCTCGCCGCGTCGCCGGACGAGGTGACCGAAAGGATCTCCGGCGCGACCTCCCAGCGGGCGCGGAGCGTGAAGGACTTCGTGTAGGGCGACATCACCATCGTCGGCTTGTAGTCGGGGCCGTAGACGCACGTGCCGTCGTCCGTCCAGAAGCCGGCGAACCGGTAGCCGGCGCGCTTGACGCGCGGGTTCACCCCGCCCACCTCGATGTCGTCGAGCGCCTTCATCGCGTGTGCGAAGGGCTGCTTGAACGTGGTCGTCACGGCCGCCCCCGTCGTCGCGTTCGTCAGCCCGAGGTCGAGCGTGACGTCCACCTCGAGGAAGTTCACGAAGGCCTGCGCGTCGAGCGCGTCGCTGGCGCGGTAGGGCGAAATGCTCAAGCCCACCGACGGCAGCACGTAGAGGCGACCGCCGGCGCCCTGGGCGCAACCCGCGCCGCCGTTGCCGCCGCTGCCGGCCGTGGAGAATTTCTCGCCCTGCTCGTTGTCGTGGCTCTTGCCAGCGACGCCGTCGGCCCTCTCGCCGCCGCCGCCCGAGACGCCGCCGCCGCCGTTGCCGCCCGCGCCGCCGCGGATGGTCCACTCGTCGACGACCCGGACGCCCTGTCCGTCGTAGATGAAGAGGTTGAGGTTGTCCGGATCGTTCCAGTCGTCCACGACGACGAACGAGCCGGAGCCGCCGCCGCCGCCGGAACCGCCGCCACCGCCGCCGCCGCCGATGGCCATCGCCGCGCCACCGCCGCCGCCCGCACCGCCGGGGCCGCCGCCGCCCGCGAACCAGTCGTCGGCCGCATCTTCCTTGGAATACGTGCCGTAGGTCCCGTTCGGCGCGCCGGACGCGCCGGCCGAACCGCCGCGCACGGTCACGGCGACATCGCCGAGAATGTAGACGGCGCCGCCCGCAGAGCCAGTGGATGCGTCAGTGGAGGTGCCGCCGTTCGAGCCGTTCTTGGCAAAATTCGAACCGCTGGACACCCTCGTCTCGTTCCCGCCGCCGGAAGTCCCGGAGGCGCCCTGGCCGCCCTTGCCGCCGATGGCCGCCGCCGCGCCGCCGCCGCCATGGCCGCCGTCGCCGCCCTTGCCGTTGGTGTGGCTGGCCCCGTCACGGGAGGCGCCGCTTCCGGCGCCGCCGTTGCCGCCGTTCGCGGCATTGCCGCCTGTCGCCGTCAACCTGCCCTTGCCGGTAATGTAGAGCGTCATGTCGCTCGGCAGCTCGATGCCCGCGCCCGCGCCGATGCGGCCGCCGACATTGCCGGCGTCGCCGCCCGTCACCGTGAGCGAACAGCCCTCGGGAATGTCGATGACGACGCGCTTGCCATTGTCCCCGCTGTTGGATTTCACCGTCAGGGCGCTCGTGGACGTCGCGCCGGAGAGCGTGACGTTGCCCTGCACGGTATAGACCATGCCGCCGTTAAGCTCCTTGGTCGAGCTGGTGATCGTGCCGGCGCCCATCTCGCCGCGCGCATTGGCCGCCGCCATCAGCGCCAGCAGCAACATAATCGAAAAATTAGCAGTCCTATTCATCGTGTTTCCTTTCTAGGCTTCTAATATGCTAGCCCCCGTCAGGGATTGCCGAACGCCGTGCCGTAGATCGTCTGCACGTTGGCGTTCGCGTCGGTGATCTTCCCGCCCGCCGGCACGAGGACGTTGAACGCGCCGTCGTCGCCCTCGTAGGTGAGGATCATGTCGCACGGCGCGGCCTGCGTCGTGTACTTGAAGCTGCGCTCCACGAAGCTCACCGGCCAGTTCGGACGGGCCGCCGTCACGTCCCGCACCGTGATCTCCGTCGTGCCGCCGCCGAGCTCGCGCGTCTGGCCGTTTCCGAGCTTCGTCAGGGTGCAGTTGGGCGGGAATGCCGCGAGCGACGCGCCTTGCTGGACCGTCACTTCGCCGACGGCCGCGATGTCGATGTTCACGCCCTGCGCGTAGGCCCCGGTGGGCGCGTAGACGACGTCTGCCGCCTTTGTTCGCGCCGCACGGGCCGCGCGCGGCGCCGTGGCGAGCTTCTGCCGCGGCTTCAGCTCAGCCGCGTCCGGCGGCGTGAGGCCGATTTCGGGCGTCCCCTTGATGGCGCCCATTGCGTCGGCGAGCGTGTAGCCGATCCCGTCGGGATCGTTCCCGTTCGCGTCGCTGAGCTCGGCGTAGAAGACCCCGTTCGTATCCACCGGCACGCGCATCGTACGCGCCCAGAGCGCCGTGTCCGGCGCCTTCGAGTCGTAGAGGCGGAACGTCATCTCCAGCGACATGGCGCGCTCGTATCCGCCCGTCCGCCGCAGCACACCGCGATACGTCAGCGTCTGCGGCACGTCCGCAAAGGACGCAAGGGACAAAAGAGACAAAAGAGACAGCAAAGGCAACCTGCTTGTTTTCTTCATATTCGTTTTCCTTTCAAAATTACTCCAGGTTCTTCGCCTTGAAGACGCGCTTCAGGGTGAACGTGCCGACAGACTTGATCGGCCCCTTCGAGACGAGTCCCGTCACTTCCCAGGTCACGACGCCCGAGGTCGTCTCATCGGCGTTGTACGGGAAGTTCACGGGCTTCGCGCCGATGCCATCCTCGTGCCAGGAGAAGTCGAGGCGGTTCGAGATGCTCCACAGCTCGGGCTTGACCGGCTGCGCGTAGTTCCCGAAGTCGTCGCCCGAGGGCGCGTCGCCCGAATAGTCCGCCTTCTTGCCGTCGTGGTCGGGATGCCAGGCGTGGCGGAACGGGTTGTCGCGCGCCTTCGCGTCGACGGTCCACGAGAAGCCGGCGGAGTCGCCGAACTTCGCCCCCGCCCCCGCCGCCACGACGGGCGTATCGACGCTCATCATCACCGTCGAGAGGCGCCGGGGGTTTTCAACATCCGCCGGCACGCTCGAAAACTCCTTGAAGAGGCGCGCCGTGCCGTTCGTGTCGACCCCCAGCGCCGCGCGCTGGAGAAGCGTGCACGCGCCGTCCGCGTCCACGTGCAGCATGACGTTCATCTTCAGCGTTCCGCCGGCCGCCACCGGCGTCGCGTCGTCGATCCCTGAAACCTGCGTGAGCGCGATCTGGCCGACCCAGAGTCCGGTCGGATAGGCGACGGCGGCCGAGGAGCCGACAGCCGCCGCGACCGGCAGCCTGACGCGCATCTGGCTGCCGCCGAGATCCTCGATCACCAGGATCGCGCCGTATGCCGTTCCGGCCACGAGCTGCGAACGGTCGAGGCTGAAGATCTGCTCCGTGGTTTCGTTCGGCTCCAGCGCGACCTCCCAGGCGACCGACTCGGCAACGTTCGTGTATTCCGGCGCGCGGATGGCGTCGACGCGCGGCAGGCGGCGCATCAAGGGAGGGACGCGCTCCGTCGCGTCCGCGGATGCGGCGATCGACATGCGAAACGCGCGGGCCTTCGTGCCGCGGTTTTGGACCTTGATCGACGCGTAGTTCGCGTCCGCGCCGAAGGCGACGGCGTCGCCCAGCACGCCGATCACGCCCGGCCAGTCGCCGTCCTTCGTCGCCGAGAGGGCGTACGCCTGACCGCCCTTCACCTTCGGGCTGGAGGCGAGCCCCAGCGAAAGGAACGTCGGCGCGGCCGTCTTGGTTCCGGCGACCTGGTAGGCTGTGCCCGACGCCGTGCCGAACGGCCCCTCGCCGAAATACGCCTTGGCGCCGACGGAGGCGTTCGTGCCTGCAGAGACGCCCACAAGGTTCATGAAGCCGGTCTCGCCCGACGTGGCGCGCCACGTCTGCTGCGGGGCGGCGGGAACGCCGAAGAACGTCTTCGTCCAGCCGCCGGTCGTGTAGATCAGGTAGACGCATCCGCCCCTGAGCGCGGTCAGCGTCGAGGCCGTCTCGTCGCCGGGAACCCACACGCGGTAGGAAAGCGGCTTCTGGTCGATGGTCGTTCCATCGTCCGCGATCTGGCGCGTGGATGAGTAGGCGTCAGACTGGTACGACGCGACGCGCTCGACCGGCGCGCCGGCGAAGAAGTCGGCGCACGCCGCGTTCGTCGGCGTCGATTCGAGATAGATCGCGTTCCACCCCTTTTCTAACGTCATCGTCTCGTAGATGTGCGAGGCTTGCACTGTCAGCGGGAGGGTCGCGATTGTCGCGACCGCCATCATTGCAAGGATTCTCTTCATTACTTGGCCTCCACTTTGAAGAACTGGCTCGTCGCGCCCTCGGCAGGCACGACGTAGATGGTCGTCATGCCCACATCCTCCTCGTCGGCGGACGGCATTACCTGCGCCTGCTCGGCGTCCGTCTCGGATTTCTTGACGGGCTGGGCCGCCCATTTGGGATTCGTGAGCGAGAGCGTCGTGGCGACGCCATAGACGTGGCCGCCAACATATTCGAAGCTGATGGCATGGGGTGCGCTTTGAGGCGCGGCGTAGGCTGTGATCGCGAGCTTGTCCGTCGCGTCGAAGGGATTCGTCCCCGCGCAGTACTCAGCGTAGTTCGACGCGCCGTCATGGTCGTAGTCGGCAAAAGGATCGTATTCGCCTTCGATCTCGTACGCCTCCATCCACGCGGCAATCGTGTCGACGTATTCCTCAGGGACGTTGACCGTCGTGCCGTCTTTCGTATAGCTCTTCGTGTTGACGAGCTCGAAGCAGATGTTCGACACGGCGTTCGCATCGCCCACGGGGATCGGAGTGGCCGCGATGGAGAGTCCCGACTCCTGGATGAGAACGCAGTTGAGCCTGTCGCCGACCGCCGCCGTTAAGTCCGTGGCCTTGGAGGAGAGCGGGATCTCCAGCAGGAAGTTGTAGCCGTCCGCCGTGGGATCCGCCACCTTCGTGGAGGCGATGACCGTTCCGTTCGTCGAGACGGCCTGAATGGTCACGGCGGCGGACGAGGTCAGCACCTTGTTCTGCCAGTCCTTCAGCGTTCCCTTGATGAGGTGGGTCCCGACCGGGAAGTTCGCGGCCGCGGCGACATTCATCGCCGCAAACGACAGCAGAAGCAAACCGGCTAACTTAGTTATCCGCCAAAGCGCACCGCGCGGCGGTGGATTGATCTTGTTCATGGTACTTCCTCTTGACTTTCCCAAAAAGAGACGTGCGCCCCAATTATTGGGGATGACAAAAAAGTGCAAACAACCACACTGGCGACCATTAAGCCGTCAACGCAGAAACTCGCTGTCATGTTTGATCCGAATATATCCATAATCCAAATATACCTGTGAAGGCGGACGTATGATATCATACTGGCAGGCGAAGCGCAAGTAGACAGTAGGCAGTTTCGTTTTCAGAGATTCCAAATGAGGGCCGCGCAGCTACCACATCCTGATGCAGATCGCCTACACGCTGTGGCAGGTCTTCGACACGGGCGTGCTGTCGCGGCCCTGCCGTGTCGTCGTTGCAGAAAGTGTGTTCCAGCCCGAACCCGCCGTGCTTCTCTACGCGGAAGCCTCGCCCGCTACGCGCATACCGTGTTCATCCACGGCAGCACGATCATCTTCCGCTGACGAACCCTTGAAGCGGCGCGAGGCACTATAACCCATGAAAGGAATTGGGCACATGTGATTGCGCTTGTGGGATGGCGGTGCGTTGTGATAAAATGCCAGTGATTCCACAATACTTGAACAGGAAGAAAGGCTGAAAAGATGAGGAAACTGCTGATAATCGGCGCGGTGGCGGCGTTCACAGCTTCGGCGGCGGAACTTTCCGAGGCGGAGGTGGACAGGCTCTGTCCGCCGCGCGCAGAGACGGCAGCGGAGTTCAAGGCGGGGACGTATCCCCCGGCGGCGCGCCCCTACCGCGAGGCGGCGCTGAAGGCGTTCGCCTACATGGCGTCGCTGCCCGCGATGCGGACGCTTGTCGAGAAAGGCGAGCCGGAGCAGACCTACCAGCACAACGCCTACGTCTCGAAGACCCATGCGGCGCACATCAACCTGATGCTGGAATGGGCGCGGCGCGAACCGGCGCGACGGGCAGAAGCCATGCGTTTCGCCAAGGCGTCCGCCGAATATCTCTTGACGGAGCTGGAGCCGAAGAACGCGCCGCTTGCCTGGTGGCCGCCGACATACGGACGCAAGCCGCTTAGACGCGATCCGGGCGACGGCGGCAAGAACCGTCCGTCGATGGTCGGAAACGAGCCGGAGGGGGCCGTCAAGTACCGGGGCGAGGTGATGCTGCTCTACCCTGCCGATGTGGGTGCGGCTTTCGTCGCCTACTACCGCGAGACACACGACCGCCGGTTTCTCGACGCCGCGCGCGGCATCGGCGAGACCTATCTCAAGACGCGTCGTTCCGACGGGAGCTGGCCGCTCAAGATGCGGCTTGCGACCGGTGAGCCGATCGGCGAGAACACGCTTGTGCCGACGAAGCCAATGGTTTTCTTCAGGGCACTCGCCGAGGCTACGGGGGATGACAGTTGGGCGAAGGCCTCCGACGCCTGCTTCGCGTGGCTGGAGGCGCATCCGCTCGCGGACTGGAACTGGGACGGGCAGTTCGAGGACATCCAGCCGCGTCCGCCCTACGCCAACCCGACCAAGCACAACGCGGTCGATGCGATGTTCGAGATCCTGCGCCGCTTCCCCAGCGACAAGGCGCGCCTGGAGCAGTGCCGCCGAATCCTGCGCTTCTGCGAGAGGCGGTTCGTCTGCTGGGAAAAGCCCGCGAACCATCCGCAGTGGGACGTGCCGTCCGTGCTGGAGCAGTACAGCTGCTTCATACCGATCGACGCGTCGGCGGTGAAGATGATCCGCGCCTACCTGGCGCTCTGGAGGGTGACGGGCGAGCCGGAGCTGCTGGCCAAGGCGCGGACGCTCGGCGACACGATCACCCGCGTCCAGACGCCGGAAGGACGCATTCCGACTTTCTGGACGCACGATACGCTCGGACAGCCGATCTACGACTGGCTCAACTGCATGGGGGCGTCAGCCGCCGCGCTGCTGGAACTTGACGACGCGACCAACAGTTTCCCTGTGATGGCAGGGGGCGATGCAGGACGTTTGCGTCTTCCGCCGGAACGTGTCGCGAAAATCAAGGCGTACCTTGGCGCGCAGGAGTGTCCGATGCCCGAGATTGACGGCGACAACTACGGCAACCGCGAGGGCGTGCCGACGGGGCCGTTCTACTACGGTTTCACGCTCGATCCGTTGGAGAAGCTGAAGGGATTCAAGAAGATCGGACACCTGCCGTGCCGGGACGCGCGCGACACGTCGTCCACGTTCTTCTCCGCCGGACTGGAGATGGGCAACATGCTCGGCGAGAAGATCGTGCCGTATCTC
>CACXPT010000135.1 GCA_902769585.1 uncultured bacterium
CGAAGCAGGAGGCGCGATACCGTGCGCCGGGCTTGACCGGCACCTGCCGCGTCACGTAGCAGGAATCCTTCTTCGGGTCGTCCACGCGCAGGCGCACGGCCCCCTTCCCGCCGTGCGCCACCTTGCCGTCGTGCGCGGCCTTCTTCGGCAGCGACCAGCCCGCCGCCCCGTCCTCGAAGCCGGGATTGGAGAACTCCACCGGCACAAGACGCTGACGCGGCCGTCCGAACAGGATCCGGCGGCGCGTACGCGCCTCGGCGTCAAACGACTCGTTGACCGTCCACTCGTGCCGCCACGACATCCGGCAGGGCTCGGTGGACCGCCGGCACGCGATGAAGCGCACGTGGTTGTCACCCTTACGGCGCATGTCCTGGAGGGCGAAGACGTTGCCTTCCAACACCGTGAGGGCGTATTGCGATTCGGGGTACTCGAACGCGAGACGGCGTCCGTGCACGGACTCGAACTTCTGGCCGGGCGTGATCAGGCAGAACGTCTTGTCCACCATCGGCCACGCGGAGCCGTCCGGCCCGGCGAAGCTGTCCACGGGAATGTTGAAGCCGTACTCCACGGGACCGAACTCCTTCAGAACGTCCACGTCCATCGCGAACGCGGCGCGCCCCTTGGCGAGCGTCACGGCGAGCGTCACGTTCGCGTTCGGCCCGGTCTTGGAGAACGTGACCGTGTCCCCTTCCCGCCACGCGGCATACCCGCGCCCGCCGAACGTCCCGCGCTTGTAGCCGTCCGTCCAGCCGCCGAGCGTCACGTCGGAAAGGAGCTTCCGCCCCTTGTACGACAGCGTCAGCGCGGCGTTCCCGCCGCCCGTCAGCTCCCAGCCTTCACTAGTACACGTAATATCGTTCTCATTTTCCGATCCTTTCAAATACAATAACTCACCTAACAAGCAGCTTTTCGGCTGGGATCAGGTAGTCGAAAAAGTCGTTCTCCTCGACGGACGGATCGAGTTCCCCGTCATAGACGAGCACCGTCTTCACGGACTTGGACTTCGGCAGCGCCAGCCTCTCGACCTTTTGCCGGACCTCTTCCACCACGGAATCCCCGATCCTGGCCTTCCGCTTAATCTCCACCACGTAGACGCTCCGCGGCAATTGGACGAGCATGTCGATCTGGACGCCCGCGCCCGTCTTTCCGCCCCGGCGGAAATACGGCGCAACCGATTCGACATTCTTGCCGACGAGGCCGATCTCGCGCGCCAGGAGCGGGAAGTTGTTCAGGACGAGGTTCTCGAACTGCAGTCCCATGATCGCGTCCCAGCCCGGCAGGCGGTCAAGCGACAGATACCGGAACACGCCGGCCTCGATGGCCGTGCGCTTGGGCAGCACGTACTTCAGGTAGAAGCGCGTGTAGTTGTCCTTGAGGCGGTAGCGCACCTCCCGCGCCGGCTTTCCGGTCTGCGGGTTCAATCCCGCCGACGCGGCGACGAAGCCGGCCTCGGCAAGTTCCTTGAGGTCGGCCGAGAGGTGTCCGTTCGGATCCGAGCCGAAGCGCTCCGCCAGTTCCGCGACGCTCGCCGGTCCGTCGGCAAGCGCCGTCACGATCCGCTTCTTCGCCGCCACGGTCATGTCGAACACGTCGTCGAATATCCTGTTGAAGTCGCCGTACAGATAACCGTCCGGATCAAAGCACAGCCTCCGCACGTTCTCGTCCGCGGAAAGCGAGGCGTCCATCTCGGCGAGGTATTTCGGCACGCCTCCCGTGACGGACAGCACGTCGAGTATCTCCCGCGTCGCGGTTCGCGCGAGCTTGCGCCCCCAGAACGCGAGGCAGTCACGCGCCGGCAGTTCCGGGAGCGTGATGTCGAGGGACAGCCGCCCCACGAACCCCTTCCCGTGCTGGATGTTCGCGTGTATCCACGCCGAGACGCTTCCGGCCACGACGAGGATCAGCCGGGACTTCTTCCACGAGATCTCGTCGAGGAACACGATCGTCCGCTCGCGCGAGCGGACGGCCGACGCCAGCGCGTCAAACGCCTTGGCCCAGCAGTCGGCCTTCGGTTCCGGCAGGCCCGTCGCATGCGCCAGTCGCTCGCAGAAGTTCTCCAACTGCCGTGCGTTCGTCATCTTCTTCTCGGGGGGCAACCCCGCGATCTCAATGAACATGCAGCCCGAACGGCGGGCGAACTCCTCGACCAGCGTCGATTTGCCGATGCGACGACGGCCCGACACCACCACAAGCGATGACGTGCGTTTGCGCCACAACGCGTCGAGCTTGTCCAGATACTCCTCTCGTCCGAAAAATTCCATTAGAAGACAATCCTCCAATTCGTCCGTTTCGGCTGAATTGTACCATATCCTGCGCGGCGACACAATCTCAATTTGGGCGACTAAATGTAAATTCCCAAAATAGTCGCCCGAAATTCGAGTCAGTTTTCCGGGCGACTATTTACGAAAACCAGATTTAGTCGCCCGGCGCGCGCAACGCACGCTCGCAGGGACGTTCACGCCCCCTCGACTTACGCCCTGAGGTACTTTGTTCCGCGGCCGCCGCCAAGGCGGCGTATGAGACCGCCACGCACCATCGCGCCAAGGACCGCCTCGACGGTCGTCGGGCTCACGTCCGGCAAAATTGCGCAAATGTCGGACTTGGAGAGCGGCGTAAAGGAGTTCAGCACCGTGGACTCAATGCGTTTCTTCTTCGACACCTTTGCCGCGGCAACCGCCCCGAAACGCCTGTCGAGTTCGTTGTAGCACTCGTAAAGGGTGGAAAGGAAATTCACCATGAACGGAAAATATCTCGGATGCGATTCGCCCCATCCTACGGACGACTCCTTCAGCGCCTCGTAGTATTCGGCTTTGTGTGCGTTGATGACCGCCTCGAACGACATGTATCTGCCCGCATCGAATCCGTTGCGGTAGAGAAGAAGCAGCGTCAGCAGGCGGCTCAGGCGTCCGTTGCCGTCCTTGAAAGGGTGCACGCAGAGGAAGTCGAGGATCACGCAGGGAATAAGCAGCAGCTTGTTGATCGCCACATCGTCCCTCGCCTCCACATACGCGAGCACGAGCTGCCGCATGGCCTCAGGCGTATCCGCCGCGCATGTCGGCTGGAAACGGACAATGCGCCGCCCGTCGAGCATCCGTTCGGCGATTACGTTATCTTCCGTCTTGTATGCGCCGTTCGCTCCAGGCTCGGCCAGACGCATCATCTGCGCATGAAGATTCCGTATGTCGCTTTCCCTGAAGTCATGCGCGGCGAAATTGACGTGTATCTCGTTCAGCGCATCGCGATATCCGGCGATCTCGGCCTCTGTGTGGTTGAGCGGCGCACTTCCTCCGCCGACGAGGGCACGTATTCGATTATCCGTCGTGACGATGCCCTCTATCGCGTTGGATGCCTTTACCGACTCGATTCGTGCGATCGACTCCAATTGCCGGAACGCCGCGGCATTCTCATTTCGACGCATGGAAGTCATGACCTTCAGCGTTGAAATGTTCGCGGCATAAGTGACCAACTGCGCAGGCAGCAGGTCGTCCTTCAGAAACGAGTAGTCGAAGATATGCATGGTCTTGAACCCATTCTCGGCGGTAATCTGCACATAGAATACCATTTTATGTGCAGATTCTCAACCGTAATCTGCATATAACTTCCACAGTTATGTGCAGTTCAATCTCACAGACCACCATCCATGAAGGACTACCCCAGCGGCCGCGCAGTAGCGCGGCCCTCCCATGCGGTGGTGCCAGATTCGTTCGTTACATGACTTCGACAAGTTATAGAAGGATGATCCGTAGGCCCGTCAGCGTCTCCATACCAGCTCTGCCAATCAGCGGCCCGCATGTCCGGCAACAGCGAATGCGTAGGCGTTGCGGAACATGCGCATCCAGGGACCGGCCTCGCCGGTGAAGACGCCGGGGTTGTAGCTAAGCTGGCAGGCGCGGAATCCGCGCTCCGGGTGCGGCATCATGATCGTCGCGCGGCCATCCTTCGTCGTGAACGACGTGAGGCCGTCCTTCGACCCGTTCGGGTTCCACGGGTAGCGCTCCGTCGGCAAACCGCGCCCGTCGACGTAGCGGAGAGCGGGGATCGCAGACGCGCAGGAGCGCGTCCCTCCCGTCCACTCAGCGCGCCCTTCGCCGTGCGCCACCGCGATCGGGATGCGGCTACCGGCCATGCCCTTGAAGAAGATCGACGGAGAGTCCAACACCTCCAGCGTGCAGTAGCGCGCCTCGAACTGCTCGGAGATGTTGCGCTTGAACTCGGGCCACCCCTCCGCTCCAGGAATCAAGTCCTTAAGCTGCGAGAGCATCTGGCAGCCGTTGCACACGCCAAGAGAGAACGTGTCCTTCCGGTGGAAGAACTTCCTGAACATCGCCTTCAGCTTCCTGTTGAAGAGAATCGAGCGTGCCCAGCCGCTGCCCGCGCCCAGCACGTCGCCGTAGCTGAAGCCGCCGCACGCCACGAGTCCCTGGAAGTCGGCCAGGTCCACGCGCCCAGCGAGAAGGTCCGTCATGTGCACGTCCACGCTCTCAAAGCCCGCAAGCGCGAACGCCGCCGCCATCTCGATGTGGCCGTTCACCCCCTGCTCGCGCAGGATGGCCATGCGAGGCTTGTTTTTAGTGCCTAGTGCCTGGTGCTTAGTGCTTAGTGCGTTGCTTGCGCGCGAATCCTTGTGCTTTAGCGCCGCACTAGGCACTCGGCACTCCGCACTAGGCACTTCATCAGGATCGTATGTCAGATGGAAAGTCAATCCCGGGTCGGTCTCGTCGAGGCCGTTGTCGTACTCCTCGCGGGCCGTGACGGGGTTGTCGCGAAGCGCCTGCATGCGGTAGGTCGTCTCGCTCCACGCGCGGCGGATGGACGTGATGTCCGTCGCGAGAACGCGACGGCACCCGACATGGATCGTGAACGACCTGTCGGCCGTGGGCGCGCCGATGAGGAAGGTGTCGCCCTCAAGTCCGGCCTTCCTGAAGATTGACAGCACCTCCTGCACGTGCTCGTCCGCCACCTGCAGCACCGCGCCTGGCTCCTCCGCATAGAGGACCGCGAGCGGATCGACAGGGTTGCCTTCGGCATCGACATCTGGCAACCGCACGGCAATGCCCTTTCCGCCAGTGATGGCCATCTCGGCAAGCGTTACGGCTAGACCACCGTCGCTGCGGTCGTGATAGGCGAGCGCGAGCTTCCTCTCGACGATCTTCTGCATCGCATTGAAGAAAGCCTTCACCGACTTAGCGTCCGCGTCGGCCGTCTCCTTGCCAAGCTGGTTGTACACCTGTGCAAGGCTGCTTCCGCCTAGGCGGTACTTGGCATGGCCAAGATCGACGTAGATGAGTTTAGTGCCTAGTGCCTGGTGCATAGTGCCTAGTGCGTTGCTTGCGCGCTCATCCTTGTGCTTCAGCTCCGCACTTGGCACTAAGCACTCCGCACTAGGCACTAAGCACTTCAAGTCGGGCGTCAGCGTCAGAGTCACGTCTTTAACGGGCGAGAAGCTGGAGATGACGAGCGAGAGCGGCGCGACCTGCTTGTGCGCGATGCCCTTCGAGTCGGTCCACGTGGTGTGCATGGAACACGAATCCTTGCCCACGGGCACGGAAATGCCGAGCGCCGGACAGAAGTTGAGGCCGACCTCCTCGACGGTGTCGTAGAGGTTGGCGTCCTCGCCAGGCTCGCCGCAGGGCGCCATCCAGTTGGCGGAGAGGCGCACGTTCCTGATGTCGCCGCAGTTCGCCGCCGCGAGGTTCGTGAGCGCCTCGGTGATCGCGAGGCGGGCGGAAACCGGGCCGCTGACGAGCGCGACGGGGCTGCGTTCGCCCGTCGCCATCGCCTGGCCGTTGAGCGTCTTGTAGCCCATCGTCGTGACTGCGCAGTCCGCCGCCGGCAGCTGGTACGGCCCGACCATCTGGTCGCGCGCCACGAGTCCGGTGACCGAGCGGTCGGTGATCGTGACGAGGAACGTCTTGTCGGCGATCGTCGGCAGGTGCAGGAGGCGGAAGAACGCGTCCTGCGGCTTGATGCCGGCAAGATTCAGGTTCTCGTGCTTCACCTTCACGCGCTTGACGTCGCGCACCATGCGCGGCGGCTTGCCGAGCAAGACCCTGATGTCCATGTCAATCGGGCGATCGTGGAAATACTCGTCTTCAAGAACTAGCTGCCCGTCGCCGGTCGCCTCGCCGATGAACGCCACGGGGCAGCGCTCGCGCGCGCAAAGCTCCTCGAAAAAGGCGCGCGCGGATGGCTTGAGCGCGAGCACGTAGCGCTCCTGCGCCTCGCAGCACCAGATCTCCATAGGGTTCATGGAGAGTTCCTCGTTGTGGACCTTGCGGAGCTGGAACTTGCCGCCGGTAGCCTCCACGAGCTCCGGGCATCCGTTCGAGAGGCCGCCCGCACCGATGTCGTGGATGGAGAGGATCGGGTTCTTTTTCCCTAGCGCCGCGCAGGCGTTGATCACGCCCTGGCAGCGGCGCTGCATCTCGGCGTTGCCGCGCTGCACGCTGTTGAAGTCTAGCGCCTCGTCGTTCGTGCCGGTCATCATGGACGACGCCGCGCCGCCGCCGAGACCGATGCGCATCGCGGGGCCGCCGATCTGGACGATGTACGCGCCTGTCGTCACGGGCTTCTTGTCAACCTGGTCGCGGATGATGACGCCGTGTCCGCCCGCGAGCATGATGGGCTTGTGGTAACCGCGGTACAGCCCGGCCGCCTCGCCCTCGTAGGTGCGGAAGAAGCCGGTCAGCTGCGGACGACCGAACTCATTGCCGAACGCCGCGCCGCCGATGGGCCCCTCGGTCATGATGGCGAGCGGCGTGGCAAGCCTCTTCGGGAACTCCGCGTACTCTCGCTCCCACGGCTGTGGATAGCCAGGGATGTGGAGGTCGCTCACCATGAAGCCGCAGATGCCCGCGTTGGAGCGCGAACCGCTGCCAGTAGCCGCCTCGTCGCGGATCTCGCCGCCCACGCCCGTCGCCGCGCCCGGATACGGAGAGATGGCCGTCGGGTGGTTGTGCGTCTCCACCTTCATCAGCTGATCGAGCTGGACCTTGCGGAAGGTGTAAGTGCTTGGTGCCTGGTGCTTGGTGCCTGGTGCGTTGCTTGCGCGCCCATTCTTGCGCTTCAGCTCCGCACTAGGCACTAAGCACTTAGCACCAAGCACCTCAACCTCGAACCCTTCCACCACGGACGAGTTGTCCTTGTAGGCCACGAGCGTGCCCTTGCCGTTCTTCTTGTGCGTGTTCTTGATCATGCCGAAGAGGGAGTTCGGCATCTCCTTGCCGTCGATGATGAACTTCGCGCCGAAGATCTTGTGCCGGCAGTGCTCGCTGTTCACCTGACCGAACATCACTAGCTCGGTGTCGGTAGGGTTGCGCCCGGCGGCGGCGAAGCTTTCGGCGAGGTACTGCATCTCCGGCTCTGAGATGGCGAGCCCCAGCTCCACGTTCGCGGCGCGGATGGCCTCCACGCCCTGCTTCATCACGTCGAACGTGCGTCCGGGTTTAGGCGGCAACTGATCGAAAAGGTCATCGAGGTCAGTGTATACTCCCTCCGTCATTCTGTCGTGAAGCGCGCCAAGGGCAACTGGCGGCACGGCGGGAGACACCTCAAAGCGGATACCGCGCTCGACGCGCGCGATGCCCTTCAGTCCGCAGTTGCGGAAGATGTCGGTGGCCTTCGACGACCACGGCGATATCGTCCCTTTCCGCGGCGTAACGTAGAAGGTGCTTGGTGCTTCGTGCTTGGTGCTTCGTGCGTTGCTTGCGCACCCATCCTTGTGCGTTAGCTCCGCACTAGGCACTAAGCACTCCGCACTAGGCACTACATTCAGCAGCAGCGCAGCGCGAGCGAGCGTCTCCTCGTCGGGTCCGTCGCCCTCGGGCTGGATGGCATATACCCAGCGCGCATCGATCTGTGCGGTCTTGAGTTCGGGGGCGTAGGAGCCCAATGCGGCGCGAAGCGCGTCGAGGCGGAACGGCGAATAGGCGGCCGTCCCAGTCAGCAGAATCGGTTTCATCTTCATCTCGTCCTTCTGTAAAATCGACGGCGAAGATTATACCATATCGGGGGTGAATGTCGAACGTTGAAATCAGACCGTGCAAATCGTGAAACGCCACTTGCGTTTCTGGTCGCGTTTCGAGGCGTAGGCAATGCCGATGCGCGGAGCGGCGGTGAACCTGACCCGCGAACCATCGCTTTCAAGCCACAGTCGATCGGAAGAGACAAGGTCCTCGCGGTTGAGCGAGCGGTCGATCTTGAGAAGCTTCGTCAAACGTCCGGGACCTTCCGCGCCTTCGACGCCGCGAATGAGGACGGCTTCCGGACGGCCTTCCGGTCCCGTCACCACGTTCAGCATTTCGTGCATCCCGTAGCAGAGGTAGATGTAGGCGCAGCCGCCCGGCGAGTACATCACATCCGTCCGCGCCGTGCGCCCCTTGTGCGCGTGGCAGGCGGTATCCCTCTCGCCGCAGTAGGCCTCTGTCTCGGTAATGCGCCGTCGCATGACGGTTCCATCCTCCAGCCTGCGACAGAGCCACGCGCCAACGAGTGCCTTCGCCGCCGTCACCGCGTCTACGCGATAGTCGTCATCTGTCATCCGTCGGTTCATTCACTTCCTTCCCGCAATGTTCGCATGTCATCCCGGGGAATCGTCAGCAAGGTATTACGAAATCCCCGTAGCGGATTACGAGATCATCATGCGAAAGCAATTTCAGGCCATCGTTTACGGCCTGAGCCACCAGCATTCTGTCGAACGGGTCACGATGTATCCACGGGATATCCCCGACCACCTTGGCATGCCGCGACAGAAAAGGCAGTTCGCGGATGCCAGACACCTCGGCGTCTGCAGCCACCTCTTCAGGAACGCACGGCATGGCCTCTGGCTTCAGCGAATGCTTTATGGATATCTCAAGTATCGAAACAGAACTATAGAAAAGGTTCCCCGCAAAATTTCGGAGCATCCGCCGAACGCCCTCCGACAATCTGGGACTGTCCGTCAAGAACCAAATAAGCGTGTGGGTATCAAAGAGAATTCCCATAGAAATCCGCCTCAATTTCCTTATCCATTGCTTTGTCGTGAATCTCCCAATCATCCGGCAACGACCATTTTCCACGAGACACGCCGAACTTCAACTGACGAGAATCATCCTCCGCATTAAGAGCGAACGGGATTCCCTTCACCTTGCGGCAACGAAGAAAGAACATCCTTATAGCCGTTGACATGTCAATGCCAATTGACGAGAATATTTCGGCCACCTCTTCTTTAAGCGGTCGATCAATACGAATCTGAACCAATGCTTGCTCTTGCATAATAATCCTTCCATCACGTTGTCAATACGATTGCATTATATCATATTATCACTCCGCTATGCAATCCCTAATTACCCCTCCCACCATCCGGCATCGAACTTCAGCTTGCGCATTGCTTTTTCTCCGCAATTTTTGCGGATTTTATAGCACGTAATCTCCGCAAACGTCAATGTGCTAATACGTCTTTTCTTCTTGCAAAAGTGCAAACATATCAGTACTAATTGCAGTCTATTGCATATGACAGCACAAATTCCATTCGTAAGATTACGGTGCGGAACAAGAATTCACGCCGTTTCGATTTTCGCGCCGCAATGCACGCACTCAACTATTTCTCCTTTATCGATTCGGCGGTAAGAAGCCCTGTTCTCCTTAGTAAACGATTCCCTCAACGGTTTCAGGATTCGCTTTCCGCAATTCGAGCAAATCAGATTGTCATACGCCGCCCACTCAAACACAAGTGCGATGCCGCCAAATACGAACATCATCACCAAGCCTATGCCCATTACAACCATCTCACCAATGATACTAAAGGCAATTACCGAAATGAACGCACCTATCGCCAGTAACATGAACGCAAACGACAATCAAGTCTGTTTTCGATACTTTCTAAAGTCCGTTGTCATGGAAGATGCCCTTTCCTTTCGTCAGGCTGCCGACTTTCGCACTACACTACAGCGAATCAACGAATGCGGGGAAGCGTGGCACGAGGTCTGCACGTTCGTGGTGGAAGAGGAGATGTGCCACGTCGCGGCGCTTAAGTTCCAAGTCAACAGATTCCGACTTTGCCTTCAGCGCCGCCTTGAGCGACGCAAGATCGGTTATCTCCGGATGCGACAAGGCAAAGAACGAATAATCAGGTTCCGTACGTTGCAAAAGGAAAATCGCATCATAGAAGTCGCGTCCCTTTGCCCGCGTGAGCAATGCCGACAGCTTCATGGCACAGAGCGTCGCCTCATTCGGCACGTTCACGGGGAAGAAGAAGCCACAACGACGAACGTCAACGGAAACCTTCTTGTAGTCCCTGCCTTGGTCTTGCGCCTCAATCTTCATCAGAAACCGCTCTTCCTTGAAAGCCGAGAGCCCCAAGTCATGCAAGAGTCCTGGAAAGAGAATGCTTCGTCGCATCGCCGTCAGGCGGTCCGATTCCTTTTCCTTCGCGGTGGCATTCAGCCCGTTGTTCGTCAAATACGCAATGAGCGCATCGGTGAAGCGCATGAAATCATCTGGCGTAAGTTCCTTGCAGTCGAAGTCAAGATCTTCGGAGAATCTGTCGATGTCCTTTGTCAGACGCAAGTTCGTGCCGCCGATGAACGTCAGCTTCGCCGCCCACGGACTTCTGGCAATCCACTCAAGCGCAAGACACTCGACATATTCCTTCAGGATGTGCTTCGCGAACTGTCCGGCGCGAAGTTCCTCCGGGAAAAATCCCTTTATCGATTCAAACGAGATCATATCGCATACACCTCCTTGACGAGCCTAATACGTCGGGCAAGTGCCCGCGAGTCAAAGCGCGAAGCAACTTCGTCGAGTCTGCCGTCGCGACTGATTTCCTCCAGCACGTCAGGATCGAGGCGCAACGCCTCGATTTCGCCCCGTGTGTCATACTGCGGATTGAGATACAGAAAATCGCAGAGAGCCTTCGCAGGCGTCGCGACCAGGACGGGCAATCCTCCATCCACGGACTCCACGCCATAACCGAACATCAACTGAGGCTTGACGCTGCGATAGAAGAACTCGCCAAAATCATTCTTGAACGAAGCTGTCTTGAGGGATGTCACGGACGTGAACTGCACGACTGATTCGGGTATCAACCCCACCCTCGCCATGACATGCTCGCACGAAAGATAGCTCGGCGAATACATCTTGCCCGCAAAGTAGTCGCCAATCCCTGGTATGTTCGCAGTATCGGCAAAGGC
>CACXPT010000136.1 GCA_902769585.1 uncultured bacterium
GTGAAGTCTGACGCCGAGCTGCCTGTGGTGTTCGCCTCGCGCTGGGGCGAGATCGGCGTCACGGTGAAGCTGATGAAGCAGTTCCACGCGGACGGCGAGATGTCGCCAGCCGGCTTCTCCGCCTCCGTCCACAACGCCGCTCCCGGCGCGTTCTCGCTCCTGACGAAGAACCACGCCCCCTACACGGCCATCGCCGCGCGTGAACGCTCGCTTGAGGCCGGCTTGCTCGAGGCCCTTGTGATGCGCCGCGATACGATCTTTGTCTATGCCGAGGAGTCCACCCCGGAATTCTACCTGCCGGAATTCGGCAATCCGCAGCCGGCATGCGCCGTTGCCGTGCGAATATCCATGGATACGCAACCGGCTGGAGCAGCCCGTTCCGTCACATTCCGGCACGAGGACCTTCCGCCAGCCTCCTTCGAGGACTTCGTCGCGTTTCTTGAGGGCCGAGCCCCATCGTTCACGACCTCCGACCTTCTCCTCGCCTAGCAACCTTCCATTGCGCAAAAAGGCGGCTTGCAAGACGAGTCGGGAATTGGTATCATTGCCGCAGTTAAAAACTCAAAGCAAGGTGGGTACCATGTCCTATCGCATCATTTTCACATCGCTGGCCGTTCTCTCGGTCGGGTTTGTTTCTGCCGACGACATCCCCTTCGTCTGGAACAGCTGGTTCAACGAGGACTACTCCGGCATCAACGCCGCGACATGGGCCGACACGGCCGGTACGTGGACGCGTAGCGCGTCAGACGGATCCTCCATCGAGGAACTGAACGGCGAGCGCTACCTTCAGGTGGGCGCCGCCCCGGGCGACCTCCGGTTCTCGGCACCCTCGAGCTCGGGCAGCTACAAGCCCGTCTGTGTCGATTCGCGCATGACGTTCGTCGCGTGCCGCGGCGGCGAGGAGTACGCCACCGCACCTACCGACTCCTACGCCGGACTCATCCTGCGCATGACCGAGACAGAAAACGCCACGAACCTCACGTTCGTCGGCTGGACGGCGCGCAACTGGACGGAGGTGTCATCACCAGATGTCGTGCCGGCGGAAGATACGTACTTCGACGTCCGCATCGAGCTCGACCTCTCGGTCCGCCCGAACAAGGTTCGCTACAGCGTGGACGGACACGTCCTCGCGGCTGCGGACGGCACGACGTGGCTAGACGCCAACACGTCCGGCAGGGGCAACAAGGCGTACAATGCCAACGACAACGTGAAGGACCACGTCCACCACGTCGTCTTCTGCGGCACGGGCCGCGTGGGCGCGTTCAGCGGCAAGCAGGCCACGACGATCGCGCCGCGCGCCACGGTGGCGTTCGATTCGTCGGTCAGCAACCGCGTGGCGGCCGGCAGCACGCTCTCGTTCGGCGTCACGCCGAACGCCGGCGCCACGGTCGGGACGCTCCACTACGTGTGGCGGCGCGTGGACAGCGTCTTCAGCCGTTCCGACGACGTGCTCGCGACGACGGCCGACTACACCGTGACCGCCGCGGACTACGGCCACTGGCTGATCGTGGAGGCGTACGACGAGAACGGCTATGTCGGCGCCGCCAGCAACTACGTGAGCCGCCTCCCGGTCCTCTACATCCAGACCGACGACGGCACAATGCCAACCGCGCAGAAGGAGGAGCACACGGGCACGATGCGCACGGTCCTCGGCGAGACGCAGTTCTCCTCCAAGGAGATCTACAGCGGCCCGCTCACGATCAAGGTGCGCGGCAACTCAACGAAGGGGCTCCCCAAGAAGCCCTACAAGCTGAAGCTCGACTCGAAAACGAACATGTTCGGACTCGACCCCAACGGTGTCAAGAACAAGCACTGGGTGCTGCTCGCGAACTACTACGACGAGGGCATGCTCCGCAACAAGGTCGCCTATGACATGTCGCACGAGCTAGGCGTACCCGTGTGGCAGAAGAGCACGTGGGTGGACGTGATCCTCAACGGACAGTTCCTCGGCTGCTACCAGTTCTGCCAGCACATCCGCGTGGGCGAGGACCGCGTGAACATCTACGACTGGGAGGATGCCGCCGAGACCGTCGGCAAGGCCGCGCTGAAGAACGCCGAGATCGCGGCGCAGCTCGCCGCAATCGGCGTGACGGACAAGGGGCAGTTCTCGGAGAACTTCAGCTGGGTGAACACGGGCGTGTTCTCGAACGAACTCGGCATGGTGGACATCTCCTCCGTCAAGGGCGTCAAGAAGAACGACATCAGCGGCGGCTACCTCTTCGAGCTCTCGAACGAGTACGACGAGCTCTCGCAGTTCCAGATCAAGGCGGGCATCAAGGATTCCCTCTACAAGGTCATGCTCAACAAGCCTGAATACCTCGTCACGAGCGACCTGATGATGGACGTCTGCCGGAACTACTGGACGGACCTCTTCGACGCCTGGACCTCGGGCCGGGGCACCAGCGCCGCCGGCAGCAACTGGCTCGACCTCTGCGATCTCGACTCGATGACGGGCTACTGGCTTACGATGTACATCATGGGCAACAGCGACTCCAGCTACAAGAGCCGCTACGCCTACATGGACCGCGGCGTCAAGATGGTCATGGGGCCGGTGTGGGACTTCGACTGGGGCTGCGGCAGCCCGCAGGTGCGCAAGTGGGGCACGAACGACGTCGGGCAGGTGTACCTCAAGGATCCCTCGCCCACCGGCTGGGCCCCTGGCGGCAACGTCGCGAACTTCATGGCCGAATGGTGCAGCGAACCCTACTTCTGCATGAAGGTGCGCGAGAAGTACCTCGCCTGCCGTCCGTACCTCACCGCCCTTCTGCAGGACAACGGCATCTACGACCAGCACGTCGCCTACATCCGTGAGTCGGGCGCCGCAAACGAGGCGCGCTGGTTCTACCGCACCGGCTTCAGCGGCGAGACCGGCGACGCCGCCGTGTTCAAGCAGTTCCTGAAGGACCGCGTGGCATGGCTCGACGGCAAGTTCGCCACGCTCGACACGACCGTCTCGAACATCGGCACGCTTCCACGCAACTATCCCCTCCGCCCTGCGACGTCGATCCTCACGCCGTCGTTCCCGGGCCTTTCGGGCGATCCGGCGCCCGACCAGCCGATCACGGTCAGCGTCGCAGTCTCCGACGAGCGCGCCGCCACGCTCGACGTGTTCGTAAACGGACGCTTCGTTGCGAACGCACCCGTCGAAAACGGCGTCTGCACGCAGGAGATCCCGGCCGGCACGCTGATGGGCGTCCCCGGCGCGAACAACCTCGTCTCGTTCCTCGCGCGAACCTCCACCGGCATCTACCTTACGAACAAGGTGTCGAACGCGAACGTCGCCACGCGCAACTACGCGCCCGTCGTCGTTTCAGGCGTGCGCACACGAAACGCCACGCTCACGCACGGCGTCCCGTACAGCTACCTCGACGAGCTGTACCCGACGATCACGAACAACGCTTCGCAGTTCGCCTCCGACGCTGCATACGACGGCCTCGCCGAGGGCACCTCGCCGTTCGGCAAGTCGATCCCGCTCTGGCAGGATTACGTGGCGGGGACAGACCCCACGGATGAGGACGACCGCTTTACGGCGAACATCTCCTTCGAGAACGGAGAGATGAAGATCACCTGGGATCCCGACCTAAACGAGGACGGGCAGCAACGGCGCGTCTACACGATCAAGGGCGCGGCCGAACTCACTGACGAGTTCACCGCTCCCACGAACAGCGCCTCCCGCTTCTTCAAGGTCGAAGTATCACTGCCCTAAACGCATCGTAATTCCGCGTGTCGTCGGCCCGGCAGTAAACCGCAAACTCGATGACCTTAAAGCGCGTGCGGTAGCGCGGCACCACGGCCGCCGCAGCTGCGGCCACGACCTTTGGGTCATTGCGGAAGGCGCCGCATCCGAACGCGCCGAGGACCACGGCCTCCTCGCCGTTCGCAACCGCCACGTCGAGGATGCGCGCCAGCCGTTTCTCGTGGATTCGGCGAAGTTCATCCGGGGCCACCTGCGCGCACCGGTCGCCGTCGCCGCTGTTCATCCTGTTGCTGGGCTGCTCGCGGAGGTTCGGCGCCGCGCACGAGATGATGTCCAGCTCATACCATTCCCCTTCGGGAAGCGTGGTCGGAAAAGCCGTGTCGCTCTTGAACACCACCACGCGGGGCGTGTAGATGATGTCGTCGTTGTGGATCGGGTCGCGCGCGGCGCGATGCGGCGAATAGAACCCGTTCCACATCTCGTTCGTGTTCAGGTTGAAGTAGAGCGTCGAGCAGCGGCAGAGCGACTCCTCCTGCGCGCTCGACCCGTTGACCACGCCGCCGCCGGGATTGCTCGCCGAGGCGAAGTTGAGGACGCACGTCTTCATCGTCCGCGCGTAGGCAGACGCCGCCTCGAACGTGCGCTTGGGCGAGACGACGAGCCGTCCCTCCGCGCCGCCCCCGTCCGCCGGAACGGACACCGCGTCCACTTCCAGCACCAGCCGCTGGTTCGCCCGCGAGAAGGCGATGGACTCCTTGAGGCGCGGATGCGCCCGGCACAGCGCCTCCGTGTCGTGGAATATCGCCGCGTTTTCGTATCTTCCCATCGTCAGACCTCCATGATGTCTTCCATTTCGCAGCCCAAAGCCCGCGCCAACCGCAAGATCGACTCGGCTTCGGCCTTGTTGATGTTTTTTCTCCGTTGCTCGTACATCTGGATTGAGCGCAGCCCAATGCCAGACAGTTTCGCGAGATGCGCCTGGGAGCAACCGTAGGCGGAACGGATTCGCTTCAAACGCGTTTCGGGAAACTTTTCTCGCAGGATATCGTCCGCCGTCGCTGCGAACCGTTCTTCCGGCGCTTCGTGGTAGACGCCATACATCCGCTCGACGGTGCTTGCCGGAAGCGCCTGCATAATCTCCCTGAACGTACGCCCGCTCGTCCATTGGTAATAGGCGAGAATCCATCCTGTCCAATAGGCTTTTGTCCGGCGCAGGCTCTCCCGTGCCGGTTTGAAGTCGCGCCTTCCGGTTTTATCCGACAGCACGTTCTGGGCGAGTTCGATTCCGGAGATGCCGAGGATCGTCGGACGGTCGCCTCGCTCAATGCGTCGGGCCCAGATGCTTGCGGCAAAAAAAGAGAAGAAATCATCGATGGGCACACCCAGATCGATGACGGCATAGTCAACGGCGTCCGCCAGCTGCGAACGGGCGTTAGGGAGCAGCGTTTCGGGGTATGCGTTCATCGTCGTTTCCAATCCGTTCCGCCAGTATGACGTTCATATAGAGCCCGTGAAAGTCGTTCTTCGCAAGCAATTCCTCGTATTCGCGGTTTGCGGTCTCGTTCCGCGCCTGCCGGCGCGGATAGTAGAATACGGCGGCGGCAGGCGAGAAGCCCGCGAACTCAAGGCGCTGGAACGCGTCGCGCGACTTGACGACAACCTGCTCTCCCAGCTTACCGAGACGCAATGCCACCGCGAGCTGCTCGACTGAAATGGAATTGTTCAGAAACGCCTCCGCAAAGTCAAAGTAGGAATCGTCCGCCGGATAGCCGGTAATGACGTCGTATGCATCGACGTTAACCGCAAATCTGCTTTTCAAGTAATGATAGGCCGCACCGGCCACCGGTACCTTCAACTTGAACTGGCGATGCGTGACAAGAATCGCCATCCAGTTCAAGATGGTGAATTCAGGCGTGTTCAACCGCAGGATGTTGAGCCCCTCGATATCAAGTTCATACGCATTCGCAAATCCATCACTGCTCGGCTGGACGCTCCACTCCTTTGCCAAATCCTCGCTCTCGGTACAATAAAAGCCGAGACCAAAGTCGTTGCCGACTTTCCCAAGCCCATATTGCGGGACTTTAATGACACTTTGTGAGCCATGAAAGATTTTCATGGCTCACATTCTATCACTATGGTGATACCCCGTCAAGAGGGCACGTCGCGGAACCAAACTTAAACGAGGACGGACAGCGGCAGCGAAGGATCAGATGTCGATGGAGACGCCCACCTCGCCGGTGGCGTCCTTGGAGAGGGACTCGACATCCGCCTGTACCTCGGTAGCCTTAAGCTGGGTGGTCGGCAGATAGCGGTAGTAGACCATCAGCTGGAGCGCCGCGAGACAGGTCCCCATCACGTCGTAGTTGTAGTGGTCCTTGTTGACCCAGTGGCCCATCTGCTGCGGCTTGCCGGAGGGATCGTTGATCGTGAGCGGAGCCTTCGTAGCGGGATCCACGCAGGTGGTGATCGCCTTCGGGTAGAGCGCCTTCATGTCGGCGTTCCACTTCATCCAGAGCGTCTTGTTTGCCGGCGTGGCGTTTGCAGACATGCCAGCCTGGTACTTGCACTGCGCCGCGTAATAGCAGTAGTACTGCGGGTTGTGCAGGGAACCGCCGAGCTTGACAGGCAACTGAGCGTCAAGGCTAGGCGTCCAGTCGCTCATCACGCGGAGCGCGTTAGCCACCTCTGGTTCCTTCGCGTAGCCGAGAAGCTGCATAGCGAGGCATCCGACACCGCCCAAGCCACCGCCGCCGCCCTTGTGGTTGGTGGTGGCACGATACACGAAGCCTGCCTTCTCGGAGTAGTTGCGCGTCTTAAGGCACTTGATCGCCTTCTTGATGCACTCGTCCATTCCGTCAGGATGCATGCCAGCCATCTTGCCGGCCTTGATCGCCTGCATCGCCCAGCCGCCGAATGAGATGTCGTCAGGGCCATCCTTCGTCACGCGGGCCATGTTGTAGTTCCAGCCGCCGGTGGCAGTCTGCCCGTCGATGATGCGACGGAGCGTCTTCTCCGCAGCGATCTTTGCGTCAGGATTCTTCGTCATGGCGTACGCCTCGCATAGGGCGTACGTGCCGATGAGGAAGCCGTACTCAGAACCGCTCGCACCGCTCATCTTGACGTATGGGGTCTTGCCGTTGGGATCCTTTACGAGATTGCCCTTCTTGTCCTTGACCACGTATACGCTCTTGATCAGATAGTTGAGGGCCTTCTTCACGGTCTCGCCAAACTCCGGGGATGCCGGTGTCTCGCCGTGCGCCAGGAACGTGAGAATGGCGAAACCGGCTCCAGCGGCCTTGTCCATGCCCTTCGTGAGTCCATACTTGGGATTCGTGCCCCATGACCCATCGGGATTCTGCGTCGCCTTAAGCCAGCGAAGCGCCTTGTACACGGCCGCCTCGGTGGCTGCGTCGCCGTAGCCCTTGCCGCCGCTCGTGTAGGTGCCGCGCACGCCGGCGTTGCGCGCCGTGCCGGCCACGTTCTTCAGCATGACGGGCGACTTTACGTTCAGCATCGCGTCGACGTCCGCCACCTTCACCGACTGCGGCTCGGCGGTCGGCGCTGGCGTCGGATCGGAGACATCGGTGTTCATGTTGGGCGAGTCGACCGCCACGTCGACGTCCACGTCGGGCGGCTGGTCCATTTCCGGCGGCTGCTCGATCTCGTCGAGCTTCTCGTCCTGCTGGTCCGCCTTGACGATCTCAACCTTGATCGCCTCGCGGTTGCTGTTGCCGACGGCCGTCACCACGAAAAGGATGACAGCGCCGATGACCGGGATCAATATGGCCATCAGCGGCGCGATCTGCCGCTGGAGCTCGATGACGGCCTCTTTGTACTCACCAGAACCGCGCGGCTTCCCCAGGCCGGCGAACATCTTGAACAGCCGTTTGAAATAGCCGTCTTCCTCGTAGCGGGCCATTTCCTCCTCAAGCTGCTCCTTCATCTGTTCTTCGTCAATCTCTTCCATTGGGGAACCTCCTTCCTCGTCTAGTCGCTACATGCTGAATATGGAGATGTTGTGCATGTCGTTCTCCGCGCAGGCGTCGAGCGCCTGCACGAGATACATGTGCGGCGAGTCCAGCGTGCAGCGCACCAGCACCATCGACTTCGTGGACGTCTTCGCCAGCTTGGATATGTTGCGGCGCAGCTCCGGCAGGGACACGCCACGCCCATTGAACACGAACCCTCTCGGACCGATCTGGATGTTGATCTGGGTGTCGTTCTCCACGCTATCGCTCAAGCTGGAGTTCGGAGCCGGACGGTTGGCGTTCAGCTTCGAGAAGATGTCCTCCTGCTTGATCGTGACGATAAAGAAGATCATCAGCTGGAACACGACGTCGATCATCGGCGTCATCTCGGCCTTGGGGTCCTCCTGCTTCTTCCGTGCCATGTGAAAACCTCCGTGCTACTTCTTCCGGGCCGCCATGCTTCCCTTCGCCTCCTTGATGGCGACGAAGGAAAGCTTCCACACTCCGTTGGCGGTGCAAATGTCCATCACGCGCTTCACGTCGCGGTGCTTGGTCCGCCAGTCCGCTCGAATCATGCACGGGAACTCGGCGCCGTACCGATCCTTGCGCTCGCGAATCTTCTGGGCCAGCATCTGGTCGCTCAGCGTGATGTTCGAGAGCGAGACGCGACCGTTCTTCGCGATGTCGATGGTCAGCTGAGACGGAGGCAGCTCCTCCTGCGTGAGCGGGATGCCGGCCTTGCCGTCCTCAAGCTTGATCGTCGTGTCCTTGTCGTCGCTCATCTTGAGCGTGACGACGAAGAAGATGATCAGCTGGAACACGACGTCGATCATCGGCGTCATGTCCAGGGACACGTCTTCGTTGTTGGGCTTCTTGGCCATCAGTCAACTCCTTTCGGAGCGATTATCACGCCTGCGCGTCGCCCTCGACCTCGACGTTGCGGAGGTCCTTGATCAGCTCCATCGTGAGCGCCGTCATGCGGAGGATGAGGCGGTTGGCGTTGTTGCGGATCGAGTAGAAGATCGTCAGGGACGGGATGGACACCACAAGGCCGCCGGCTGTCGTCCACAGGGCCTGGGAGATGTTGCCCGCGAGCGCGCCGATGTCGGGCACGCCGGATGCGAGTGTCGCGAAGCACATGATCATGCCTTGCACCGTACCGAGCAGTCCGAGCGACGGAGCCAGGTTCGAGCACACGGAGATCCACGTGAGGCGCTGCATGATGCGCTCGGTCTCGAGGTCGGCTGCCGCGTTAACCGCCTCCTGGATGATGTCGAAGCCCTCTTCCACGTGCTGGAAAGCCGACGCGAGGATGTTCGCCATCGGGCTAGGCTCGTCCTTGCATGCGTTCAGCGCCTTCATCACGTCGCCCTCGGCCATCGCGCCCTGCACCTTCGCGATGAGCGTCTGCGGCATGATCTTGTTCGGCTTGATGAGCACCCAGCAGTCCACCGCGAAGTAGATCGCCGCCGCGCCGTCGCCGAAAAGGGCCGCCCAAAGGATCACGCCCAGCACGCCGGAGCCGAACACCACATCCATGAACCCGCCACTGCCGGACTTCTTCTGCTCGCCGTCAACGGCCTTGCCGCTGGCATCCACCAGCTCGCCGCCGCCCTGCTGCTGCGCCGCAGGCGCCGCGTCCTGCGCCGCCGCCACGGTCGCCGCCACCGGCGCCGCCACGAGGCCTAGCATCATGCATCTTCTTCATGTTCATTTTCTTGTTCCTTTTAGGTTAGAGGGTTGTAAGTTTGTTGTTTCACGCACCAAGCACTAAGCACTAAGCACTAAGCACTAGGCACTAATCACTACTTCGCCGCCCAGGGGCTGGAGGCGTAGCTCTTCTTCAGGGTCGTACGCATGGCATCTGCACGGCCGCTCTGGCCGAGCTTCTCGAAGCAGTGCGCCGCCTTGTAGAGAGCCTCTGGCTGCAACCTAGAGGCAACCTCCTGGTCGTTGTAGAGGTACACCACTCGGAGGTAGCCGTCCGTAAGGGCCTGCTTCGCCGCGTCTGCGGACTCGTTGCCGGCCTTGAGAATGATGTCGCCGCGCAGGATCAGCGCCGAGCCGCTGGAGAAGCGGTCGCCACTCTTAGCCGCCTTCGCCAGCTCAGACTCCAGCTTGGGCGTCCTGCCGAGCGCCAACAGTGCCTTCCAGTAAGCGGGAGCAAGCTCTCCCTTGTATGCCGCTGCAGGCTCGCCCGAAATGATGTTCTGGCACGTCTTCAGCGCGTCCTCGGCCTTGCTGGCGGCAATGTACGCTTCGGCAAGGTAACGGCCCGCCACCTTGTCCCACTGAAGGTGCTGGTAATCCTTCGTGATCTTCTGCAACGCGGAAATTGCCGCAGCGCCCTGACCCTTCTGCACCTGCTCCACAGCCGCATCGAAGGAAGCGGGCTTGTCGATGTCCAGGACATCGACGTCCGACTCCTTGACCTGGAGCTCTATGTTGCCCTTGGTCACCACGTACGCCTTTTCGCGTGTGCTCCAGCGGATGTTTCCCTTTTGCGTCTCGCCGGTCGTCGTCTTGATCGTGCCGGGCACATCGCCGAACGCGGCCGCGCAAGCCACGCCCGCCACCAGAAGGACTGTCAACTTCTTCATGTTTCTTTCTCCAAGCTTTCCTTAAATCACTTCTTGACTCTAGACTCTTACCTATTCACTATTAACTATTCACCTACTTGTCCGCCCCCGCCTGGTTCATCGCGTTCTGGACGGCCGTCAGGTGCTTCCCGTTCGGGAAAAGTTTCTTGTAGGTCTCGCCGTAGCGGAGGATGTCCTCGGACTGCTCCTTGCCCAGCTTGGCCATCAGCGGCAGCGCCGTCGAATAGCACCTCTCGAGGTTGGCCAGCTGCGCCGGCGTCATGTCCTTCGCAGGATGCTCGTCCGTCGGCTCGTGCGACATGAGGAACGCCTGGAACATGGCCGTCGCCAAGCCACACGTCTCCTTTGCCTGCTCCGCGAGGTTCATCGCCTCTTCCGCCTCCATCTTGCGGACCAGCACGTCGCCGGACTGCAGGGTGAGGATGTCCTGCTCAGCCTCGGACTTCCTGTATGCACGCAGCTTCTTGACGGCTCCGACGGCCTGGTTGAAGAACTTGCGGCGAAGGTCGTCGTTCTTCTCCACGCGCCCTTCCTCCGAGGCGACCTCGATCATCATCTCGTACGCGTCGATCACGAGCTGCGACTTGCCGTACTTGTCGATGAAGCGCTCAAGCAGCTCGTGGGCCTCGGCGTAGTGCTTGGCGCCCTTGTGCGCCTTGGCCTGGCCAAGCATTGCCGGAGCGTCCACCGAAGCCGGCTTCTCAAGTGCCTTCGCAAGCTCTATCGCCTTGCCGTACGCCTCCAGCGCCACGTCCCACTCCTTCGCCTCCAGGAGCGCGTTGCCGGCGGCAAGGAACTGTCCCGCGGAGTACTTGCCGCCAGGCGTCTCAAGCATCTGCTTGTACTGCTTCACGCCCTCCGCGCGAAGTCCCATCTCGATGAGTGTCTTCGCCAGACGCGGCACGGAGTTCTTGGCCTCGTCGGAGTCGGGGAAGTCCCGCTGCAGGCGCGCGAACGCGTCCTGCGACTTCTCCATGTTCTGCTCGGCGGTCCAGATGGTGCCGATCTTCACGAGCGCCACCGCCCCGTACTTGCCCTTCGGGTAGAACTTGAGGTACTCCTCGTACGCCTTGACGGCGAACGCGCGGAAGTGCTGGAGCGTCATCTTGCCGACGGGCATCTGCAGGCGCTGCCAGCTCTCGCCCTCGAGGAAGAGCGCCTGCTCGCGCTGCACGAGAAGCTTCTCGCGCTGCTCCTTGTCGAGCGACTTGTCCTCCAGCAGCTGCGTCACGCTCGCCGCCACGGACTTGAAGTCCTTGATCGCCTTGATCACGGCCACCGTCGCGTTGCGCTGAAGCGCGACACGCTCCGTCTCGTTCGTCTCAGCCGCGTCCATGAACGCGGCAAAGCCACGCTTCTGCTGCATCAGCGCCAGGCTCAGCTGCGCGCTTGTGCGCTCCATGGGCTTCTTCGTCACCTGCACGAACTTCCGCAGCCACTCCTCCTGGGCCTCGGCGTTGCCGAGCTTCCCGTTGCATGTGGCCAGATAGCTCAGCGCGCTTGCGTAGTGCGTGGAGTTCGTGTACTGCGTCGCGATACGTCCGTAGTAGCGGATGGCGGCTTCCCAGTCCTCCGCCTTGAAGGCGCGTGCGCCAAGTGTCAGCGCGGTCTGGGCGGCGTTGTAGTGGGTGGGATAGTTGTCGAAGTAGGCGTCGTACATCTGCTGCGAGCGAGCGAGCGCCCCCATGTCGCGCTCCTTGGCCGCGAGCCGTAGCACGGCGTCGCCAGCAGGGCGGATGAACTCGGGCTTCAGGCCGGAGAAGCGCTCGGCGAGGTAGCCCTCCACGGCGTCCGCGGACATCCGGTTGTCCTGCTTCTTCTTCGCGTCCTTCTCGTTCTGCCAAAGGTTGAGCCAGCTCTCCGCGAGGTTCGCCACCGCGCCGATGGACTCGTCCGTCTCCGGGAACTGCGCGAGGATGTCGCCGTACGACTTCACGGCCGCCGCGAAGTTGTTGCTGCGGAAGTCCTCGTCCGCGTTCTCGAACTGCAGGCGGCGGACCTTCTTCATCTGATCCTTGGAGATGTTCGTCTTGATGTCCTTCTTGTAGCGCGTCTTCACGAACTGGGAGATCGACTCCGCGAGCTCGCCGGCGCTGGCCGCCCACTTCGACTCCGGGTACTTCACGAAGACGTTGATCGCGTGGTTGTACGCGCCCGCCCCGTTGCGCTTGCCGCCCTTGCGCGCGCCGAAGAGGGAGTCCTTGATCATGTCCTCGTCGGGCTTCGGCTTCTTCGCCTCGTCCTGCACGGCCTTCCAGAGCACCGACGCCAGCAGGTAGCGGCACTCCGGCATCGGGCTGGCCTTGATGTAGCCCTCCCTGCCGTCGGGATCCTGCTCGAGGATCGCCTTGTGGATGTTCGCGAGGTCGGGCAGGTAGTCGAGCACGAGGTTCTGCGCCCCCTCGAGGTCGCCCTTCAGCATCGTGATGTGCGCCTTGAACGCGATGGCCTTGCCGTAGTAGAGCGTCTGGGTCTCGCGCTTCCAGAGCAGCTCCTCCACGTACTTGCTGGCCCGCGCCAGATAGTCGGCGCGCTTCTTCGCCTGCTTGGGATCCGACGCCTCCGACGCGAGGCGCAGCAGCAGCTCCACCTGCTCCGACGCCAGGACGCACCACGTGTACTCGTCAAGCGGACGCGCCAGCAGGCCGTCGTACATCTTCGCCGCCTCGTCGAACTGGCGCTCGTTCACGCACATCTGCGCCCACTTGAATCCGCTGTTCACGTAGAAGTCGATAAGGTCCGGGCCAGGCTTCGGCACGGTGGTGAAGAACTCGTTGTATATCTTGCGGCACTCGGGGAGCATGTTGCGCGCGTAGTAGGCGTCCGCCATCGCGAGGCGCAGCGCCCAGTACTCGCCGCCCTTCTTGTCCTTGATGCCGTCGATGACCTTCTGCACGTCCTCGAACTTGCCGAGCCGGAGGTCTCCCTGGAGCTCGAGCACCTTCAGCTTGGGGCCGATCTGCGGCCACTTCTTCTTGGCGGCGGCGATGACCGGCTCCGCGAGGTCTGGCATGCCCGCGTCGACGAGCGCGTTTATGAAGCGCAGCTCCTCCTTGGCCGCGGCATCGGAATCGGCACCGGCGGCGTCCTCGGCACGCGCGCCGAGGAACGCGGCAAACGCGAACGCGGCCGACGCTGCCATGGCCAGGGTATATTTATGGCAAATTCTCATGCCGCAATTATACAACGAGACCCCCACCGTGCGCAAGCGGAAAATTGTGGTACAATATTGGCCCCTATGAACCAGAAGATTAAAGCAAAGGTGGTCGGCGCCACGGGCTACGGCGGCTTGGGCATCATCGACCTGCTGTTGAGGCACCCGTGCGCCGAGATATCCGCGCTGGTCGCGCGCGAGGACGCGGGCAAGCGCATCTCCGACGTATACCCGCACCTCGCGGGTTTCTGCGACATGCCCATACACGCGGCGGACGACCCCGCCGTGCAGGGCAAGTACGACGTGGTGTTCTTCTCCACGCCAGACCGCGTGGGCATGGCCGACGCGAAGGCGGAACTCGCCAAGGGCGCGAAGGTGATCGACTACTCCGGCGACTTCCGCTTCACCACGCTCGCCGCGTACCAGGACTACGCCACGCGTCTCGGCAAGGATCCGCAGCACCTCTCCCCCGAGCTGCTCGGCACGAACGTCTACGGAATGCCCGAACTGCATCGCGCAGAGATTGCGCGCGCAAACCTTGTCGGCAACCCCGGCTGCTTCGCCACGAGCTGCATCCTCGGCCTCGCGCCCGCGCTCAAGGCGCACCTCGTGAACCCGCACGGGCTCGTGTGCGACTGCAAGAGCGGCGTATCCGGCGCTGGCAAGAAGGCGAAGCCGCAGTTCCACTACCCGGAGCGCTGCGAGCAGATCAACGCCTACCGCCTGAGCGGACACCAGCACGTGTGCGAGGTGGAGCGCCTGCAGGCGGGGCAGGACGTGACGGTCGTCTTCACGGCGCAGGTGCTGCCCATCTCGCGCGGCATCCTCTCCACGCTCTACGGAGACCTCACACAGGACGTCACAGAGGCGGACGTGCTTGACATCTACCGGAAGTTCTACGCGGAGAGCGGCTTCGTGCGCGTCCTCCCCTCCACGGCGGCCGTCGGCACGATGAGCGTGCGCGGAACGAACTTCTGCGACATCGTGGTCTCCGTCGACGCGCGGACGCGCAAGCTCCGCATCGTTTCCATCATCGACAACCTCATGAAGGGCCAGGCAGGCCAGGCCCTCCAGAACATGAACGTAATGTTTGGCCTCCCGGAAAACACCGGCCTCAACCAACCAGGGATGTACCCATGAGCGCGAAGAAGCCGTCCAACCCGTTCCTCAAGAAGGCGTCAGGCGCCAAGCCGCCTACGCGCGCCGCGCTGAAGTCTCAGCACAAGACCGGCGGCCTAGGCCGCGTGGGCCGCGGCCTAGATGGCCTCATCGTGCCGCAGGCTCCGGCCCAGCCCGACCGCGTGGGCAACCCGTTCGCCACGACGACTCAGGCCCCTGCCGTCCCAACCGTACAGGCTGTGGCCGAGACGGAGCGCGTCCTCCAAGTCCCCGCCGTGGACATCGAGCGCAGTCCCTACCAGCCGCGTTCCGAGTTCGCCGCAGAGAAGCTGCAGGAGCTCGCGGATTCCCTGCGCACGAACGGCATCATCCAGCCGCTCACCTGCCGTCGCCGCGGCGACGGCAAGCTGGAGCTCATCTGCGGCGAGCGCCGCCTGCGCGCCGCCCTCCTCGCCGGCATCAAGCTCGTCCCCGTGACGCTGAGGAACGTGGACGACGCGACGGCCGCCACGATGACCATCACCGAAAACGCCCAGCGCGACGACCTCAACCCGGTCGAGGAGGCAGAGGGCTACCGCACGCTCGCCGAGACGTTCAACCTCACGCAGTCGGAAGTCGCCGACCGCGTCGGCAAGAACCGCGCGACAGTGGCCCATTCGCTGCGCCTGCTGGAGCTGCCGGATGACGTGCAGGACCTCCTGCGCAAGAAGGCCATCTCCACCGGCCATGCGAAGGTGCTGCTCTCGCTCGACAACCCAGCCGAGATCCGCCGCTTCGCCCGCGAGTGCGCCCCTACCCCGAACCCGCGCACCGGAGAGCCCGAGGGCGGACTCACCGTCCGCGAGCTGGAGCGCCGCATCGCCAAGCTCCACGCCCCGGTCGTCGAGCGCAAGCCCGGTGTTCCTGACATCCCTGAAAGCTACGTCCGCCAGCTCGCAGAAGAGATCCACAAGGTGCTCGGCTGCGCAGTCCGCCTCACGAGCGGCATGACCCACGCCAACGGCAAGCACACAAAGGGCCTCCTCGAGATCGACTTCATCGACAACGACGACCTTGACCGCATACTGGCCATGATTGGCGTGAAGATGGATTGATGGGATGTTGAGATGTTGAGACGTTGAGATGTTGAGGTGCCGGATGTCGGATGCCGAATGTCGAATGTCCTCTGCTCGCGTCTGGCGTCTGACGTCTGTCGTCCTCCTCACCTTTCACCTTTCACCTTTCATCTTTCACCTTCCACTTCTCCTCGTCTCTTTCCAACTACAGGCCAATCCTATAGAGTTCACCGAGTCCGACGCGCATGTCGCGCTTGCCGCGGCCTCGAACCTGGTCGAGCGCTGCACGCCGCGCGACGCAGGAACGATGCGCGGACGCCTGGCGGCGAACTGGATACTCGACCGCGTAAGCCGCACGGGCGCGGACGCTTTCCTCGACAAGTTCCGCGCACCCACTCCTGACGGCGAACGGACGTTCGCCAACGTGACGGTCGAGTTCCCGGGCACGAAGACGAATGCCGCCTGGATCGTCGTAATGTCGCACTTCGACACCATGCCAAACATCGGCGATGGATTCCAGGGCGCAAACGACGGAGCTTCCACGTCCGGACTTCTCATCGCCCTCGCGTCCTCGCTGCGGCGCGCAGGCCGCCAACCCGAGAGCATCGCTCTCGTCTGGACCGACGGCGAGGAGTGCCGCAAGGCATACGGCCCCGATGACGGGTTCCAGGGCTCGCGCCGCCTAGCCGAAACGTTCCGCACGCGCCAACGCCAAGTCAAGGCGGCGATTTGCATAGACATGCTTGGCGACAAGAACCTCAACATCACCCTTCCCGCCAACACGACGCCAATTCTCAAAGACATCGCGCTCGCCGCCGCCAAGCGTATCGGCGCGGAAAAGAAGATCGTCTACAAGGACGATATCGTTGTGAAGGACGACCATTCGGCATTCCTCGATCTCGGCTATCCCTCCATCGATCTAATTGACTTCGACTTCGGCAGCGCTCCAGGCCTGAACGACTGGTGGCACACGCCGAACGACACGCTCGACAAGATATCCGCGGAAAGCCTCCTCGTCTCCGGCCGATTGACCGCGGAGATCCTCAACGCCCTCCAACAGTAGGAGTGCTTCAGATATCCTTAAGCCCCTTGTAGGCAGGTCCGCCTGCGGCGACATAGCCGCGCGACTCACCGCGATCGGAGGGCGACACCCAGAACGAGTAGAGCGTCGCGCAGTGGAGCTTGAAGCGTATCCTCAGTCCATCCCCCTTCGGAAGGGCGCGCGTTCCCGACGCGCCGTTCCCGAACACCAGTTCCGCCTTGGTCCTGTCGACGTACTTGAGTTCCCGGCAGTCGGCCGCGGAGTAGCCCGGCACGACCTGGCCCGCCCCGTCGACGATCTCGGCCTTCACCTCTCCGTAGAGGCATTCGGCGTTTACGAAAAGATGCGAACCGGTGAACGTGAGCGGCCTCGTCACGATCTCGCCGTTGCCGTCCGCCACCATGCCGCAGAAGCCGTCCCGTCTGAGCGTCGCCGCGCCAATCGCGCCGTTGTAGTACATGCCCTGCTTCTGCATCGGCACCTTGCCGGTCTTCTCCCCGCGCATCTCCGCATCGCCGCGCAGGGCAGAGTAGTAGAACCACAACCGCTCGTCCTTGATGACGCAGATGCCGCCCATCGCCGAAAGATAGCCGGTGTCCCACTTGCCCGAGCCCCAGCCGCTCGACTTGATCGCCTCCTGCGGCGCGCGCGTGTAATGCCTGCCGTCGCGCGAGAATGCGAACTGCAGGTCCGTCGTCTTCGGTAGGCCGACCGTCCAGCAATACCCATTGTCGCGCTTCTTGCCGTCAGGCGAAATGTTGACGTGCAGGACTTCGCGGACGCCCAGCATCAGCGACTCGTAGGGAACGGCGTCGAAATTGTAGAGCTGATGATCGCCATCGCCGTCGACGTTCGTCCAGAGCTCCGGCTCGACCGCCCCCTCGGGACGTTCCGACTGTCTCTTCGGGTCGTTCTCGAACCAGTACTGCGCGTTCTCCTTCTTCAGTTCGTCCACCCCGCGACGCCGATGCGCGTGAACGAACGCCCGTCGGAAGAACCGTACAAGGTGTCGGGCGTAAGCCGGCCCGGCGCCGAGGTGAAGATCTTCCAGTCGGCGTATGGATTCGTCGCCGTGTAGTTCGGCCAGACGCTCCAGCTGTCGAGATCGTGATTGCACTTCTCCTCGGTATCGTCAAAGACGCGGTTCGTGACCTTCACTTTCCCGAGGTCGGGGAATTCCCACTGCATGCCGTCCTTCGACTCGGCATAGCGCATGTTGCCCGCCCAGTTGTCCTCGTACCAGAGGCGGTATTTCCCGATTGTCGGATCCCACCAGAGGCCGCCGTCCGTCGCGACGGCGCAGCCGCCGACGCGCGTGCCGTCCTCACGTGTCGGACGAAGAATCGGCGACTCGAGCTTTGCCGGGCTGTTCCAATGCCGCACGATGCCGCTTTTCGACTCGATGAGGTAGTCATCGACAAAAAGCTGTCGGCCGCCGTCGATGTCAATCCTCGCCGGCGGATTCGACAGATATGGCGGCAGGGGCGCGTCCGACCGCTCCACCGCGCCAGCGCCGAGAAAGACAGCCCACTTGGCGACGTTGAAATGTTCGCCCGCGCGGACATCCTTTCGGTACGTGACCACGCGCTCCCACGGATTCTTGCCGAAGAGCTGGAAGACGGGAACATCCGCAACCCGCTCGAAGCCCTGCTTCACAAGCGCCTCGCCTACTTTCGTGTCTTTCCAGTAATTAGTTTCCGGCGCAAGCGCATAGAGCCTCCCATCCTTCAGACAGTCGATCTGGAAACCGTCAATCGGCGCTACGACAAGTGACTGGCCATCCAGGAGTGACGGCAGTTTCGGTGCCCGATAGGGCCGGTTGCTGAACAGCTGCGCGCCCTCGCGGAAAACGGACAGCTTGACATTCTCTCCTGTCACAAGATTCAGCTTGGGGCCGTTAGCCGCCCAGGCGGCAGCCAACGAAAGACACGCGACAACGCCAAACAACTGCTTTTTCATTTTCTGATTACTTCTTTGGAGGTTGCTTGCCGAGCTTGGCGAGGGCGAGCTTGAGCGTGTTCCACACTTCCGTCTTCGCCGCGCGCAGGCCCATAGGATCGGTGGTCGGATCGAAGCGGATGATGTACGAAGGATGGAACGTGGCGATCACTGGAATGCCCGCGTACTCGTACCACGTGCCCCGCCGGATACGCTGCGTTGGAAAGAGTCCGCTCATGGCGGTGCGCCCGAGCAGGACTATGCACTTCGGTCTGATCGCGGCAATCTGCCGCTTCAGGTACGGCAGACACGCCTCCATCTCCTGCGGCGACGGCGTGCGGTTGTTCGGCGGACGGCACTTGCAGACGTTCGCGATGAACACCTGCTCGCGCGTGTAGCCCATCGCCTGGATCATCTTCGTGAGGAACTGACCCGCCGCGCCCACGAACGCAAGCCCCTGTCGGTCTTCGTCGGCCCCAGGCGCCTCGCCGATGAACATGAAATCAGGCGAAGCGGCGTTGCCTTGGCCAGGCACGACGTGCTGCCGCCCGAGGGTGGCCAGCGTGCACTTCGTGCACGCCGCCAATTCTTCGGTGCTTGGTGCGGCAAGGCTGGTGCTTGGTGCTTGGTGCTTGGTGCTTGGTGCGTCGGAGTTGGTGCCTGGTGCCTGGTGCTTGGTGCTTGGTGCGATGCTCTCGCACACATCCTGGTGTTTTAACTCCGCACTAGGCACTAAGCACGAAGCACTAGGCACTATCTTAGGTGGCAAAAGAAGCGCACGGTCGCAATCGACCGTGCGCGTGCCCAGTTCGCGCTCAAGCTCCAGCGCCTGCTCGAAGGCCGTCAGGATTTCAGGCAAATTCTCCATGTCAGTTTTCTCGACATTCGACATCCCGCACCAACCACCAAGCACTAAGCACTAGGCACTAACCACTAGCCACGATATCCCTGCGGATTCTGCGACTGCCAACGCCAGGTATCGGCACACATCTGCTCGATGCCGCGCTCGGCCTTCCAGTGCAGCTCCTTCGCGGCGAGGGCCGGATCCGCCCAGCACTCGGCGATGTCGCCTGGACGGCGGGGCTTGATGACGTACGGCACCTTCTGTCCGCTCGCCGCCTCAAACGCCTTGACAATCTGGAGCACGGAGTAGCCGTGGCCGGTGCCGAGGTTGTAGACCTTGAAGCCGGGCTTCTCGGCCAGCTTCTCGATCGCGCGGAGATGGCCGATCGCAAGATCCACCACATGGATGTAGTCGCGGATGCCGGTGCCGTCCGGCGTTGGATAGTCGTCGCCGAACACGTTCAGCTCCTTCAGGCGGCCCACAGCCACCTGCGCCACGTAGGGCAGGAGGTTGTTCGGGATTCCAGCAGGATCCTCGCCGATGCGTCCACTCTCGTGCGCGCCGATCGGGTTGAAGTAGCGGAGGATGACCGTGTTCCAGACCGGGTCGGCCTTCTGCACGTCGCGAAACACCTGCTCCATCATCAGCTTCGTCCAGCCGTACGGGTTCGTGCAGCCGGGCGTGGGGAAGTCCTCGCGGATCGGCACGGTCTGCGGCTGGCCGTAGACCGTGGCGGAGCTGGAGAACACGATGTTCTTGCAGTTGTGCGCCGACAGGACCTTGAGGAGCGTGAACGTGCCGCCGAGGTTGTTCTCGTAGTACTTCAGCGGAATCTGCGTGGACTCTCCAACCGCCTTGAGGGCGGCGAAGTGTATGGTGGCGTCAAAAGGCTTCTCCGCCGCCACCACCTTGTCTAGCGCCGCCTCGTCGCGGATGTCGAGGTTGTAGAACTTCGCGGCCTTGCCCGCCAGTTCCGCAACTCGCTTGAGGGATTCCTCCGACGAGTTGCAGAGGTTGTCAACCACCACCACGTCGTGGCCCGCCTTCAGCAGCTCCAGCGTCGTGTGCGAGCCGATGTACCCGGCCCCGCCTGTCACCAGTATCTTCATGGCTAGCGCGTCGAGATGCGGTCGTTGTAGTCGCCGGTCTCCGTGTTGATGCGGATCACGTCGCCCTCGTTGATGAAGAGCGGAACCGCGCACACGTAGCCGCCCTCGACGGTGGCGGGCTTCGTCACCTTGCCGGAGGCCGTGTTGCCCTTCACGCCGGGTTCCACCTTGATGACCTTGCGCTCGACGAGCTGAGGCAAGTCCACGCCGATCACGCGATCGTTGAAGAACAGGGCCTTGACCTCCATCTCGTCCATGAGGAAATACTTCTTGTCGCCCATCACCTCGGGCGACACGCGGATCTCCTCGAAGTTCTCGTCCGTGAACACGAACGCCGTTCCGTCGTCGTACGAGAACGTCACCGACCGCTGCAGCAGCTCCGGCTTCTCGAACTTGTCGCCCGAACGGTACGAGCGGGTCATGCCGCCGCTCGTCATCATGTTGCGCAGGCGGCAGTTGTAGATCGCCTGTCCCTTGCCCGGCTTCGAGAAGTCGAACTCCACGATTTCCCACGGTTCGCCGTCGATCAGCAGCTTCACGCCCTTGTGCAGCTCGCCCGCGCCAATTACTTCGCCCATCTGAATACTCCTTTGGTTGTTGAAATGTCCTGTCATTATACACGATTACGCGCCCGCGGGCAAGCCCGCAGGCGCGCAATTCGGGTTCGAGCAAGCGGATACGGTCACTTTTCCAGCTCGCGGGCCACCCATGCGGCGAAGTCCTTCACCGCCTTGTCGCTCGCCACCTCGCCGAATGTCCTGACGGCGGCAGCCTGCTTCGCGAGGCCACACCAGCGCAGCTGTTCGAGGCAGAACATCTGCACGTAGACGTCGGACGACTTCGTGGCCGTGTCGAGCAGCGCAGCGCTCCAGATGGCGCGGCACGCCGCGTTCTTCTGGCACTTCTGGGCGCATGGACACATCACGTGCTGCGAGACGGCCGCCGCCACCGTGAGGGCCATCGGGTCGGAGGCATAGGCCCCCTTCACCTTGGCGAGCAGCGCCTTCGCCGCAGCCGCGTCCTGCAGATGCGCCTTCAGCGCCTCTGGGGCCGTCGCCGCCTTGATGGCCGCTTCGTTCGCCTTCTGCCACTCGGCAACAGACGGGTCGCCGGCCTTCGACGCCGTTCCCGGGCCGTAGCTGGCGTATTCGTTAGGATCAACGTACTTCTTCTCCTTCGCCGGCTCCGCCGCCGTCGCCGCAAGGGCGAGAGCTGCCGCCAACCCGAAGGACATTAGACGATAGACATTACACGAGATCATTTTCTTACCTTTCATCTTTCAAGACTAAACTCTACGCACCAAGCACCAAGCACTAAGCACTAAGCACCAAGCACCAACCTCACCCCCACATCTCCCTGTCCCACGGCGAGCGCATGGACTGGTAGAGGAAGCGGTCGGCCGCCGGATCGTTCTTCGCGCGCAAGGTGACGGGGTCGAACTCGAACCCGCGCCCGAGACGCTCGGCGGCGATGCCGAGGTTGAACATCGTGCAGGAGCGGAAGCCGTTCGACTCGTTGAGCGCGAACGTCTTGCGGTTCTTGCAGCTGTCGATGAAGTCCGTCTGCTGCGGCGCGGGCTTCGGCAGCTCGGCGAGGATCTTCTCCGCGTCCAGCTCCTTGCCGGTCTTGTCGACGAGGCGCAGCGTCTTGCCGCCCTTCGCCTTCGGGTACACGCACATGCCGTTCGCGCCGCGCAGAAGCGGCTCGCCCGTCAGCGTCTCGTCGCCGTCGAGGTCCACGGTCGTGCCGTCGTCGTAGGTGAGCGTGATGCGGTCGAACCGGCCCACGCACTCGGGGTGCTGCTTCGGGCCCTTGTAATCGATCTTGACGGGGCTCGTCTCGTCCTTGCAGAGGAGGTACTGCAGCGGGTCGAGATAGTGCTGCGCCATGTCGCCGAGCCCGCCCGAGTCGTAATCCCAGTAGCCGCGGAACGACGTGCCGGCGCGGTGCGCGGTGTAGGGCTTGTACGGCGCGGGGCCGAGCCACATGTCCCAGTCGAGCCCCTGCGGCACCGGCTCCGGCGCAGCGTTGACGCGACCCGACCAGCCGAACTTCCAGCCGAAGCCCTGCCCCGCGCCGAACGTGCACTTCATGGGACCCTTGCCGAGCAGCCCGTTCTCCACCACCTGGCGGATCGGCTCCACCGTGGTGCCAAACCCGTAGAACGTCCCCTGGAAGCGGAACCAGGTGTTGAGGCGGAACATGCGCTTCTTCGCCTTCACCACCTCCATCACGCGCTTGCCCTCGCCGACAGTGCGCGTCATGGGCTTCTCGCACCAGATGTCCTTGCCGGCGTTCGCGGCCATCACACTCATGCAACCATGCCAGTGCGGCGGCGTGCAGATGTGGACGATGTCCACGTCCTTGTCCGCCAGGAGCGCCATGAAGTTCTTGTACGCCTTCACCTTGCCCCAGCCGTTCTTCTCGGCGCAGACGAGGCCGTAGTCCTGACGCTCCTTCCACGGGTCGCACAGGCCGATCAGGCGCGAGCCCTTGAACGGCAGGTGGTTCGCGGAATGCGCGATGCAGCCGAAGCCGATAAGCGCGCGCGTGAGCTGGTTGGACGGAGCCGTGTCGCCCCACAGGACGCGCGCCGGCGCGATCGAGAACAGCGAGGCGGCGCCCGCCGCCTGCAGGAATCCTCTACGGGTTGCTTTCATTGTTGCGTTTCCTTTCACTAGAGTTGCCGCAAGTATACCACAATATGAGCGGCATGGGCAAGCACCCCTTGCAAGTCCATTAATGGCGTTGACGGCTGTGCCAAGCGTATTGTAAAATGCTCGCGTTGCGCAAAACCACACAATGAATTTTTGTATGCAGAAATTGGTTATGGCATTGACAATGGGCGCGGCGCTTTTCGCGACTGCGGCCCATCTTTATCCGCAGCCGGCCGGCGAGGCACGGAATGCGGCTGGGTATGTCGTCACGGTTGACGGACAGCCGGCGGGCATAGCAGCGGTGCGCAATTCGGCGATGCCCGTCAACATCCGCTGGCCTGGCCATCAGCGCGAGATTGACCAGACGGAAATCGACGGCATGGTGCGTTTCTCTACGGCCGACAAGGCCGTCATCGTCGTGACCGCGCCGCGTGACTTCAAGGAGGTCAAGGTGCGTCCGTATTCGAAGAGCGTGAAAGCTGAAGTCACGAGACGCACGGCCACCTTCACGATTCCCGGCCCCGGCGCCTATTCGGTCGAATTCGACGGCCCGCACGAGAACCTGCATATCTTCGCCGATCCGCCGGAGACGCTGAAGGCGAATCCTGGCGACAAAGGCGTGCGCTACTTCGGCCCGGGCGAACACGACGCCGGCCTCATCACGCTCAAGACGGGCGAGACGCTATACATCGATGAAGACGCCGTGGTGTTCGGACGCGTCGAGGCGCGCGACGCGGACCATATCCGCATTCTCGGGCGCGGCATCCTCGACATGAGCCGCATCAAGGAGCAGCCGATCGCAATCGACCCAAAGCTGGCCGCGGAGCAGCGGAAACGAGGCTTCGCGATCACCAACGCGAAACGGTGGAACGCCATGAAGCTTGAGTTCTGCGACGACGTGCTCATCGACGGCATCACCATCCGCGACTCGCTGCTCTACAACATCCGCCCGATCGGCTGCCGCGATCTGACGATCCGCAACGTGAAGCTCTGCGGCAACTGGCGGTACAACTCGGACGGCATCGACATGCACAACTGCGAGAACGTGCGCATATCAGACTGCTTCGTCCGCACGTTCGACGACGCGATATGCGTGAAGGGATTCGACTACACGATGGACGAGTCCGAGATGCTGCACGACGGCTACCACCACAACGTCTTCACGAACGTCGTCATCGAGCGCTGCACAGTCTGGTGCGACTGGGGGCATTGCCTTGAGTTCGGCGCCGAGACGCGTGCGGAGGAGATCCGCGACATCACGTGGCGCGACTGCGACATCCTGCATGTCCACTCGGCGCCGCTCGACGTCAAGAACTGCGATTACGCCGACATCCACGACGTCCTGTACGAGAACATCCGTCTGGAGATGGACCGGCCGTGCGCGAAGACCTGCCTTGCGGCGTCTGCAAAGAGCTTCAACCCGCAGGCGTTTGTCGGACAGCCGCCGGCGTTCTCGTCCGCCGTCCGAGTCATCGCCGAATACTCGAAGAACGACAAGCGGCGCGGGAAGAACCACGACATCCGTCTCAAGGACATCCGAGTGACGAGCGCGCAGATGCCGCGCTTCACGTCAAGAGGCTACGACGCCACGCACCGGTCGACGAACATCACCGTGGACGGCATCTACTGGAACGGACGCGAAGTCTCCAAAGAGGCGGCGAAAAGCCAGAGCGTCGGCCCGTTCGCCGACCCGATCCGCTTTGTCCGAGCGGAAGATTATCGCTAGACAAAGGATTACCTCAAGATAATTGTCACGCCGCTGTCGAAGGGACGCTCCGTGCCGCCGCCAACGAGGAGGTACTTGCCGGCGTTGCGGAAGTAGGTTTCGCTCACGCGATCCCACAGAACTGGCGCGCCTGTGGCGGGATCCTTCACGGGCACGAGGTCGCGTGCCAGCGCATACGTGCCGTCCTGCTGCTTGACGCGCAACTTGAGCGAATAGAGACGTACCTTGCCGTGATAGCGCGGCGTGCCGTCGAGGTTCATCGCAAAAAGGTAGAGCGGAAGCCCCGTATCGACTGGACCGTCGTAACCATTCTCGGGAAGAACCGTGCGAGACGCCACTGTGCTCCACGAGCCGTCCGCGAATGCGCTGATGGTCATGTCGCCACGCCCGATGTCCAGCCGTGAGACAATCCTGTACTTTACATTTGCCGTGGCAGGCGACGAACCCACCATAAAAAGATCGTTGTCATAGCAAAGTCTGTGATGTGCGCCACCATTATCTTTCCAGTAATGGTAAAGGAAGAAACGATGCGCACCAGACGCATCATTGTGCCGCGCTCCGACGAACGCGCCGTCTGTCGGGACATGCAGCCATTCCATCACCGCCTCCATCTCCATGCCGTCCTTGCCGATGATTTCCAAATCGACATAGTCCAGCAACGCATCGGAATCGACGTATTCGATGCGCGTCTTGGGGCGGACGGCGGCGGCGCGGAGGGAATTGGTGACTCCGCCGACCTGGTTGGTGAGGTCAAACTCCGCAGTTCCTATCTGACGGAAGATGCGCTCGGACACCGTGTCGTAGAGACCTGCGTAGGCCACGCCCTCCGAGTTCGTCGCCACCACCGGCACGAAGTCGCGCAACAGCTCGTCGCCGTCCCATATCTTCGTGGAATAGAGGAGGGCCTTCGACTGATATTGGTAGTTGCCGCCGTTGTTGCACGCCAAGAGGCAAAGCGTGATGTTCGTGATGGCTATGGTGCCCGTGTTATAGGCTACGTCATTCTTGTGCAGCTCGTTGGGGTTGCCGCCGTTCTTGCTGACCAGCACGGACTGGTAGCCGTCCTGAATATCCGACTTGATGAAGTAGCGCGTGTCCATGTAATAGGAGACGTCGTTGGTCGGGTGAACGACGGTGGTGTTACCCACCGACGGCATAGTTCCCCATGCATAGCGGAATTGCTTCTCATACTGGTAAGCCGGATAAATTCGGTTGTTACCTTGGCGGACACCAAGGATACAGTGGTCACCCGAGTATTCGCGCACGGAGATGTCGATTTCGCTCTTGATGCCGCTTCTGCCCCAGACGCGGGTGTCAAACCACTGGTTGCCGTTGCCCCAGATCCACTTCACGTAGTCGAGCGGCTTGTCGAGGACGGGGCCGGCGACAAAAGGCGTAGTGGAGAAGGAATATGAGATGGTGCCGTGTACCTTGTCGTAGAGTCCGGCGCGACCGCCCTTGATGCAAGGCAGATAGTGGCGGATGAGGTCGAGTTCGCCCGACTGGGCGTTCTTCTTCCAGATCTTCAGCTCGTAGAGCTTGCCCTTGCTGAACCATGCCGCTTTATTACTTAAGTGGCAAGCGAAGACATAGAGGTTGAGGTTCAGGTTGACGAGACCGTTCGTCTTGAACGTCTCCAGGTCCGTGGCGCTGAATGTGTTCTTTCCGTTCTGGACGAGCTGGAGCGAATTGGTGTCGGACATGTCCGTGACGATCTCATAGCGCTGCCCGCCGACGAATGGGAACGAGCCATCGGGGTTCTTG
>CACXPT010000137.1 GCA_902769585.1 uncultured bacterium
GCCCTGTTTGCGTCCGCCGCCTCGGCGACGAACTGGTACGCGTCTCCCGACGGCACGGGCGGCGGCACGTCGCCCACGGATCGCGGCGAGGTGATCACCACTTCACAGAAAATGAGCACGGGCGACACGCTGTATCTTGCGCCGGGCACTTACAACCTCGACAAAACCAAGAGTCAAGTTAACTCTTATGGGTCAGGATCCTATATCCGCATTCCGAAGACGAGCAGCAGTACGAAAGTCAGCAACCTTACCTTCATCGGCGAGAGCGACAACCCCGAGGACGTGCGCCTCATCGGCAAGCCTGCGGACGGGATGCGCATCCTCTACTTTCAGGAAGGCGGGCACGTGATCCGAAATCTGCTCATTTCCGGCGGCTATACCTCCTACCAGGGTGCGGGGATCTGCATGGGCGATGGTTACCGCGGCAAGCACGAACAGGCATACACGGTCTCCAACTGCATCGTGGAGAACTGCTCGGTTGCCTACAAAGGGGCATGCCGCGGCGGCGTGTGGCGCAACTGCGTGATCCGCAACAACACGGTGAGAAACACGGGGCCTGGCGATTCGGAGGGGACAGGGGGCGGCATCTACAACGCCACGCTCTATGACTGCGTGATCACGAACAATTCGGCGGGTTTGTCGGGCGGAGGCCTTGCCGGTGGCGTCGATGGCGGGACGATCGCGACCTCCAAGGCGTACAACTGCCTGATCGGCTGGAACCGTGCACAATACGGCGCCGGCGCGGGCATGTCGCCAGCATACACCACGCGGCAGTACTGCCAGCTTTACAAGTGCACGGTCATCAGCAACACGGCGTCGCAGCTGGGCGGCGGCGCGTTCCGCTGTACGATTACCAATTCGACAATCACCGGGAACTACGTGTCGCGGGGAAGCACGAACACGGTCGATGGAACGGGCGCGTCTGGCGGTGGCGTGGCGTACTGCGACGTTGTCGACTCCACGCTCCATGGCAACACCTGCGTCCAGAGCGGTGCGGGTGCGGCGAGGAGCAACCTGACGGACTGCCGGATCATGAGTAACGTCGCGACGGGCAATGGCGGCGGCGTCTACAGCTGTCCGCTCGTAAAGGACTGTGTGCTCGCCGACAACAAGTGCGAGTACGGCGGTGCCGGGTGCATCAGCTATTTCGAGAATTGCGTGATGACGAATAACAGGGCCAATGTTGAAGGCGGCGCAACCTATAACTCCACGTCGCGCACCTGCATCGTGTCGGGGAACCTTGCCGTGAGGTTCGCCCACGCCCGTGGAGCGCACTACGGAGATCTCGTGTGTGGCAACAAGAATACGGACGGAAATCAGGCGAGCGGCATTGGAGCGGGCGCATCGTATGACGCCGAGCCGTTGCCCGTCGTCAACTGCACGGTCTGGAACAACCTGTACGGGAATTCAAACGTCAGCCGCGCGACGTTGACGAACTCCATCGTCTGGAGCGTGACGGAGATGAGGACGCATTCCGCCGTAAACTCCTTCTGGCGCAGCGGTACGGTGGAGAGCCAATCGAACTGCATCAGCGGAACGGACAAGAACCCGATGTTCACGGCCGTCGACGGAACGCAGTCGGGTGCGGTAACCGCGTCTGCGCCTTGGACCGGCTATGCGCTCCGAGCGTCCTCGCCCTGCCGCGACACGGGCCTGACGCTGCCGGGGCAGGCCGCCGAGAAGGATGCGTTCGGTAATCCGCGCGTCAAGTACGGCGTGGTCGACATGGGCGCGCTCGAGTGCATCCAGTCGCTCGGCACGTGCTTCCTTTTCCGGTAGGGCGAAGCGGCAAGAGTGCCGCTTCCCCGAAAAATCTACATGTTCTACACGGCTAAAAAAGTGAAAGGATAATGACATGCAAATCACACGCAAGAACTTCTTCATCGGATCGTTCGCGGCGACGGCGGCGATCGGGCTGAAGGCGGCCGAGCAGAAGCCGCTGTCGAACATCCAGGGCTTCAACGAGGCCTTCACCGACGAGAAGGTGGGCGGCCCCTGGCAGCCGTTCAGCGACAAGAAGGTGCGCGTGGGCATCGCCGGATACGGCGTGTGCAAGTTCGGCGCGCAGTTCTTCTTCCAGAACCACCCCAACGTGGAGGTGGTGGCCGCCACCGACCTCTACAAGGGCCGCTGCGCGGAGCTCGCCAAGGTCGTGGGCGCGAAGCGCACCTACACATCCGCCCAGGCGATGATCGACCAGGAGGGGAAGAACATGGACGCCGTGTTCATCGCCACGGACGCGCCAAGCCACATCGACCTCGTCCTGCGCGCGCTCGACCGCGGCTACCATGCAGCGAGCGCCGTGCCGACGCTGTGGGGCGAGGAGCAGCTCGACCGCGCGCCGCGGCTCATCGAGGCGGTGAAGAAGACGGGCCTCGTGTACGCGCTCTTCGAGACGACGGCGTTCCGCCCGCAGTGCGTCGCGATGCGCCGCATCTACGAGGCGGGCGGGTTCGGCATGCTCGCGTACACGGAGGGCGAGTACTTCCACCTCAAGGACCCCCAGCATCCGATCGGGTCGTACAAGGACTGGCGCGTCGCCTCGCCGCCGCAGTACTACGCCACGCACTCGAACGGCTTCTACACGTGCATGACGCACAAGACCTTCACGGAGGTCACGTGCGTGGGCACGCCGGGCACGCTGCCCGAGTACAGCAAGAACCGCTACGGGAACCCGTTCGCGTCCGAGGTGGCCTTCTACCGGACCGAGGATGGCGGCACGGCGCGCATGACGCGCGCCGCGAACCTGCCGGGCTACTCGGCCGAGGCCGGACGCTGCTTCGGCACGAAGGGATGCTTCCGCAACGACCGCTACTTCGGCGACAAGAGCCTCATCAAGGGCGTCGACCTTCTCCGCACGGGCCTGCCGCCCGGCATGAAGAACAGCGGACACCACGGCGGCTCGCATCCGTACCTCACGGACGACTTCCTGCGCGCGATCCTCGTGCCGGGGCACAAGGTGTGCGTGGACGCCGCGACGGCGCTCAACACGACCGTCTCCGGCGTCTACGCCCATCTGAGCGCAATGAAGGGCGGCGAGACGCTGAAGATACCGGTGTTTAGCCTCTGAGGCGCCCTACCACCTGGAAGGCGGCTAGGCTTCGAGTTGCGACAGGCGTGATGCGATGCCATCGGCGATTGCCGAATAGCAGCGATGCGGGAAACGGCGTGTAGCCTGTGCGACAAGGCGCGGAAGTGCGTGCCTGACGCGGCGGATCATTTTGTCCATCTCGCCCTTCACGACGTGCGGGTGAATCCCTAATTTGTCCGCCATTCGGATGAACTTGCCCCGTGTGATCCATTTGAACGCATACTCTCCGTCGATCTTCATCGCCATCCGCTTGCCAACCTCGGGATATAGGGCAGTCGACATGATGTCGTATGCAGGGGAAAGCCTCGGCACGCCATCGCGGTAGAGGACGGAGAAATTCTTCGCGTGCGCGTCGCCGTTCCCGACGATGAAGTTGAACAGGATCCGGTTGAGGAACTCCACCGTATCCGACGCGGGAAGCTGGAGTGCGCGCAGAAGGGCGAACGACTCCTTGAGGCCGGGCCCGCCGACGGACTCGTACTTCCGTTTCGGATCGACCCTCAGCATCTGGCAGAAGTCTTCTTGATGCAGACGGCGCACTTTGCCGTCAATGGACTCCCTGTCGTAGCGCTCGCAGACATAGCAGCGCTTTCCGTCGATCACCGCGATGTCGCACGCGGCCACGGAAAGCCGGCATGCGTCGGCAAGTCGCATCGCGAACCACTCGTTCTCCACGCTGTCGGGGTAGTCGGGCATCGCGGGCTTGATGATGTGCGTGGACGGCGTGCCGTTCAAGGGAAGGAGGACCTGGCCGTCCTTCATGCAGGCGATCAGCTTGTCTTGCGCGCCGGCGCCGGATATGCGGAACCCCTCTTCGCCGACATCCAACGGACGCTTCTGCAGGTTGTCCAGTATGCGTCCGGCCTCCTTGTCCGAGAGTTCTCGGTATTCGCCCTTGTCGCTTGTCTCGGGCGACGTGCCTTCAGAAAGGAATGAGACGGCACCGGCGCAATCGCCCCCAATCGCCTTGAGTAACGCAAATGTGTTTTCGCGCGGAATCTGCAGGATGTCGGCGATGCGGGTGCGGATGATGTCGTCCGGAAGCAGGTTCGAGAGGAATCGCCATGGGCGAATGCCTCGGCACGCAACGGTATGGAAAACGAGATCGGCTCGCGGCCATCGGTTTCAAGGTATTCGCGAATATATGCGAAGGAAATCTTGCCGTTGTCATCGACAAGTCGTCCCGCCTTGCGTCCGTTCAGATAGACTTCGAGCGTTTCCATTCAACCACCTCTTGGGGCGTCATGACATAGAGACCGGCTCCCAGTGCGTCCAGCAGCTTCAGCAACTCGCGGATGCGTGCGGTTTCCTTGCCGCGCTCAAGTTCCGAGATGTATCTCGCGCCCGTGCCGGCGAGTCCGGCAAGCGTCATTTGCGACACATGTTGGTCCTTGCGTATCTCCTTGATGCGCCTGCCAATATCGATTATGTTTTTCAGATTTTTCATTACCGATCGGTAGTATATCATATCGGCTTGGGCGAATCAACCCAAATTCATACCGTTCGGTAATTAAAAACCACCAAGAATGGAGCGTTACGGCGAGTGGTATCGCCGCCGAGACGGCGGCTCCCCATAACTGAGATGCGCCCCAACTGTGACGAGGGATGAATTTGGGCTTGCACTGCTACACCCTTTCGGGTATAATATCGGCGTTTCTGGTAAAACTATACCCTTTCGGGTGTAGTTAATGTGAGTAACAGGAAATTATACCCGAAAGGGGATAGTCATGACAGTCGCGGAGTTTGTGAAGGAACAGCGCAAGAAGCAGCACTGGACACAGAAAGACCTTGCTTTCTACGGCGGGGTCGGTTTGCGTTTCATTCGAGAACTTGAGCAGGGCAAGACCACCTTGCGCATGGACAAGGTCAACCAGATTCTCGATATGTTTGGCGGTGTGCTGACCGTCGGCCCGACAGACAGGAGCGTCTATGCGTAGCGCCGAGATTTTTCTTTTCGACCGTTTGGTCGGGCGGCTTGACGAGACGGATGACGGGAACTGCCAATTCGTCTATGATTCGGCCTATATGGCACGTGAAGGTGCAGAACCGATTTCGCCAACGATGCCTTTTAAGGAGGATGCTTATTGGAGCGATGAAATGTTGCCGTTCTTCGACGGGTTGATTCCGGAAGGATGGCTGCTTGACATCGCCGAAGAAACTTGGAAGCTCAATCCGCGCGACAGGTTCGGACTTCTCCTGGCCTGCTGCAGAAGTTGCATCGGAGCGGTGAGCGTGAGGGAGGTTGAAAATGGCAAGTGAACGCTGTCTCATCTGCGGCATGACGCTTGCCGAAGGCAACGGGTATCATGCGGTCTGCGCGAAAGGACTCTTCGGCAGCGAGACGGCACCGACGTTCGCCTATTCAATGGCAGAGCTGAACGAGTTTGCGAAGCGTCTTGTGCTGTCGCACGTGAGCGTTCCGGGCGTACAGGCGAAGCTTTCCGTTCATCTGGAACGGGCGGGACATGCGCCCGACCGCCTGACGCTTGTCGGCCTTGACGGAAACTACATTCTGAAATTGCCGACCGTCCAATATCCGGGACTTCCGGAAAGCGAGCATTTCGCCATGACCCTAGCCCGGCTGTGCGGCATCGAGACGGCGGCATTTGGCCTTGTCCGATTGGAGACTGGCGCATTTGCGTATCTGACGCGGCGGATGGACCGAGAAGACGGCGTGAAGCACATGATTGACTTCTGCCAGCTGACCGATCGGCGCACCTCGCGCAAGTATTACGGCTCGCATGAACAGATTGCACGTACCATAAGGCGATATGCCACCGCTGCTGGAACGGATGTCGTGCGATTTTTCGAGGTGCTGCTGTATTCGTTCCTTACCGGCAACTCGGACATGCACCTGAAGAACTTCTCGCTTCTGCGTGAACACGACGGTACGTGGCGTCTCTCCCCGGCATACGACCTTGTACCGGTCAAGGCGATCCTTCCGACGGATATGGACGATTTGGCGCTCACGGTCAACGGAAAAAACCACAAGCTCCGCGCAGGGGATTTCAAGGCGGCGGCAGCGACAATGGGACTGACCCCCGAACAAGACCGGCGTTTGACTGAGCGCATGGTCGCGTCTGTCCGGAAGAATCTCGACGAGGCGACGGAGCGGTCGTTTCTTTCGCCCGCGCTCGTCAAGCGTGTCCGCACGCTCGTTCATGACAAACTGAGGCAATTAGAGGTGAAACAATGAAGAGAATGCTATTCGGTGTGTTGACGCTGGTGGCCGTGGCCGCGCAAGGCAAGACGGACTGGGCACGGCTGAATGTCGCGGCGCGGGAACACGCGAAGACGCCGATCCGCGCAGGTGTGCCGGGCGTGCGCCCGTTCTGGAACGCGCACGCCAAGGCGTTCATCCATCCGCCCGCCTTCGAGTTTCAGGAGGTGAAAGGGGCCAGTGAATATCGATTCACGCTCATGGCACATAATGACGTTAAAGACCCCAAGGACCTTAAATACCTTAAGAACACTAAAGACCTTAAAGACCTTAAGGACACTAAAGACCTTGCCGTCACTTGGGCAGCGCCCAAGCCCTGGCTGCCCATCCCCGCCGACATTTGGGATTCGCTCCCGCCCGGTTACTATACGGTGAAGGTGGAAGGTTCTGGCGAGCGCACATTCTACCGCGCCGCAGTGTTCCACGGCCCCTATTCCAAGGGCGCGTGCGGGTACCGCGAGGCCGCACAAAAGGTCTATGCGGCGGTCTACCGCATGCCGCAGGTGCAGGGCTGGAAGGCAAGCGACGATCCGCCGAAAGGCTACGACCTCTACTGCTATCCCGCGAAGATCATGGGCTCCATGATTCGCGCGCTCGTGCGCCACGCGCGGGGAGGGTCGCAGTTTACTGCGACCGAAGCGGGCGCAATAAATTGCGCCCCTCCCGAGGTGACCGCGGACGCGCGGGAGCGCGTCCCTCCCGATGCGGCGGATGCGCTCGCGATCGCCAGCAAGATGGCCGATTGGCTCATCGCGCACAGCCAGCCGGCGGACGCGCCGCTCGCGCACTTCCCGCCAACCTACTGGGGCGACCGCCGCGACGTGGCAGTGAAGAACGCCGGACAGAACATGCTGCTCTACCCCGCCCACGCCGCGCTCGCCTACCTCGATTTGGCCGATGTCCTGTGCCGCGCCGGTAACGGCGCGGATTCCCAGAAGTATCGCGCCGCCGCGCTTGCCATCGCGCGCACGTATGTGAAGCTACAGGGGGCTGATGGCACCTGGCCGCTCAAGGTGCGCGAAAAAGACGGCTCGCCCGTGCGCGCGAACCGCCTTGTGCCCGGCCGTTATATTCTCGGGTTGTTTGATCGTGCCATGGGAGGGTCGCGCTCCTGCGCGACCGCGGACGCGCGGGAGCGCGTCCATCCCGAGGTGATCCCGGACGCGCAGGAGCGCGTCCCTCCCGGTTTGTTCGCTCAAACGCGCGACCGCGCGTTTGCCTATGTGCTGAATGGCCCGGTGAAGACCTGGAACTGGGACGGGCAGTTCGAGGACATGGACCCGATGCCGCCGTACAAGAACCTGCAGAAGGGATGCGCCGTCGAAACGGCGCTGCGGTTCTTCGCCCAGGGACGCATCGCCGAAGGCTGCGAGCTCGTGGACTGGTGCGAGGACCAGTTCGTCGTGTGGAGCAACCCTATCCACAACATGGACTGGAAGAACTGGAAGACGCCCACCGCGCTGGAGCAGTACGACTACTACACGCCCATCGACGCCTCGATGGGCGACATGATAGGCGCATTCGCGGCGGCGTACAAGGGGACGGGGAACAGCCTCTACCTTGAAAAGGCCAAGGCCCTCGCGGACAACATCACGCGCAACCAACGCGCAGACGGCACGATCCCCACCTATTTCGACAGCCGCAAGGGCAGCGACTGGGTGAACTGCATGGTCTACGTGGCCGACCGTCTGGAAACACTTGCCAACATCATAGAAATCACTCAGGATGGCGCTCAAGATTCCGGCTTTTAGCGCCGGAAGACGTAGTTGAACCGGCGTTCTGGAGCGTCGTCGCCCTTGATTGTGGGAAGACGGGTAAGGGACTCAGGATTGTCCTTCCAGTGGAACTGGAAATGGAGCGGCGAGGTACCGAAGAACTTTCGCGGCACCGTGAGTTCGATCTCTCGCGCGCCGATGCGGATCGGCACGTGCCCGACGCATTCCCAGTAGCCACCGACCACCGGGCCACGCCACACGTCGAGTGAGGCGGTCGTACCGTCGGCGGAAATGTCGCGGTTCACACGCAGGTCGTATCCGTACCAGCCCGTCGTCTGCTTCGCGTCCACGTTCACGAAGAGGAGCATCCAGTTCGGATCCGTGTGCGGCGAGAGGTTGTTCGCCGTCTGCGCGTAGAACGCCACGTCCCCCTGCGGCGTCTCGGCCACCTTGAGATCCGCGATGTCGTTGCGTCCGCTCGCGTCCGTGTAGTGGATGTTCTCGCCGCAGCCCGCGTGGTCGCGGTGGACCGTGTCGCCGATCGCATCGCGGTACGTGGGCTGGACGTCCTCCCAGTCCGCGAACGCGCCGTCCACTTCCACAGCGTACGTGCGAGTGGCGGCGGGTGCGGGACGCGCGCCCTTGTAGCGGCGGATGTTGGCCACGAGCTGGTAGTAGTAGTTGTCGCCGTGGCCGCCCTTCATCGGTTCGCAGTCGCGGCTGTACTCCTGGTTGTACTCGTCCACGAAGAGTCCGCCGGGGAAGTAGCAGTCCGTCTCGCCGTTGTACTTGCTCCACTTCGTCATGCGTCCGGCGCGCCATTCGTTCCAGCCCGTCACGAACACGAAGAGCGGATCGTTCTTCAGCGCCCAGTCCCACTGGTTCTGGAAGAAGATGCCGCGGTTGACGGCCGCCGGATCCGGGTCGATCTTGCCGTCGTGCCAGCTGCGCCCCATCGCGCCGTCCTTGTGGGACATCGGCGCGGGGCCGGGCACGCCGGGCAGGGCGTTCACCGACACGCCCACGGACATCTGCTCGGCCTCCCCGAGGCTGTTCGTGAACACGTGCTGCGGCGAGACCTCGAGCCAACTCCATTGGTCGGGTGCCGTCGGGCCGCGACGATAGTCCGGTTCGGGATAACGAAACGTAAAAAACTCCTTCATGCCGGGCAGCTTGGCGGAACGCGGGTCGGCCAGAAGGAGAGGTTTCCCCTGCCAGCAGTACCACAAGTCCTTCCACTTGCCGGGCTTGTAGAGGTCGTACCACAGCTGGTCCACCGTGATCTCCGCGCGCTGGGGATGGCCGCCGGCGGTGAACGGACAGATGAACGCG
>CACXPT010000138.1 GCA_902769585.1 uncultured bacterium
CAGCTCCGCCACGCGACAAGCACAAAGAGACCAGCAAGGATCATCACTGGGACAACGGGCGTCTCGCCCGTTGCGGACGCGCAGGAGCGCGTCCCTCCCACTGGGACAACGGGCGTCTCGCCCGTTACGGACGCGCGGGAGCGCGTCCCTCCCGCTATGACAACGCACGTCGCCAGCAGCGCCGCAAACGTCGGCAAGCACACCGACGCCGCATGCTCAACCCCCAACTTGCCCGCAAGGAGGCCCAGCGCGCCGGTGGAGATGAAAAGCCCTATCGGACCGCTCCTCCCGCCATGCGCCTCCAGCACGTGCTTGCCTGCCGTCAAATGGAAGATGGCGTTGCCGAGACAGACTACGACAAGAACGCCCCACCCGTTAGCGCCAAACGCCGCCGCCAGCGTCGCGGCGCACACGAGACTCGTCCCCGCGACAAATCCCCCGCGCACAAGCCCAGGCCGCATGTCAAGAACAATGCCCAGCGGAAGCTGTAACGCGAACGCAACCGCGTTGTAGACGAGGATGCGCGACCACGACATGCCTCCTGCCGCCAGCACGCTCATAGAGCATGCGTCCACCAGAGGATGGGTCATGGTCAGGATCGGCAGCATCTCACGTGCGCCGACGCATCACGCGGTAGAGACACCACGCGCCAACCACTGGCAGCAGGCACAACATCGCCTTTACGGCCATCGATACGCCCCCGCCTGCATCCGCAATCGGTTCTGGCACCTCATCCGCCCACAATCCGTTCACCATAAGCACGACCGCTGCCGACATCATGGCCAACCTGAAAAATTTCATTTTCGCCATCTCTCTTGCTCCTTGATGATTACCGTTGCCTCGATCTCTCACCGTCCGTCAACGCACAATGAGCATGGTGCCGTTCAAGGCGCTGCGGAGAACCCTAAGCGTGCCGGAACCAGATATCCAGCTCAGCGTATTGTTCGCGGAAAGGCCGGCGGCCGGACCACCGTAAACGCCCGGATTCTTCTCATGAATACTGCCGTCTGCCTCCACGATGGAGAGCATGCTCACGGTGGCCTGCTCGCCTGCGGCGATGGAGAGCGTGGGCGAGTTCGTCGAGACGACCGTCAGGATCGCGTCACTCTTGTTCTGCGCACTGCCGAACACCTTCGCGCCCGCGCCCGCGCCGACCGCCAACGTACCGCCCGCGAGGACGACGTTCGTCACGGCCGTCCAGCCAGAATCCTTCGCAAACCGCACCGTGCCGTGCGCGACCTCCAGCGTACCCAACGTCGAAGACGTCTGGTTCGTGAACGTGATGGACCCGGGGGCGTCGAAACGCAACCCTGCCACGCCCGTGAAGCGAACCTGGACGATGTCGTTATGGGTCGCCGTGCTCGCGATCTCCAGCATAGCCGGCGTCGAACTGTCGACGGTCGTGTAGTTGCTGGGATAATCAGCCGGCGTCCACCCCATGTAGAACCGCCCGATGCTCTGGTCGTAGCCGTTGAGGCTCAGCTTGGACGTGTTGGCGAGATAGACGCCCGTCCCGCCCTTAGCGCAGCCCAATCGTTCGAGGGTGCCGAAATGTTCAAGGCACCGCCGTAGTCGATGTCAAACTCTTTGGACAGATGCATGCCCTTGCCTTCGATCCATTCGTTCGCGCTATGCATGCGGAAGCACAGCATCCCGCCTGTCTCGTTCGTGATGCCGCCCGTGAAGTGCACGTTCCCGTGGAAATAAATCTCCGACTGGGTAAGGCACCGCTGCGGAGACGCAGGGGCGTCTCGTTCGTGAGGCTGCCGCCCTGCGGGGCGTCCGTGATGAAGCGCGGCTGCCCGCCCCACACCGTCGTGAAACGGCTCTTTGCGCCGAGCCCCTTCATGTTGTAGATATACGGCTGCGTGGCCGTTGTGACATTAGTCAGCACAAGCGGCGTGAGAAGATCCGAGTTGTCCGCGTGAAAGTAGACGCGCCCGCCGCAGTCGATCGTCAGCGGCGCATACGACGTCCGGCCGGTCAGCGGCGCGGTAAGCGAAAGCTGCGTGTTCGCGGCAACGCGCCATGTCTGCGGGAGCGTCCCCAGCTCCACCGGCACGTCGAGGACGTTCGTGACGCTCGCGGACGCCGTGTTCGTGAAGAGGAAGCCACCCTCGCCCACGACGACCTTCGCGTTCGCGTCCGCGCCCGTGAGCGTGAACGCCGCGTTCGTGCAGAACGTGATGCCGTACACGTGCGCCGTGCCGCTCACCGTCGCAGAAGAGGTGCCCGCCGAGAAGAACAGCTTCGCCGTACCATCCGTGAGGTCGGGCGCCGTGCCGCCTTCCCAGTTGCCGTCCGTCGTGAGAAGGCCGTCGCCCGCCGCGCCCGTCCACACGTACGTATCGCCCGCCACGACGGGCGCGCCGTTGAGGACGCGCAACGTGCCGCCGCCGGAGATGTGCTCGCCAATCGACGTGCCGTCGTTCCTCGTGTATGTGCCCCCTTCCACATACTCGCCGTCGACGGTGGCGGTGCTCACGTCCAGGACCGCGCCAGAGCCAATGTCGATCTTGCCGGTGTCCTCGAACGCCACGGACACGCCGCTCGGGTTGATGGAGGCGAAGGCGACGTTGCCGCCGGACGTGTTCGCCGGAAACTCGAACGTGCCCGTGCCCTTCGCGACGAGCTTCGAGAGTCCCTTGTGCACGGCGTTCGTCTCGAAGCGGAAATAGCCGCTGTTCACCGTGATGGAGCCCGTCGAGGTCCCGGAGCGTCCGTTGTAGGTGAACCGCTTGCCGGACGCCGACGCGTACGAGAGCGACGCCTTGCCGTTGAGGTTCCCGTACCACGTGACGTTATCGCTCTGGTTCAGGATCGAAAGCGTGGCCGGGTCCGCGGAAGTGACGTAGGTGGCCGCCTCGTTCGCGAGGTCGGTGGTGGCGATTATTCGTCCGCAACGCTGGTTCCACCCCTGGAGGTCGACCTTGCCGAAGTGACGGTAACTCACGCCGAAATAGATGTAGAGCGACTCGGCATGTAGAGCGACTCGGCAAGCGCATTCTCCTTGCCGAAGAATATCGTATTGCCGATCGTATGGACGCCGTAGACCTTCTCCACGTTGCTTTCGATGTAGAGGTTCCCGCCGTCCGCCTGGAGCGTTCCGCCATTCTTTGTGGACGTGACGCCGCCGCGCAGTTTCATGCCGCCCTGGCAGTACATCGTGGTGGCGTTGTTCGTGATCGGGCCTGTCACGATGGCATTTCCGTAGAGGCGACCGCCACGCCAGAAAATCGGCCCGGCGAACGTCACGCCGGCCGCGGGCATCACGCCGTTGTTCGCGCCCACGCTCGCGTCGATGAAGTTGCGGTACGTGGCGTTCTCGGGATTGAACTTGCACTGGTACGCATCGTTACCGGAGGAACTCGCCTGCGGCACCTTGAGGTTGATGCGCGCCACGTCGCCGACGGCGGCAGGCGAGGAGACGTTCACGGCGTGGTTCGTGAAGCAGAACTGCCCGGTGAAGCCGGTGGCGTCGCCGTTTAGCGTCATCTTCACTGCGGTTGTCGCGGGGCTCACGACGGCGAAGTTGCCGCCGCCCGTGAGCGTGCCGGTGAACGTGCGCGGCGTGGTGAGGCCGGAGAACGTGAGCGTGGCGCCGGCGGCGATGTCGATGTCGGCGGACACGTAGTCGGCCACGTTGGCCTCGGTCACCGTGGTGTTCGCGGTGATGGAGATGGCGGATGCGGCAGCGACGGACATGCCCGTCACGAGCGTGCAGATTGTTTTTAGATTCATTTGTCGTTCCCTCATTGTCCGGCGTACGCGCCTAGTTCGAGATTGCGATGAGGGTATAATATCACATTAAAGCGGCTTCCCGCAAGCCTTATGCCCGTCAACGCACAATGAGCATGGTGCCGTTCAAGGCGCTGCGGCGCACGAAGAGCGTGCCTGAACCGGAGATCCAGCTCAGCGTCTGGTTCGCGGAAAGGCCGGCGGCTGGACCGCCATAGATGCCAGGATTCTTTTCGTGGATCTTGCCGTCTTCATCCACGATGGCGAGCATGTTCACGGTGGCCTGCTCGCCGGCAGCGATGGAGAGCGTCGGCGAGTTCGCCGAGACGACCGTCAGGAGCGCGTCGCTCTTGTTCTGCGCGCTGCCGAACGCCTTCGCGCCCGCGCCCGCGTCGACCGCCAACGTACCGCCCGCGAGGACAATGTTTGTCACGGCCGTCCAGCCGGCATCCCGCGCGAACCGCAACGTGCCCTTCGACACCTTCAGCTCGCCCGTCGTGTTGGAAAGCTTGTTCGTGATCGTGAACGATCCCGTGCCGTTCATGTGCAGCCCCGCCGCGCCTTCGAACTTCACTGGGAACACCGTGGTTTCCGTCCCCGTAATCTCCAGCGTGGCCGGCGTCGCGCTCGTCACGAGGCCATACGTTGCCGCCCAGTTATGTCCACCAACTGTTTCGTAGCCGGTCCAGGCCGAATAGATGCGCGACACGCTCTGGTTGTACCCGTTAAGATCGATTGCTGCCATAGGCGTAGTATAGAATACGCTATTGACCGTGCCGAAATAGATCGGACGCCCCACGGCTAGGGCGTAATCGCAGTGGCAACGGATCGTTGCCTTCATCGGATGCAGCTGCTCCCAGTAGTTGTTCGAGACGGCGATGTTCAGCACAGAGCCGTAGTCTTGCTCGAACTGCTTCGTGAGACGCATGGGCTTCCCCTCGATCCAGTTGTTGCCGCCTGCCATGCGGAAGCAGAGACTATGGTTCGTCTCGTTCGTGATGCCGCCAGCGAAATGGACGTTTCCCTTGAAGTAGATTTCGGACTGGGTGAGACCGGAGCCGTTGAACGACACGGGGCCGGCCAGGTAGAGGAGCGCCGTATTCGCGCTGTTGATGTAGGCGCCATCCTGGTTCGTGAGGTTGCTGTGGAGACGCAGGGGCGTCTCGTTCGTGAGACTTCCACCAGCCGGGCTGTCGGTAATGAAGCGTGGCTGCCCGCCCCAGACCGTCGTGAAGCGGCTCTTCGCGCCGAGCCCCTTCATGTTGTAGATGTAAGGCTGCGTGGCCGTGGTGACGTTCGTCAGCACGAGCGGCGTGAGAAGATCCGAATTGTCCGCCCGAAACTGCACGCGCCCGCCGCAGTCGATCGTCAGCGGCACGTACGACGTCCGGCCGGCCAGCGGCGCCGTGAGCGAAAGCTGCGTGTTCGCGGCAACGCGCCACGTCTGCGGCAACGTCCCCACCTCCACCGGCACGTCGAGGACGTGCGTGATGCTCGCGGCCGCGGTGTTCGTGAAGAGGAAACCTCCCTCGCCCACGACGACCTTCGCGTTCGCGTCCGTACCCGTGAGCGTAAACGCCGCGTTCGTGCAGAAGGTGATGCCGTACACATATGCCGTGCCGCTCACCGTCGCAGAAGCCGTGCCCGCCGAGAAGAACAACTTCGCCGTACCATCCGTGAGGTCTGGCGCCGAGCCGCCTTCCCAGTTGCCGTCCGTCGTGAGCAGGCCGTCGCCCGCCGCGCCAGTCCACACGTACGTGTCGCCCGCCACCACGGGCGCGTCGTTGAGGACGCGTAGCGTGCCGCCGCCCGCAAGATGGTTGCCGAACACCTCCGAACCCTGCATGTAGTCACCGGACGGAATGTAGACACCGTCCAGCTTCGCATGCGATACCTGCAGCGTGGTGCCCGCCGCCACGTTGACGACACCCGATCCGAAGATGTTCATTTCCACGTTGGGATTGACATTCTCCGTGCTGACGGACAGCGTGCCGGTGTTCGTCACCGCGAGACTGGAAAGTTTCAGAAACTTCGCCGACGCACCGAGCGCGAGCGTGCCGGAACGCACGGTAAGCGAACCGGTCGTGTTGTTGGCCGTGCCGTTGAGGGTGAGCGTCTTCGCGGAAGAACTCGAAAAGTCAAGCGACGCCGCCCCCTTCAGCTGTCCCTTGTAGTTCACGGTTGCCGACTGGTTCACGAGCGTCAGTGTGGCAGGGTTTGCGCTCGTAATGATAGTGGTTTCCGGAATCATGTTTGCCTCGTCGATCAGCGAAAGCGTCTTCGCGCGCTGGCTGTAGCCGTTGAGGTCGTAGGTGCCCGACCTGTGTGTAGAGCCGTATGTCTGTCCCATGGCGACCGTGACGGAATCATCAAGAAGATTCGCTCCCCAGAAGATGACCTTACCGTTTGCATTGATTGGACGAATCTGGCTGATGGCGCCGACTTGCGATTTGATGTGCATGGTGCCGTTGTCCGCATACAGACTGCCCGTTCCCGCCGATCCGTTCGGCAGGATACCGCCCTCGAAACTGATCCCGCCGACAGGGTATATGGTACTCGAAGCCTTGAACACCCCCGTGAAGCGACCACCGACATTGCTACCGCTCGCGCCGCCGTGAAGACGTCCTCCGCGACACGTCACGGCACCAGCAATCACCGAGTTGGAATTGACCTGCAATCCGTAGTTCGCGCCCACGCTCACATCCAACGGGTTGTTGTAGGTATGCCCGCCCGTAAAGTACGGGTAGGTACTTGCAATGTTCGCAGCCACGATCTTTATTGGCGCCGAACCGCTCAATGCCGTGTTGAATGTCGAGTACACGTACTTGAAGTCGAAATTGCCCGTGAATGTGGAGAGGTCGCCCGTGAAGGTGAGACGGTAGGTCTTGTCGTTCGCGTTCTCTGCGCTGAACGTGCCGGAGCCGGAAATGGAGCCGGCGAACGTCGCGTTGGCGGTGATGTTGGAGAACTTCAGCGTGGCGCCAGCTTCGATCACGATCGCGCCGCAGGCGGCGGCAGTCGTCACGTCGTTGCCCGTCACCGTCACAGTCTCGCCGGCGGGGATGGTGGCCGTGCCGCCAGCCGCCGGCCAGTCGAAGGCATTCACATCAGCCGCGAACATCGCCGCAGCCGCAATCATCGCAATCCTTGTCAACTTCATGTCAAACCTCTCTCTTGATTAAGTTCCTGTAAAACTACCTTCCACCAACTTGCCTGTAACTTGACCGAATGTTGCCAATATCCAATGTTGCCATTCCCAATGTTCAATTCCCATTGGCAATTGGCAACATTGAAACTGGCAACATTTCCACATTGACATTCCCGTGCGAAGCGCGGGCGACAGGCAAGCAACTACCATCTACCCTCTACCATCTACCAACTACCATCTACCAACTAAACCTTAAACTTGAAAAACAGCGGCCTGTAGATCCCCTCCATCTTCGCCACCTGCGTGAAGGTGCCCTTCGCCTTGTCGTACGCGAAGCTCGCGATGCGCCAGTCCTCCTTCAAGCCGACGAGGCAGAACTTGCCGCCCGGCATGAACTCGAAGTCGCGCGGGTATGCGCCGCCCACCTTGGCGTTGTTGAGGAACTCCATCTTGCCTGTGGACGGATCGACGTTGAACACGGTGATCGAGTCGTAGCCCGACCTACTGATGTCGCGGTTGGAGCAGAAGAGCTGAGTGCCGTCCTCTGACACCTTCACCGCCGCCGCCTTGCACGCCTTCATCGCGTCGCCCTCAAGGAGCGGGCGGGTGTCGACGTGGACGAAGTTGCGCCCCGTGTAGCGGAAGCTCGCCACGAGGTTCCCAAGCTCGAAGATCACGAACGCGAACTTGCCGTTCGGGTGGAACACGATGTGGCGCGGCCCGGCGCCCGGCGCGAAGCTGCGCGTGTCTATCGTCGCGGTCGGCACCTCCTTCATGCCGCGGTCGCGGTTCTTGAAGTCGTACGCCTTGATCTGGTCGAGCGTGAGATCCACCACGAGCTGGAACTTGCCGTCGGGCGTCACGATGGAGCAGTGCGCATGCGCCTTGTCCTGGCGCGGCTTGTTTGGGCCGTCGCCGACGTGCTGCACCTGGAAGCGCGGATTGATCTCGCCGGGCGCGCCCGCGAAGGCGGTGTCGATCGACCTGTCTGGCGCGAGGTTCGCGTAGCCAGCGGTGCCGCAGGAGTATTCGGCATAGACGAGCGTCCGCTCGGACGGGTCTAGCGACACGTGGCATGGAATCGTCCAGCCCGTGGGGATCGCGTTGATGAAATCGAGCCTCTCTCCCCTCACGGCAAACGACGCCAGGCCGCCCTGCCGCCCGTTCGGCCCGAAGGACTGCTGCCCGAGCACGGTGTAGAGGCGAGTGCCGTCCCTGGTGAGCGCCATGTACGTTGGGCTTTCGAGCGTGTCGACCACGCCCAGCACGCGGAAGTCGCCCGTCTCCGAGTCGGATTCGACGATGTGGATGCCCGACTTGTGGGTCGCGTCCGTATAACTGCCGACATAAGTGATGTATTTCATGCCTGTCTCCTGATGCACGCGATTATACCATATTTCGTTAGGACAACACGTCCCAATTTATTTGCAATGAAACTTTCACCAGCGCAATGTCCGCGATTCGCCTACTTTACGTCCACAACGACGAATCCCCAAGGACCGAGGCTGACGGCACCGTCTGTCGAGACCTTACCGTTCTCGGCGAGCAGCGGCTTGTCCGATTTCGGCAACAGGCCTTTCACCGAGAAAGACGCGGCCTTGTCAGTAAGGTTCGCAGCCACGAATACGGCCTTGCCGCCGGCGCGGCGCACGAACGCGACGACTCCCTGCTTCTCGCCGTCAACCACCCACTCCTGCGAGCCGTTGGCGAAGATCGCCTGCTCGTGGCGCATCTTCGCGAGCGTGCGGATGAGCGCGAGGCGCTTCTGTCCGGCCGGCTGAAGCGCACGTGCCCAGTCCACCGTCTTGCGCGCACGCGCGATGTCTTCGACAGGTGCGAAGAACGTGTTGAGCGAGTTATCGGCGATCTCGTTGCCGTTGAAGATGAGCGGGAGGCCGCGGCGCAGGAACGTGAGCACGAACGCCGCGTTGCCGGCCTCCACGGGATGGACGCGGTCGAAGCGGTCCTCCCAGTCGTCCGCCGCCGTGTCGTGGTTGTCCATGAACACGAACATCAGCGCGCCCTCGGGGATCTTCGCCTCGTAGTCGCGCACACCCGCCATCTTCTGATCGAGCGTCTTGTGCTTCGCGTTCACTTGTCCGGGCAGGGACGGCGTGAGGAAGTTGCGGATCGAGAAGCTCCACGGCCAGCCGTAGCATGCGTCAAACGCCTTCTCCAGCCATTCGGGATTGCGGCCCTCGTTGATCATCACGAGCTCCGGGTTCACCTTCTGGCAGGCGGTCACGGCCTCCACCCAGAAGTCGATCGGCACGGCGTCGCCCACGTCGCAGCGGAAGCCGTCGCAGCCGAGGCTCATCCAGTGGAGCATCGAGTCGATCAGGTACTTGCGCACGCCCTTCGACTCGAAGTTGACGTACGGGAAATGCCATTTCGTCGTGCGCACCGTGCCGTCCGGGTTCTTCTGGAAGGCGTCGGGGAACATGTCCTTCATCACGTTGTTCGGCCCGCAATGGAGGTAGACGAGATCCATGTAGACCTTCATGCCGAGCGCGTGCGCCTTGTCGTTGAACGCCTTGAAGTCGGCGTCATGCCCGTACTCGGGGTCGATCTTGTCGTAGTTCGAGATGCGGTAGGGGTTCTTCGGCGTGTGGTAGGCGCTCTTCTTCTGGCGCGCGCTCCAGCCCGACTCGTCCATGTCGCAGTCCATCTCCACGAACGGGCAGAGGTACACCACGTCCACGCCCGCCGACCGCACATGCTCCAGCATCTCAGTGGCGGCCTTGAAGTTGCCGTCGCGCGTGAAGTTGCGCAGGACCATCTGGTACACGACCGCGCTCTTCAGATACTCCGGCGTCGGACGCATCGCCCCGACCGCCACGCACGCCACCAGGCATGCTGCTCCAAAAACGATTCTCTTCATTTTCTTGTCCTTTGCATGTGTTCTCAAGGTTTGCCAATATGATGCCAAAAATCCCCGCGGCGCGCAAGACCGACCAGAATATGCTACAATCTTCCCGACAGGAAAAGCAATGTCCAGCGAAACCGACAATCAGGAAGTCGTCCGTCTCGACAACGTCTGCCGCCACTACACCGTCGGCGGCGAGACCGTCAAGGCGCTCGACGGCGTCTCGTTCTCGATCAACCGTGGCGAGTACTGGGCCATCATGGGTCCGTCCGGCTCCGGCAAGAGCACGCTCCTCAACATCCTCGGCTGCCTCGACCGCCCCACAGCCGGCTCATATTGGCTCAACGGCGTGGACGTGGCGCGCATGGAGGACAACGAACTCTCCGACCATCGCCTGAAGAACCTCGGCTTCGTGTTCCAGAGCTTCCACCTCGTCCCCCAGCTAACGGTGCTGGAGAACATCGAGATGCCGATGTTCTATCTCGGGGTGCCGCCAGACGAGCGGACGCGCCGAGCGAAGGAGCTTGCCGAGCGCGTGGAGATGGAGCATCGCCTGACGCACCTGCCAGCCGAGCTATCCGGCGGCCAGCGCCAGCGCGTTGCCGTCGCCCGCGCGCTCGCCAACAACCCTGCCGTGCTGCTGGCCGACGAGCCGACAGGCAACCTGGACTCCAAGACGTCCGTGCAGATCATGCAGCTGTTCGAGGAGCTATACGCGCAGGGCAAGACGCTCATCGTCGTCACCCACGAGCCAGACATCGACGCGTACGCCCACTCGCACATCGTCGTGAAGGACGGCAGGATCCTCAGCTGCCGCCGCTAAAGACAGACGCCTGGCACCCACAGTCGGGCACCAGGCGCCAGCCATCTGCAGTTGGCGTCACTTGTCGCCAAGTTCCTTCAGCTGCTTTTCCGCAAGAGACTTGAGCAATGCCTCCGGGACAGTAATGTTGGCCTCGAAGATGCCATCTGCGCCAGCAATCTTCAGAGCTTCGAGCAGTTCGGCATAAACCTTGGAGTCAGCATCCTCCTTTGCCGCCTCCTTCATCTGTGCAGTAATCGGCATCAGACCAGTCTTGGCGAGCGTGCGCAGCTGATCGGCATCCTTCTCGGAGCCGGTCTTGAGCGCAAGCTTGAGCGCGACACCGCCGTCCTTGGCGGATGTTGCCGAAAAGTCCAACGTACCCAGAGCGAGAACCATCTTGTCGCCGTTGGGAACGAACTGCGAAACAATCTTCAGCGTCTCTTCCGTGTCGGGAATCGCCTTCTTCACGCGGGCACCGATGTCGGTGACGACGAGCCGCACCAGCGAATCGGCCGGGAGGGCGAAGCTGGAGAATGCGGCGCTCTGGCCCTTGCCGTCACGGTAAAGGAGCACAAGCTTCTCAAGAGAGGCTGTCGTAGATGCGCCAAGGAACAGCTTGCCGTCAAGCGCAGTGAAGCTCGGAGACACCTTCTGCTTCTCGAGATCCTTGTCGGAGACAACCCACGCCTTCACGCCAGCGACCGCGGTCTCCTTAATCTCCTCGCCATCCTCTTTCTTGAGCTGCTCGCGGAATGCCGCGACCGCCTTCTCGATGTCAATGTCGAGGGAGACGGCAACCATGACTTCCGGCACCCCGTCAAGATCCATTTCCTTCGTCATCTTAGGCTCGCCAACGGACACCACCCCCCAACGCACCTTCGCATCTTCAAGGCCCGCCTTCTTGATCACGTCCGCAAGCTCCTCAGGAACGCTCTTCATCAGCGAGGACGAGACCTCCTTCGCCTTCTCGCCTAGCAGGCGCTCTTGCACAGCGGTGATTTGCTGCTGGTTGAACCCTATCGCGAGAGCAGCGCCATCCGCGACTTTCGGAGAATACCCGGCGGCTACTTTCTCGCTGCCACCGCAGCCGCAGAGCGCGAGAGCTATGGCAGAGACGCCTACAATTCGCATGCTGATTTTCATTGTTGTTACCTTTCTTGTTTCTGTGTTGTTTTTTAATCGCCTTGCCAGCGACTGACCGCTTCCGTGCGGTCACGCCTGGCACGGCAAAATCATGTCAGTCTCCAACCTCCTGAGGATACAGCGCCACACGCCCGCGTTCCGAATAGGAGGCACTATCCTCGCGCCATCCTGCCAACAACGCATCGAGCGCGTCTGGATTATCCAGCGCCTCTCTCAACTCTGAGGAGCCAGTTAGCTTGTCGATCCATTCCGGACGCGAGCCGTTCGCCAACTCGCCAGGGTGCCGCCTTGAGATGGCAGCGAAGAGCCGCGCCCCTGCGGTCGCAGGAAGATAGGTGGACTCGTTCTCCAGCGTCAGGAACACGCCGTCCAGCGCTTGGCCCGAGCACGAACCGCCGCTCGGGCGGTATCTGATCGTCCGCGCGCCGATGCCGCAGTCCGCAAGCGCGCTGCGCGTCTCGGCCAGCAGTCCCTTCGCGTCGAGCCACGGCGCGCCGATCACGCGGAACGCCAACGCGCCGAATCGGTCGCAGTCGACCGACGGAAAAGCCTCCGAAAGAACTGTTGCAGGATAGAGCGCCGCACAGTCCCAGCTGCGGAGCGCGGGCGACGGCGGCACGAAGTTCGGCCACGGCGCACGGTCCGAATGGGACCAGCCGCGCATGCGCACCACCGTCAGGTCAAGATCAAGGCCCTCCGCGCGGGCGATGAACGTGGCGCACTCCCCAGGCGTCATGCCATGGCAGAGCGGCACGTCGATCGGCGCCACGAACGAGGAGAAGCCTTCCATGAGGCGAGGGCCGTCCACTGTCCCGCCAAGCGGAATCGGGCGATCGAGCACCGTCACAGGAATGCGTGCGTCGGCTGCCGCCTCCATCACGAGCTTGAGAGTTGCCAGATATGTGTAGCAACGCACGCCGATGTCCTGCAGGTCGACAACCAGACGCGACAGGCCGTCCAGCATCTCGGGCGTGGGACGGCGCGTCTCGCCGTAGAGCGAATGCACCGGAATGTTCCAGAACGGGTGCGTCTCGTGCCCAGTCTTCTCGCCTGCCGCCGCCAGGCCGAACCAGCCGTGCTCTGGCGAGAACAGGCAGGCCAGCCTGCCGCCGAAGCGCTCGTGCATGATGCCACCGGTCGGCGACGCCTGCTGAGAGACGAGTCCGAACAGGCCGTCGACGGCCTCGAGATGGCTGCACAACGCTTCGTAATCGACCATGTCCCATCACCTTTCCATCATGACGCGAATGGATGCGATAGCCTGTGCCGTGGCGACAATCGAAGGATCGCCGGGAGGATCGGCGCGTACAATCGAGTCTGATGCCGTCGCGTGCAGCCACACCGCGGCGCAAGCCGCCGTGAACGCGCGCGACGGCTCGTCCGTCAGCACCCCCTGCTTCGCCAGATATGCCCAGCGTGCGGCCAGCACGCCCGCCAGAAGGTCGCCCATGCCGCCTAGCGCCATGAACGGATTTCCCGCCTCGCAGGTGAAGACCTCGTCGCTGCCCGGTGCGGCCACGAGGGTACGCGGACCCTTGAGCACGACCACCGCGTGGTAGCGCTCGACAATGCGGCGTATCGCCGCGACCCGGTCGATCTGGATGTCCTCCGAGCGGCATGCGAGCAGGCGTGCGGCCTCGCCGGCGTGCGGAGTGAGCACGAGAGTCTGTCCGTCGGCGACAGACAGCGCGTTCGGCTTCTGCGCGTACCAGTTCGCAAGGACGGTGAGAGCGTCGGCGTCGAGGATGAAGCGTCCGGCGTTTCCGGAGAGGAGACGCGAGACGAGCATTTCCGCGTTCGGCGTGGAGCCCAGGCCCATGCCGACAGCCGTCACGTCCGCGCGCGGCGGCACGCATGCCGGCGTGAGCTTCGCGAAAGTGGCTTCTGGCACGAGCGACCCGGCGGCGATGCGCGAGGCATCCGGCACCACCAGCTGCACGAGCCCAGCGCCGCCAACGCGCGCGCCGAGTCCGGCGATGACCGGCGCGTGGTTGTAGCGCGCAGAGCCGCCAACGACCGTCACGACGCCCACCGAATACTTGTGCGAATCCGTCGGCCGCTTGGGAAACGCGGCCACAGCCTGTTCTGGAATCTGCATATGTTGTCCTGTCATTCGACCGTGCGATATCGTTTCACCGCCTCGGCGTACGCGGGCGTGTCCACGTAGCCGCAGCTCTTGAACTCCGGGCAGAAGCCGCGGTAGACGCAGTCCGGCACGCAGCATGCGGCCAGCTCCGGCTCCACCTTCGCGATCCCGTCCACCACGAGCTTCCACGCAGCGCGCGTCTCGGGCGACGCCTGCGAGCAGAGGCGACGGCGGCTGATGAACATCACCTCCGCCGCGTTAGCGAGGCACTCGTGCTCCACCGGCGAGTCCTGCCGCTTCACCGCGCGCTCCTCGCCGGTGCGGTCCGTGCGCTGGGTGCTCACGAAATGCTCGATGCCGTACTTGTGGCGCACGAAGTGCACGCTCACCCAGTACGGGAGTTCGCTCCACTTCCAGCTCACGAACAGCTTTCGTATCGGCGAATGCTCCGCAAGCAGTATGCGCTTCTTCCAGCGCGAGGAAGGCTCCTTCTGCCCTTCGGGCATGCGGATCGTGGTGCGCGCCGCGTCCGCGACATCGCGCCAACTTCCCAAAATCTTGAGGTACTTCAGAAATGGCATAGTTTGGTCCATGCACGTAGGATAGCATATTTGGACGCAGAATGACACAGCCAAGACAAAAAAATGGAGCGGGCGAAGGGAATCGAACCCTCGTCATCGGCTTGGAAGGCCGACGCTCTGCCATTGAGCTACGCCCGCTTGGTGGACGGCGGATAGTTTACCAGAACCTAACTCCGCCGTCAATGGCCGACGCGAAGCCTTTCTGACGTTCACGCCGAAGGAAGCGCGTCACGCCGCCAGACTGCGGATATCGGACATCCGGCGGTACCGAGGGAAGAAAGCGGCCGCACGGCAAAAGTCAGGCTATCACCTTTCGGAAGCTGCCGGACTGGAATATTCAGCGTCGTCATCCCGCCGTTCGGCTCGTGGCCGATGCCCATGTTGCAGCCAGCGGCATACACGCTCTTGAAGAGCTTCGGCTCCCCTTCCGCGCCAGCCACCGCCACGTCGTAGGCATAGACCCTTGATTCGGGATTGCCGTCCGCCAACGGGACATCGACCTTCGCCACCGCCTCCGGCGGCTTGTCCGGCGCCGGCGCGACGCTCGCCGCGCCCACCGCGAGCTTCGCCCCTTCCTTGAACTGCGGCTCGCCGATCTTCTTCTTCAGCTCGTCCTTAGAGAGCGGATTCGGGTCGTACGCGCCGAGCGGCATGATCCAGTCCGGTCCCAGGCTGCCGCCCTCGCCGAACTCGCGCCGCGCGATGACGACCATGTCGTCGTACACCTTCACCAGATAACCCTGGCGGCACTTGCCCACCGCCTCGACGCCCTCGAGCGGCGCCTTGGCGATATAGGCGTCTCTCCCCAGAGCCCCGCTTCCTCTCGGCTCGCACGACGGCACCTGGATGGTTGGCTGCGTCCCCCAGAAGTAGATGTTGTTCCAGTTCGCCGCGCTCCTGTGCCAGTGTCCGAAGAAGTTCAGCGCGTTGCGATACGGCTTGAGAGCCCTGTTCAGCTTCGCGTGCGACCTGACGTGCGAACAGAGAAAGAACGGCTTCGGCCCCTTCGCGATGCCGGCCTTCTTCGCGTACTCCTTCACGAGACCCATCACCTTCGTCTCGGTCACCCCGTAGTGCCGCCCGAAGAAGTGGTACCCCTTCACCTCCTTGTGCCACACCTCCTCGTAGGGCTCGCCCCAGATGCGCTGCCAATGGCCGGCCATGTCGGTGGCCAGCACGCGCTTCGCGCGCTCGGCCGGGTCGGGATAGATGTTCGCGACGAAGTCGCCGTATCTTGAACCTTCCACGTCGTGGTTGCCGTTCACGAAGAGCTTCACAACCTCGTGGCCGTCCGGCGCGAGGTTCTTGGGGAACACCTTGTTCCAGGCCCGCGCGTGGAACTCCAGCTCCCGCACCAGCCCGCGATGCGCCAGGTCGCCGCAATGCATCACCGCGTCCACGTTCTGCTCGCGGAAGTATGTAAGCGCGGCGACGAAGTACTTGTCGGGCCAGTTCGCGCCCGGACCCTTGCCGGTGTGCGACGTGCGCAGGTGCGTGTCGCTGACGATGCCGAACGTCAGGTTCGGGTTCGCCGGCGGCTTCCAGTCGGGCGGCGCCGCGAAGATGCGCCTGCCGCCCAGCACCCCCAGTCCGAGCGCCGAGAGCGCCCCCTTCAGGAAGTCGAGCCTCGAAAGCACCATCGCGCCCCTCCGGTCAGCGGCTGGCCTTCCATGCCTCGGAGAGAGTGTAGTACTTCACGAGCATGTTCGGCAGGTAGTCGGCGGGCTGCTCGCCCTTCTTCATCCAGCCGAGGTACATGTTCATCACCTGGCTGAAGTGCGCCTCGTGGCCGATCTCGTACTTCTGCGGCACGACCATCGTCCATCCGTCGCCCTCGGCCTTGAACTCCACGCCGGGATACGTCTTGTTGAACTCCGCCACGGCGGCGGCGAGCGCCTTCTCGAGCGCCGCCTTCGGATGACGATCTCGGCCTTCGTGCCGCGCATTAGCGAGTAATGCGTGTCGCCCGTGCCCTTGGGCGCGATGAAGTGCCACTCCACGCTCACCTTTGCGTGCACGCCCTTGAGCGCGTACGTGAACTCGCCGTTCGCCTTGCACTGCAGCACGTTGTCCTTGTCCACGTCCTTCTTCAGGAAGTCAGGCCACGTGTCGAGGCCGGTGGAGGTCTTATAGTCCGCCGCCGAGATGGGCGTGGGCCACGAGCGGGCCTTGATCATCTTCACGTCGGAGTACTTCAGCGTCTCGCCGGGGAACGTCTCCCACTGCACGAGGTCCGTCAGGTGCGTCGTCACGTCCACGATCGCCTCGCCCTGCTGGTCCGTGTCGTAGTACCAGCCGGGGCGCTGCAGCGGCTTGCCGTTCACGAGCTTGCAGAAGTGGTGGACGCTCACCTTCGTGACGGCCGGATCGTCGGGCGTGCCTTTCTCCTGCTCGCCGTAGAGATCCTTCGCCGCCACGAGCGCGCGCTGGAGGATCGTGGTGATCTCGTTGCGCTCGGTCATGATGTCGGCGAAGTAGAGTCCCTTCTCGTCGGCTATCTTCGCCGCCTCCTGCAGCTTCTTGAACGCGTCGGGCGTGATGGCCATCGGCTTGTCGGAGAGGACGTTGAACCCGGCCTTGATCGCCGCCAGGTAGTAGTCCGCCTTCTTGTTGTTCTTGCCGGCGAGCACCACTACGGACGACCCCTTGTCGCCCAGCGCGAGCGCCTTCTGGAGGTAGTCGTCGCCCGTGTATACGATCTCGTTCCATGCGGTGGGGTCCTTCTCGCGCGTGTTGAACGCGGTGACGAGCTTCTGGTGCGCCTCCACGTCCGGCCCCTTCGGCGCGAACACCGGCACGTCCTTCGACACGCCCTCGTACGCACGGTTCAGCACGAGCGCGGCATGGAAATGCCCGGGGTCGATCTCGACGAACCTCACCTCGCTCACTGGCTTGCGCGCGGCCTTGGCCGCCACTTCGCATTCCTTGCAGCATCCTGCCGCCAAAGCGGCCACAGCGCATCCGACAATCATGGCTCTCATTTCGCTTTCCTCGTTCCTTGTTGCGCCTGGCGATCAGTGCCAGGCGCTGAAAGTTTAGCATAACCTGGCCGCCGCCACAACCCGCTTCCGCCATTCGACTGGTTATGGTATAATCGCGCCAACGCCTTAAAGCAACAAAAGGAACAAGCCATGAAAAGACGCACGTTCATCAAGGCCGGCGGCATCGCCGGAGCAGCAGTAGCCTTCCCCGCCATCACGCGCGCGGCCTCCGGCCAGAAGATCCGCATGGGCTTCATCGGCGTCGGCAACCGCGGGACGCAGGTGATGCACCTGTTCATGAACTTCCCCGATGTGGAGGTGACGGCCCTCTGCGACATCTACGACCCCTACCTCAAGCGCAGCGAGAAGGACTTCGACCCCAAGTTCCTCGAATGGGGCCTCAAGGGCCGACTCCCGATCTTCACGAAGAAGGATGGCTCGCTCCATCAGCACGAGCGCCGCATCCTCGACGACGTCGCCTCAGGCCGCTGCAAGCTCTACACGGACTACCGCAAGCTGCTTGAGGACAAGAACGTCGACGCCGTCTACATCGCCACACCCGACCACTGGCACGCGATCATGACCATAGACGCCATCAAGGCCGGCAAGGACGTCTACTGCGAGAAGCCCCTCACCGCCACAGTCGTGGAGGGCCGCGCGATGGTGAACGCCCAGAAGGCGTCGAAGCAGGTCGTTTGCGTGGGCCTCAACCGCCGCGGCTGCGTCCCCTACCAGCTGCTCAAGAAGGAGATCGATTCCGGCAAGTACGGCACCTTCCGCATGGGCCGCGCCGCGCGCTCTAGCAACATCTTCCCCTACGGACTCGGCAAGTGCGAGCCTTGCGACCCGCCGAAGGGCTTCGACTGGGACGCCTGGCTCGGCCCGCGCGCCTGGCGGCCCTACAAGTACACCACCGCCCCCTACTTCTTCCGCTGGCACACGGACTTCTCGTCGCAGGTAGGCAACTGGGGCGTCCACTACCTCGACGCGATGCGCTGGATGATGGGCGAGACCGCGCCCGTCGCCGTCACGGCCGTCGGCGCAAAGTACTTCACGCCGGACTCCGACTCCGAGATCCCAGACACGATGATCTGCACATACGAGTTCGCCTCGGGCAAGATCATGGAGTTCAACGTGTTCGAGGGCGGCCTTGCCAAGCCCATCTTCAAGCGCGAGCTCGAGCTGTCGAGCGGAGACGCCGCAATCTACGCCTCACAGAGCGGATGGGAAATCATGCCCGTGAAGCGGCGCGAGTTCAACAACCCCGCCACGCCGAAGTTCGAGCCCAAGACGTACGAATACAAGGAAGCCTTGCTCGACGACGGTTCCGCCGCCAGCAGCACGAACAACGTGATTCGCGACTTCCTCGACCGCATCAAGGACCGCGGCACCCCTCTCTGCACGCTGGAGGAGGGCCACCGCTCCACCTGCTTCGCCCACCTCGCGAACATCGCGCTCCAGTTGGGCCAGCGCCTCGAGTGGGATCCCGTCGCCGAGAAGTTCACCAACTGTCCCAGTGCGAACGAGTTCCTGCACTACGACTACCGCAAGGGCTACACTCTGGGCTGACGCATGACTCGCAGCATATCCGTCCTTCTCGCCATCGCCTGCGCGGCCATCGCCTCGTCAGGCGCTACGCTGACCGACGACTTCGCAGTCCGCTGCAAGGTCGACATCTCCGGAGTGGCGGCAGACGAGCCGCTGTACGAGGCCGGTCCCCTGCGCCTGGCGTTCCGCATGGCGGGAAGGACCAAAGGCCTGGAGAAGTACGACAAGGATCTGGGCAACTACCTCAACTTCCCCATGCCTGACGGCTCGTGCCCGGTCGTCGAGGCGACGATGCACGGCCTGCGCGTGGGGATCCCGCTCGGCTTCCTGAAACGGCGAGACGGCGTCCACGACGTGCGGTTCTTCTGCGCGAAAAGCCACCTGACGATCGAGGTCGAAGGACATCTCGACGACGACATGTTCCGCACGCCGACGGTCGATGCGGACCTCTCCGCCCCGAAGACGCTTTCCAGCCGAGTGAAGTCCGCCGAAGTCTCGGTTCTCGCCGGCGCGCCGAGCTGGACGAACTTCTCGCGCCCTGTTGAAAAGCCGATCCAGTACTGGACTCCGCCAGACCACAACGCCTGGGTGGGCGACGTCTCGCCCGGCGTGCACGATGGCCGGCTGCACGTGTTCTACCTTTTCGACAGGCGGCACCACAAGTCGAAGCAGGGGGCGGGCGGACACTGCTACGCGCATCTGTCGTCGGACGATCTCGTACACTGGACGGAACATCCCCTCGCAATCCCTCTCGAAGAGTGGTGGACGTCCGAAGGAACCGGCACGCCCTTCGTCAAGGACGGCAAGCTCTGCCTCTCCTACGGGCTCCACACCAGCCGCATCACGAAGGATCCGCTATATCCGATCGGCGGCACGTACGCAGAGTCGGCGGACGGCATCCATTTCGTCAAGTCGGGGAAGATCATCACCGAAGCGCAGAACCCTAGCATCTACAACATACCCGGCGGCGGGTTCGAGCTCGTCACCAGCTACGGCGGGACCAAGGGAATCTTCCGGTCAGACGACCTCGTGAACTGGAAGCTCCATGACGGCAAGCTGCCCTTCCGCGGCGACTGCCCATCGCTCTTCGACTGGCACGGCCATCGCTATCTTCTCCAGGGTTTCAAGAACATGGCGTATTCCCCAGACGGCAAGCCGGGCTCCTTCGTCGACTGGACGCACGAGCCTGACATCGCCTACGACGGGCTGGGCGTTCCGATGGTAGTGCCGTGGAAAGGCGACCGGCGGCTCTACATCGGCTGGATGCGCCACCTCGCCGGCTGGGGCGGATGGCTGGTGTTCCGCGAACTCGTCTATCATCCCGACGGGCATCTCGGGCTAAAGTGGGTACCCGAGATCAAGCCGCCTGTCGCGCCCATCTCATATCGCGCCGCCGCTGGCGAGAAGTTCGTGCGCAAGTTCGCCGCCGAGGGAGGCAGGCCGGCGCTCGTCCTAACCGTCGATCCCGCGAAGCGCGAGGCGTCGTTCGCAGACGACGTGCCGACGACGAAGTTCGGCCCGGCGTGCAGCGCGGAGAACTTCAGGATTGGCGGACTCCGATGCGTGAACGGAGAATACGAGGTGAAGCTTGTCGTCTGGTACGATTCCAAGGCCGATGCCACCATATTCGATGCCGAGATCGGCGGCGAACGCACGATGATCTGCCGCCGCGCTGGTCACGTCGTCGAGAACGTCCAACCAGGAACCAACAGAGTTCCGTAGGCAGAAGCCATCAACGGTTCCGCGGCTTCAGGCAGGCACAGAGGGCCGGGATGAAGTAGAGCGAGACGAGCGTCGACACAAGGATGCCGCCAACGGAGCCTATGCCCATCGACTGCCGCAGTTCGCTGCCGAGCCCGCCGCCGAGCGCCATCGGCAACATGCCGACGAGCGCCGCGACGCAGCTCATCAGGACGGGACGGAACTTCGACGTCGCAGCCTCCTTGACATCCCCGGTCTGTCGCCAGGCGTCGATGATCAGGATCGCCGCGTTGACGACGACGCCGACGAGCATAATGCCGGCCAGAAGTCCGAAGATCGAAAGCGTCTGGCGCGCGGCGACGACGGCCGCGAAAATACCAAGGTAGCTGAACGGAACCGTGAAGAGGATGACGAACGGCATCGCCCACGACTCGAGGATCGCCGCCAGCAGCAGGTAGGTGAGCGCAATCGCGATGACGGTGACGAGCCCGAACTCCGCAAACGCCTCGTCCATGTACTCGGCCTGTCCGCCGAGCGACGCCGTGTAGCCGCGGGGAAGCTCCTCCTTCGCCCGCGCGAGCCCGCGGCCGATCACTTCGCCCATGCCGTGTCCCGGCGCGTTGTTCGCGTACACGATCGTCGAGCGGCGTTTCTCGCTGCGGACGATCTGCACCTGCTGGACGGATCGCGTCACCTCGGCGACGGCGCCCAGCGTGAACGGACGCCCTTCCGGCCCCGGGAAGTTCTGCTCGGCGAGCTGGCGCACGCCGTCGGCCTCGTCGTAGCGCACGCGGATGTCGTAGCTCCGCTCGCCCGCCGAGAACGTCGCCGGCGTGAGGCCTGCGAGCGAGGCGCGCAGGTTGAGTCCCAGATGATAGGGCGTCATGCCTAGGTCGTTGAGCACCGCGCGGTTCGGCCGGATGCGCAGCTCGGGGCGCCCCGCCCGCACGTTGTTCTCCACGTCCGTCGCGATGTCGGACGTCTTGAGGTCCTGCGAGACCGCAAGGCACGCCTTGTCCAGCACGGCCAGGTCCTCGCCCATGAGCTTGACCTGGATCGACTGGGCCGCGCCGCCGACGAGCAACGGCACAAGCACGGAAGCAAGCACGTCCGGCTCCTCGTTCAGCTGCGCGCGCATCA
>CACXPT010000139.1 GCA_902769585.1 uncultured bacterium
TCGGCGACATGATCATGGATGACCTGAAAAGCCGCATGGACCCTGCGACCAGAATGGTCTTGCCGCAGCTTTCAGAGCTTGCCCGGAAACTTGGAGTCAGCCGCTCGTCCATCAAACGCACACTGAAAGACATGAGGGACTTCGGAGCCTATGAGCTGGTCTACGTCAAAAGCAAGCCGGAAGCAAAGGTTTCCACCATTTACTACAAGATCAATTAGTCCGTGCGGCCACAGCCGTCCCGAGATGGACCCACTTGCTTTGCCTCGCTTGCCCACTGCGGAAGTCCCTGTGGCTCAAAACCCCGACAAGTGAGGTTCAGAACCCCGACAAATGTGGTTCAAAACCCATACCCATGAGGCTCAAAACCCCGACGGTCCAGACCGTTTCAACTGAAGGAGCAACCATGACGGAAGAGGAACTCCAGAGGGAAATCGACTATGAGAACGAAGAAGCCTAGAGAAGAGGCGGGTACGCCGCCACATTCGCAGAGAGAGGTCTCGCCGCTCCTGATGGCGCTGGAGGTTTGCGGGTTGGTGGCGGGAACGGAACCGTACCGCGCCAACTACCGGACTTTGTCGGGAACGATGTTGCGGCTTGGGATGGAGCGTTCGATGGAGATCGTGCGGACCTTTGCCAGCGAACTGCGGCAGGGCGAGATGGACGGCATCCGGAATCGCTGCTCATGAAACGTCTCCAGCAGAACTGCGGATAAACAGTCACAATCTTGCATGAACCCATCAGATTATGCTACAATACCATTGAGTGAAACTGGTACAAGTTGCAGGAGGTTCGGAAAAATGAAGAAATTGACCTTTATGGCGTATGCCGCAGTCGCGGCGACGGTCTTTGGATTCGCCGTGTCCGCGCAGGCTGCGAACGGCAACCTCGTCCAGGACTCGGATGGGTACTACAAGATCGACGACTACGCCGACCTCCAGGCGTTCGCCAGAACGGTCAACGGAGGCGAGCACAGTGCCAACGGCAAGCTGACGGCGGACATCGCCGCCACGGGCACGGACTGGACGCCCATCGGAAACGATCCCAATTGCTTCGCCGGCGTCTTCGACGGCCAGGGCCACACTATCGCCGGCTTGGACAATACCGGCGCCAGTTCCAGCCCTCTATTTGCGGGGCTGTTCGGCCATGTTCTCGGCACGGTGCGGAATGTCGGCGTCGTGGGCGGAAACATCCAATCGTCCGCAGGCAATGCCAAAGTCGGCGGCATCGCGGGAGATCTCGATCTAGGTACCGTTGAAAACTGCTTTTTCTCCGGTAGCGTGACCGCCGGCACCTCAGAAGATAATAGCTCTTATTCCGGGGGCATTGTAGGCTTGAACTTTGGCGTCGTGCGCAACTGCCACAGCACGGCCTCCCTCAGGGGCTACCATGTGGGCGGGATCGCGGGGGTCATGTATGAGGGTAGCCTTGTCAAGACCTGTTGCTTTGCTGGCTACAGGCCGGGCGACTCCAGCTACCACGACTTTGGAGCCATCGTGGGAAACATCGCGGGGAACGGCCAAAAATGCACCGTCTCCCATTGCTACTATAACGGCCAAATGGCAGCCCCCGGCGTCGGCGTGAGCAATGGCGCATCCGTTTCCACTGTCGTTGGCCTGCTGACGCAGTACTTCACGGCCCCCGTCTATTTCGCGGGGCTCGATTTTACGAACGCCTGGTACATGGGCGAATCCGGCCCGATGCTTCGCGCGTTCCTGAAGGAGTATCCCTACGCAGACCCGGCGGACGAGGCGCATTCCGTGAAGACGGCCGCCTGCATCCCCGTCACCGCAAACACCACGACGCTCCGCTCGGACTGGTACGTCGTCAACTCCTCCGTGGCGCTCTCCGGCCGCATCGCGGTCGAGGGAGACGCGAATCTCCTCCTCGGCGACGGCTGTGTCCTTTACGCCTACGGAGGCATCGAGCTGACCGGCACCAACCGCCTGACGGTCTGGTGCCAAGGCGGCGGCAGCGGGACGCTGATTGCCAACGGCAGGGACGACAACGCGGCCATCGGCGGGAACGGCGCCCAGCCGGGCGGCGCGCTGACGATCCATGGCGGTACGGTGACGGCCACCGCCAGTGGCGCGGGCGCGGGCATCGGTGGCGGCGGCAGCGCCGGCAACGGCGATGCGGGCGACGGCGGCACGGTGAAGATCTACGGCGGCACGGTTCGGGCCGTCTCCGAGGGCGCGGGGGCTGGCATCGGCGGCGGAGGCATTTCCGGTTTGGGCTTTGCCGACGGCGGCAAGGGCGGCACGGTCATTCTCTACGGCGGCACGGTCACAGCCGGCAGCGAGGACGGCGTGGCCATCGGCGGAGGCAAGGACAGCGGGGACGACGCCGACGGCGCGATTTACTTCGCCGGGCACCTGGGCGTCGTCGCGTCCAAATGGGAGAGCCACCTCGCCAGCGCGCAGCCGGTGGACTACGCGGAGCGCGCCGCAGCCTGCCATTCGAGCAAGTGGGCGAAGGTCTCGCCCTGCCAGCGAGACCACGCTTCCCTCGCCGGCCCTTGTCCCGTATGCGGTCTGTGCCCGCCCGTGTCCTACATCGACCCGGCGGACATGGCGGAAAAAACACGCACGGACTGCATCGCCGTCTTCGACGATACGGAAATGCTCACTTCCGGCTGGTACGCGCCCGCTGGGAACTTGACGCTGCACCGTCGCCTCGTGGTCGATGGCGACGTGAACCTCATCCTCGTGGACGGCGCGACGATTACGGCCGGACAGGGCATCCGGGTCGCCGCCGGCAGCAGCTTGGCGATCTGGTGGCAGTCGGGCCAGAGCGGCGAACTGGTTGCCATGAACGATAATGGCGGCGCGGCCATTGGCGACGGGCTGGGCGACGGTAACGCAGGGAGTCTCGCCATCGGCGGCATCAGGGTTTACGCGAATGAAACGGCCGCGGAGCCTGTCGCGGCGGCACAGCGCGAAAGCGTCTGCCGCGGCGAATGGGCTAGGCTTGTACCCTGCAAGCATACCGACTATGACTTGCAGGGCGTCTGCCTGGTCTGCGGATTGGGTGTCGGCCCCGTCTCCTATCTGGATCCGACGGATGCGGATTCTCCCGACAAGTTTTGCGTGGATTACTCGAACTTCACCACCCATACGACACTGGCGACCGGCTGGCATGTGGTTCGGGGAAAAGCGCAAATCGGGGGGCGTGTTGAGGTTGTCGGCGACGTGAACCTGATCCTTTGCGACGGCGTGGAGCTGACGGCGGCCCAAGGCTTCCACGTGACCGGCACGAACAGTCTCACCGTCTGGGCCCAGAGCACCGACCCAGCGACGGCAGGCAAACTGGTCGTCACCAGCGCCAGCGACTCTGCCGCGGGCATCGGAGGGAACTCAAACGAGGAGAATGGCATCGTTACAGTGAACGGCGGAGAGCTTACCGTAACCGGCGGCCAGCATGGCGCGGGCATCGGCGGGGGCGTATTCGGTAGCGGTGGCACCCTCACGATCAACGGCGGCACGGTCACGGCCACCGGCGGCCACGATGGCGCGGGCATCGGCGGGGGCGACTACGGCAGCGGTGGCACCCTCACGATCAACGGCGGCACGGTCACGGCCACCGGCGGCCAGGATGGCGCGGGCATCGGCGGGGGCAGCAACGGCAGCGGTGGCACCCTCACGATCAACGGCGGCACGGTCACGGCCACCGGCGGCCAGTATGGCGCGGGCATCGGCGGGGGCATATTCGGTAGCGGTGGTAGCATCACGATCAATGGCGGCGCTGTCACGGCGGTCGCGGGCGGAGTCGCCCAGGCCATCGGCCACGGCAGGGGAAAGAACAACGCGGGAAGCCTCGTCCTCGACGGCATGAGGGTCTTCGCGAGCGCATCGGCAACGGAACCCGTCTCGGCGGCGGAGCGGGAGGACACGTGCCGAAGCGGCTGGGCGAAGGCCGAGGTCTGCCCGCACGGCGGCAATGGCAGCTCATGCCCGTGGTGCGGCGTGGTGTTCGCCTACGCCGCCTGGGCCAGCACGAGCGGCGTCACGGGCGCGTGGGACGCGACGGACGACCTCGGCGTCCACAACGTCTTCCGCTACGCCTTCGACAAGCCTTTCGGCGCCTTCACGAACCCGCCGCTTCTTTCGATCACGTTCGACGCAAGCGGCAACCCCGTGGTCCTCACCCCGCCGCTCGTGAACGGCGAGGGCTTCGACCTCTCGATCCTCGCCACGGACACCCTCGCCGGAGACAACCCAGCCACCTACCCCCTCGATCCCTCCGGCACGAACGCCATCCCCGCCTCCGCCGCCCCGTCGCGGTTCTTCCGACTGAGGGCGGAGGGGCAGTAGGGGAGTTAAGAAAATGAACCTTAAAAAGCTAATGGCAGCCGCTTTGGAGCTTGCGGTTGCGGCGACATGACGCGCGTCGGCGTAGGGCGACCGTGAGAGGGCGTAGGCCGAAACCCCTGGGGGTTTCCACCCTGGATCCCGAGGAGTTTCCACATCAGATATCCCGGGGTGGGGCGAGGCGTCCCGCCGAGCCGCCGGCCGCAACTTGTTGCAGCCGCAGGTTCGTTTTTCGGCTTGCGGGGAAAGGGCGGGGTGTGATATGATACCGTCATGTTCAAGTTTGGGAAAGGACAGAGGACAGAAGACGGAAGACAAAGGATGGAACCACTACCCTTTGTCTTTTGTCCTCTGTCTTACGTCCTACGTCCTCCAACACATGCGAAAGGAGCCCGACGGCACCGACTTCGTCGTGACGGCCGACGCGGGCGAGTCGTACACGAACAGCACGGCGATCGGCAACTACGCGCGGCTCGTGAAGCGCGGCGCGGGCGAGGTGGTGCTGACAGCCGCCACGACGGCGTTCGCCGGCGAGGTGCTGGTGGAGGAGGGCACACTCGCCATCACGGACCTCGGCGCGGTGGGCGCGAAGACGCCCGTCACCGTGGAGAGCGGGGCCACGTTCTACTTCAAGACGCCGCACTCGACGAGCCAGACCCTGGCCCGCTTCACGACGCATGTGGTCACGATCTCGGGCGACGGCGTGGACGACAAGGGCGCGATCCGTTTTCTTCCGCCCGACGGCGTTGGTTACGACGACAGCCTGCTGGGCGTGGTCAACCTCGCGGCAGACGCGACGATCGAGTGCGACTACCGCTGGGGGGTCCACGGCAGCAACAGCGGCAAGATCAATCTCAACGGCCACACGCTCCGGCGCATCTGGAATAACTCCGCTCGGTCGGGCGACCAGTGGATGATCAACAACGCCACGGTGACCGGCAACGGCGGTACGATCGAGGCGAACAAGGGGCGCATCACGTTCCAGGGCAACGTGAAATGCTCGGCCGACACGACGTTCGTCTCGACGAACTCGAGCAACTATCTTCTCTGGGGCGTGAGCGGGATCATCCCCTCGACGTTCAAGTTCTTTCCCGGGCAGTATCTCTATGCCTTCTCCGGCACGGCCGCGAGCGTCAACCACATTTCCGGACCGGTCTACCTGCTGAACCATGCAGGTTCCGTCGCCGGCGGCGAAGTGACGGTCGAGGTCAGCAACAACAACGTGCTGCATCTGGACGGCCCGTTCACGGGCGAAGCGGGGACAAGCTCGACGACGGGGACGACATACTGCAGGAGAGGCACTGGCCGCATGTTCCTGAATGGCGACGTGGACATGACCCGCAACACCTATCACTGGGGTGGCGGCCTGACGGCGATGACGAGCACGGCGTCGCGCGTATACAGGAACGGCTTTATCATCAACGAGTGGTCGGAGGTGCTGGTCGCCGGCGGACATACGCACATCAACTGGATCCGTATCGGCAACGGCGCGCAAAAAGGTCTCTTCCGCCAGACGGGCGGCGTCCTGGGCGTGCGGGGCAACACGTTCGACGGCGAGAGCAAAAACAGCATCGGCCACTGGGTGATGACGGGCGGAGAGGCGTACGTGAGCAACTCGTTCTACGTGGCCGCCAACACAAACAGCTTCGGCGGATTCCGGCAGACGGGCGGCCTGTTCAAGTTCGGTCCGAGCGACGCCCTGTTCGTGGGGCGCGCCGGAACCGCCGTATACCACCAGAGCGGTGGCACGAACATCACGCGCGTCGCGGGCGTGGGGCAGGCCGCGCGCTTTACGATGAGCCCGTGGGGCGGCATCTCCGACGCCACGGTGTCCGGCGAGGGCACGCTGCTCGACACGGAGACGCTGTCCCTCGGCGGCAACGGCCACCTTTCCACCAACACGTTCACCCTGCGGGACGGCGCGACGCTGAAGGCCACGCGCCTGATCCGGCGCGAAAACGCGCTCGCCGGGACGCTGGTCTGCGTCAACGTGGACGGCGGTATCATCATGCCCGTGTTCGGGCACGGATGGAGCGGGATCGGCGCGAATTCCGCGACGTTCTACTCGCGGAATCCCGACCACTTCACGATCTGGGGGAAGGGAATGACGATCGACACGTCCGAGAGCTCCAACGAATCCGGCGGCCAGCCGTCCGGCTTGGCCGCGAGCTACATGCCGATGGCGTTCGAGGCGCCGACGGGCAAGGGCGTGGAGACTGTCTCCCTGCCGACGGACGCTGGCTTCATCGCGACCAACTACCACGGCATCGCGCGCGTCGTGTTCGAGAGCGCGACGGGCTACGGCGCGACGGCCTACGCGGAGTTTGACCATGCCGCGCACAAGGTCACGCACATCGTCGTCACCTCGCGCGGCTGCGACTACTCGGACGACACGAAGGCGTATCTTGAAAGCCCCGACCGCCTGTCGCGCTACGAATGCGGGCTCTCGGGAACTCTCTACGCCGGCACGACCGGCGTCGTGCCGTCGAACACGCCCGTGCGCGTGGAGTCGGGCGCAACGCTGCAGTTCGCCTCCACCCGACCGACCTTCCTCTCCACGTTCACGGGCGCAGGCTCGGTGACGGGCTGCGACATCACGGTGACGAACGCGGTGCGCGCCACGTGCGCGGAGCTGTTCGCGGGGAAGCACGCGAAGTTCTCGGGCAACCTGACGTTCGCGCCGGGCGCGACGTTCACGATCACGGACCCGGAGAACCTGGAGACCTACGCGAAGAGCGGATCACGGATCGCGTTCACGGCGGCGGCAGTGAACGGCACGCCGACGCTACGCATCCCGGACAACTACACGGGCCCGACGAAGTGGGCTCTCTTCCAGAAGGACGCCGGCACGTACAACTTCGGCCCGATCATCGGCACGATGATCTTGCTGAAGTAGGGCAGGTGTCTTAAACCACGAAACACACGAAATTCACGAAAGAAGCAGGAAGGTGACGATTGCCCGCGCCGCATAAGCGGTGCGCGCCGGGGGAGAAGGAGTCGCAGAACGATGAAAAAACTAACATTCGTGGCATTTGCGGCGGCGTTGGTCGGCATGGTGGCGCAGGGTGCCCCGACGGTCGAGATCGCCGCCGTCGAACGGCTTCCGGTTGTCGCCATCGCGGATTACTGCCAGACGAACGGGGTCGTGTCGGTGCGGAGAAACATGGCCGAGGCGATCCTCAAGGCGGGCTGCCTGCCCGTCGTGCTGCCGGAGATGGAGGATGCGGCGGCGGACCAGTTCCTTTCGCACTGCGACGCCGTGATGATCGGAGGGGGCATCAAAGGACAGGACTACCCGCGCCGCTGCGCCTACGAGGAACGCGTCATCGCGCTGGCGGTGAAGAGGGGCATGCCGATCATCGGCATCTGCCACGGCTGCCAGGTGATCAACCGGCATTTCGGCGGCACGCTCGCGGCCGTCCCGGACGACAGGAAGCTCGTCCACAAGGACGTCAAGCGCTTTGAGCGCACCGGCGAGAGGGCTGAGCATCCGGTGACGGTTTCCCGTGGCGGATCGCTGATGGTCGGGGTGTTCGGGGAGGGGGCGCTCACGGTCAATTCGTCGCATTACATGCGGTGCCAGAAGATCGCCTCCGGCTTCCGCGTGACGGCGAAGGCGGACGACGGCGTGGTCGAGGCGATCGAGCACGAGCGCCTGCCGATATTCGGCTTCCAGTTCCACCCTGAAGTCTACTGGACCAAGGACGCGCGCTTCCTGGAATTGCTCCGGCTCGCGCTGAGGGGGAAAAGGAAGTAGGCTTGTCTTCCGCGCCGGCCTGATCATCAGTTTCATGTAGCAACACAAGAAGAACGCGCGATTGGCTACGGTAATTCAACGCTGACTTTGAAGAATCGGTTTGTTGAAATGAAGTCGCTGTCTTCGAAATTGTCTGTCCGTGCCCACGGACCCGTCAATGATGTTGCCCCATAAAGCGTGTAACGGCGATTGGGAAGGCATGGCGTGAAGGATATGCCGATTCCTCCGTCGATGGAGATGGACGCCTGGAAATGGTCATTGGCGTTTGTCGGGACCGTCCCCTGTACGAATTCCTGCCAGAGTGGCAGAGGAGTGCCAGCCCGCCCACTTTTGCCGCTTCCCTCTTTCGCGGCCATTTCATAGTCATCAGCGGTATCAAGCGGCACCGTTGCGTAGCGCTCCAGCCATTCGTATGGCACGGCAACTGGCGTGGTCGCGGTGGTGCCGTTTGTTCCCGCACCATATTCGTAGCAACCAATATCGACGTTTTCCCCCTGGATGCGGCGATTCCCCGCGAAATCGGTCACTGACAGACATACCTCGTTCGTTCCTGCGTCGATGCAGGGTGATCCCGCTCGCAATCGAAAGTCTCCTTTTTCAGCACAGACAAACAATGGGTCATTGGTGATGTTTCCCGTTCCGCTTGACGGCATCGGAGTCGTACAACAATAGTTGAAGCTTCCGGGAATGTAGTCATTCGCCTCATGGTTGCCTACTACGATGCAATTGTAGGCGAACGATCCAATCTTTCCGTAGCCGTTTCGCGTGGAGATACAATTATAAATGAATGCACTGTCGGCGCCTGTGCGAATGTTGTCTAAGAAAAGGCTATTCTCGACAGTGGATGCATAGGCTCCGATGTAACAATTGGAAATGATGCAGTTTTCAACCCAACCATATTTACACCCATAATATGCACCACAAATAGTGAAGCCTCGTATTGTGTCATAGAGTTCCCAGTACTCATAGCCGAGCATGATTCTGGGACTGTACCAGAAACACGCCTTTACTGATTCTGATCCGTTGCTTAGGGCTTCGCGGGATTCCCCTCCTTGGATGATCGTCACGAGTGGTCCATCGGTCGATTCCACCGTAAATGTATTCGTCAGGTTGTTTAACGTGAACTTGTTGTTGTCGACCAGCACGGGCTCATAAATGCCTGGTTTCACATGGACGATCGTACCATCGAGGCGAACCGCATCGACGCCTTCCTGGTATGGATTTGAAAGGCGATTGCCAACTGCAGCCATCGCCGCTTACGGCGACGGACGCATCGACATAGATATTGGTCTGTCTGATGCCTCCTTCAAGAAGCGCAGAGTAATCTTCTGAGGGATCAACGCCTGGTGGAATTGCGGGTCCTATCTCGGGAATGGCATCTCCTACTGTTATGGCGCCTTCAAGCGTAGTAAAGGCGCTCCCAACAACGTTAAGGTCGCCGTTCGGAATCGAAGAATTGGCTTCGAGGGCAATCCAACCGAGGGCGCTTTGCCACGTTGCATAGCTCCATGTCAGGAAGGCAAGATAGATTGTCTTTCGTTGGGTTGTGCCGGTGGCGATTCTGATGTCATAATCGGATATGATGTTGTCGGTAAGGACGGATGACGGATTGACATGCTGAAAATACTGCCGACCATCATAGAAGCTTTCATTTGAAATGACGGTTCCCTTTTCTACCTTAATGAAAATGGTCTCGCAATAACCTATGCCGATGTGGTTGTCGACTTCGCTCGTGCCCTTTAATTTCATGCTGCGAACCCCTGGGCGTAAATACTCGATTCTTGTTTTAGGATAGAAATCGCTCCAATCTGAAATATACTGCCCATTACGATACGGAAAATCAATTTCCAGGCAATACTGTGTGTTCCCGTCGTAACTATATACAGATGTCCAACCTGCAAAACAGTCATTCAATACAGCATCAAACGCGGAAACATTTGCGGCAATAAGCATCAACGTGCAAGCCAGTACCCGTTTCATCTGAAAAAAGGAATGGTGAGATGCACACCTGCGGCGGAAATGACGCCGCCGTGGCCGGAAATTGCATCCGCCTCCTGAGATGAAGAGCGTGTTCATGGCTTGATAGTCGGTTGATGTAATGGTTTTCGTGAGCCCCATTATACCACAAAACGGACGATGCCCCGGATGCGTCATTTTCAAAATTTCGCATTGCCTGCGGGGATGAGACTATGGTATAATCCGGCCAATGAAATTGGCGGCCAGTGGCCAAAGGAGAAACGCGAGATGGTGAAATCAAATGTGCTTGTGGCGGCGATGGGAATCGCCGGAGTTTTCGTGTCGGCGGCCGCATTGGCCGCGCCGACGATGGGCGTGGTCGACGGCAAGTACGTGATCGACGTGCCGGCGAACGAGGAACACACCCTTACGGCGGACGACGTGGCGGCGATGATGAACGAGGACAACGCCGCCTATCCGCTCGCGAAGAAGGGCGAGGGCACGCTCATCGTCGGTGCCGTGATGGCGAACTACTCGAACGACATTTACATTCTCGAAGGGCAGTACAAGTCCATCGCCGCAACGTCGTTCGGCACGACGAACGGCATCACCTACGTGGACGGGGGCACGATCTGGGGCACGGTCGGCGCGGGGACGGGCTGGACGGCCGACGGTGGCTCCCCCGCATACGGCGGTGAAAAATTTCACCTGAAGGGGACGGGATACAATAACCTCGGTGCGATCCACCAGACAAACAACGACTGTTCCAACTTCGCGGGGCGGGGCGGCATCACGCTTGACGGCGACATCCGCGTGACCGGCACCAAGACGCTTGAATTCCGCTACGGAACGGTTTACTGCAACAGCAACACCGTCACCGTTGCGATGAATGACAATATCCTTTTCCGGTTCGTGGCGTTGTCCTGCAAAAACCCTGGTAGCATTGAGGTTGAAAGCGGACGCTTCGGATTCGAGAGCACCACGGGCGAGGGTTCCTCGACATATTCCGTGACGCTTGAGCCGGGAACGAAACTTTATTTGAATAATTGCCAGAACCTGCAGAATCGCACGCTGTGGATCAAGGACGGGGCGAGCGTCCAGATCGCAACCGGCGGGACGCATACGCCGGGGTCGATGGCGTCCCCCGTGAACCAGTGGAACGGCCCCGTGACGGTGGACGGCGACGTATCCGTTTATTTCATGGGCCTCCGGCGCACGTTCAATCTGTCCTCCCTCGTCTCGGGAGACGGCGGATTCACCGGCTACGGCGGCGGCTACATCCAGATCGCCAATCCGAACAACACGTTCGCGGGTGGCGTGTCCGTGACAGGCAAGGTCGGCGTGGCGGAGGGCACCGTGACGGGCGGCGTTTACGCGGTGAAGACCACGTAGGCCGGCAGCACGTACATGACGCCGTTCGCCTCCATCCCGACGAACGGCCCGCCGATCCGCATCTGCAACGCGGAGCTGGGTGCGTTCAACGCCCGCATCGCCGAGTTCCCGGACGTGGTCGCGGACGGCCGCTGCATCGTGACGGGATCGCCCCTGCTCGTGTCGGGCACGCTCAAGTCGCTCACGAAGACGGGTTCGGACGCGCTGACGATCTACGGTCCGTTCCAGGTGTTGGGCGCAACCGACGTGCAGGGCGGCACTCTCCGCTTCGGTACGCGCGTGCCGGACGTGCCGACAGGCCTCAACTGGTATTACAGCTGGGGAAAGACGAGCGGATCTGCAAGCACGACGATTCCTGCGTCGGTGCCGTTCCGCGCGGTGGAGCCGAAGGGCGCGGCCTACGCCTACCAGGGTGGTTGGCCGTCGACGACCGGCGCGAATGGTGCCGCGACCCACCTTCAGGTAAGTTACTACACGGGCTATATCCGCATCCCTGGCGAAGAGGGCGAGGAGGTGACATGCAATTTCGTGTCCAGTTTCGCGCGCTACACCTACCTCGTCATCGACGGCAAGCGCGTCGTGCAGGTGGACGACAACAAAGACGCGATGTCCAATACGACAATCGGCTATGCCCGTTTCTACGTGGGGCCGCCCGTGACGCTCACGGCGGGGTGGAAGACGTTCTTCCTCCGGCTTGGCAACACGTGGAATGCGACTGTCGGTCCGTCGGCCAACACGGACCTCGGCTGGGTGTCGAACTTCGGCATCGGCGTGGACTGGCAGGGGCGTTGTGTGACGAACAGCGCGAACTACGTGAAGTTCCTCGATCCGGGCGACGGGTCTTTCCTGCGTCCTACGCTGGCCGGGAAGGCCGACGTTGATCCGGCGGGTTATCCCCGGCCTTCGTTCGGCGGCGCGGTCGCGTTCGGTCCGGGCACGGTGTTCGACGTGGGCGACGTGACGCCGTACACGCCCGTGACGGTGCCGTCGCTGACGGGCGTGCCCACGATCACGAACGGCAGCGTGTCCGTGGCGTCCTCCACCTGGACGCTCCGTGCGGCGGACGTGGCGGGCGGCGTGCCGCTCACGGTGGCGTCCAACGCGGAGCTGACGTTCCCGGCGGGGACGGTGACGATTGATATCGCGGACGCGGATGACCTGCGTGGGCAGGGAGTGACCGACGGCATGGCGATCATGACGGCGCAGGACGGCGCGGCGCTTCCCTCGAATGTCTTTGAGGTGTCGGCGGGCGTGAAGGCGGCGCACTGGCGTGTCGACCCCGACGGCGCGACACTTCGCCTCCACCGCACCGATGGCCTGACGGTGATTTTTCGGTAGGGGTATTTGACGAAATGAAAAGGAGAGTAACATGAGAAACCGTGCGGCTTGGGCGGCGATGGGAATCGTCGGGGCGTTGGTTTTGTCGCCGTGGACGGCGTCGGGTGCGCTGACGTCGCAGTCGTACGTTACGCGGGGGTTGGTGGCGTCCTACGACGCCATCGACAACGCGGGCGTGGGCGTGCACAACAACGCCGCGACGGTCTGGAAGGACCTCACCGGCAACGGGTACGACGGCACCGTGGCGTCGACCATCCGGTGGACGGACAATGCCTGGACGAACGGCGTGGACGGCAGGCCGATCACGCTTGGCACGGCCTTCGCGCCTGTCCTTGCCACGGGCACGTTCACCATCCAGTTCGCCTGCACGCCGATCGACAAGACCTCCCGCAAAGTGTTCTTCGGGCAGTACCAGGGCGGCGCGCAGCCGGCGGACGTCAACATCGAGCAGAACAACAGCGTGAGGAACGACGGCGTGCTCCGCCTGTATCGCAACAATACCGCTTCGGGCGGTTTCGGCAAGAATCTCATCGACAACTACGACTGGTTGACGACCTGCACGGTGGCGGGCGGCCAATGGATTTCGGCCTCCTACTCGGTGACGCCGGGCTTCGTGGACCTTTGGATTAACGGCACGACGCACGAGTCCAAGTCCGCGAACTTTGGCGCGGGGAGCGGAACGGCCCCCTGTGTCATCGGCGGCGAGCCAAGCCGCGCGTCCATGGCCTTCAGGGGCGCGTACAACGCCTTCCGTCTGTACAATCGCGCGCTGACGGAGGCGGAGGCGAAGGTGAACGCGGCCGTCGACGCGATCCGCTACAACGGGGCGAACGCTGGGGACTTCACGCTGGAGGGCGGCTATGCGTTCGACGCGAACGGCGACCTGACGATCACGATGTCCGCCGAGGCGGCGGACGGCGGCACGGTGTCCGTGGGCGGCGGCACGCCGGCGGCGACGGCCTCCGTTACGATGGCGCAGCACGCCGGCACGCCGACCGTGTTCGCGGCAACGCCGCCGGCAGGGTATGTGTTCGCGAAATGGACGGGCGACGTGGAGGCCATCTCGTCCGGCACGATCTACGACGCGTCCGTCACGGTGAGCGCCACGTATCCCGTCGTGCTCATGGCGACGTTCCGCCGGAAGGGCGAGCTGACGGCGCAGTCGTACGTCCGGTGGGGGCTTGCGGCATGCTATGACGGCATCGAGAACGCGGGCTACGGCACGCACGACGCGAACGCGACCAAGTGGAAGGACCTTTCCGGACACGGCCTCGACGGCGTTTGCGCCCAGCAGCTGACGTGGGGCGCGAACGGCTGGTCCGTGAACACCAACTGCAAGCCCGTGACGGTGGGCACCGGCCTTGCCCAGGTTCTCTCCCAGTGCAACTTCACCATCGAGTTCGCCTGCACGCCGGCGACCGTCAGCAAGCGGTTGTGCTATTTCGGCCAATATGCCGTCCAAGGAGGCATCAACATCGAGAACAAGGTAGGCGGTGCGCTGCGGCTCTACCGCAATACAAACGGAAGCTACTCGGTCTACGACCAGACGTTCTCCACGCGGACCGCCACGTTCGGGACGTCCGTGTTCACGGTCATGCCGCAGCAGCAGGTCAATTGGCACAACGGAACGAAGGGCACGACCAAGTCGTTGGCGTTCGGGGAGCCGACAAGCTCCACGAACTGCGTCATCGGCTGCGAACTCCAGTGGGGAGGACACCGCGCGTCCCTTGACGCCGTCTACGGCATCACATTCCAGGGCACCTACCACGCCTTCCGCACGTATTCGCGCGTGCTGACGGACGACGAGATCAAGGTGAACGCGGCCATCGACGCGATCCGCTTCAACGGGGCGAGCGCGAGCAGTTATTCGCTGGGCGGCGGCTATTCGTTCAACGCGGACGGCGACCTGATGGTGACGGTGTCCGTCACGGCGGCGGACGGCGGCACGGTGAGCATCGACGGCGGCGCGGCGGGGGCGTCCGCCTCGGTCACGGTCTGCCAGGCCTTGCAGAAGAACCTCGTCCTCACGGCGACGCCCGCCGAAGGCTACGTGTTCGACAAGTGGGTCGGCGAGACGGAGGCGATCGTGCAGGGATCCATCATCACGCCGGAGATCACGGTTGCGGCGGTTTCCGTCGTCAACCTGCGCGCGACGTTCCGCAAGCCGGGCAACGCGCTGGACGGGATGCTGTTCGACCTCGACATCAAGGGCGACCTGAACGATGACGGCCTGGTGAGCACGGGCGAGGCGGGGAACGCGCTCAAGGCCGGCGCGGCCGACGCCTCGACGTTCTACAGGTCTGTGGCCACCACGTCGTCCCAGTACGCCGTGCCGTCCTACCTCTCGGCAGACGTGACGCTGCCCTACTTCCCGGCCGCCACCAACACGGCACAGACGAGCCTCTACTTCCCGCAGCAGGTGATCGAGGGAGCGACCGCGACGAACGTGTTCCGCACGCTGGTTGCTCTTGAGAACTGCGTGATCGAAGGGCCGGTCGTGACCCTCTACGCGCGCTTCAGGTGGGATGGCCCCGTGTTGCCGAACATCAACAACTACCCGGTTTGGGTCAACAACGGGTATGCCCAATGGACCGAGAGCCACCTCGGACAGGGGCTGGCGATGCGGCTCGCCCACCCCGCCGGATACTCGAAAGCCTATTTCTCATGCCTCACGCCCATGCACACGGCAACGAGGAACTCCAGCCTCGATCCTTACATCACGGCGGGGAAGTGGGTGGACTGTTTCTATCAGCAGTATCCCAGTCCGACCGACCCGGCGAAGTGCAACGTGGACGTCTGGTTCTGCCAGGAGCCGACATGGAACACCGCGAATGGCGCGTTCAACTCGCCGACCTTGCAGCACGCGCATTTCGGCGATTCGGACAACCTGCCGGCCGCCGTCACGTCCGCCGCGCGTGGCAATTTCATCAGGTTGGGCTCGGAGTCGGGCGGATCCATCAATGCGACCGACGGGAACGCGCACAAGACGTTCCGCGGCGCGATCGCGTCCGTGAAGGGATGGAACCGCCTGCTGACCACGAACGAGATGTGGTCCGTGATGGCGGGCCAGCACGGCGGCACGTGGCACGTGGGCGTGCCGAACGGCACGGCGGAGGAGTTCGGCGCGGACGGCGCGACGGCGGAGCCGTTCGA
>CACXPT010000140.1 GCA_902769585.1 uncultured bacterium
GACGAGGTGATCGTGCCGACGAACACGTTCATCGCGACGGTGGCGTATCCGCTCTCGGTCGGCGCGAAGCTCGTCTTCGCCGACGTCGACCCGCGCACCGTCAACATGGACCCGAAGGACGTCGCGCGCAAGATCACGCGGAAGACGAAGATCATCGTCCCCGTGCACATCGGCGGCTACCCCTGCGACATGGACGCGATCATGAAGGTCGCGAAGAAGCACGACATCGTCGTGATGGAGGACGCGGCGCACGGCTTCGGCGGCGAGTACAAGGGCCGCAAGCTCGGTACGATCGGCCACTTCGGCTGCTTCTCGACGCACGAGGTCAAGAACTGCACCTCGCTCGGCGAAGGCGGCATCTTCGTCTCGAACGTGCCGGAGTACCGCGCGGAGGCGCGGCGCGCGCGCTTCCTGGGCGTCGACTTCTCATCGAAGATCAAGAACTGGCTCTACAATGTCTCTCTCATCAAAGGGAAGGGACGGGTCCGGTACCAGGCGAGCAACAACGCGTCCGTCACCGAGATCCAGGCGCTCGGGCTCCTGCTGCAGATCAAGCGCTACGACCGCATCCTGCGCGAGCGCACGCGCCTCGCGACGTACGTGACGAAGCGTCTGTCGAAGATACCCGGCGTGATGCCGCAGCTCCTTGGCGACGCGAAGATCAAGCCGACGTTCCACCTCTACCAGTTGCAGATCGACCCGAAGGTCTGCGGCGGCACGGTGCAGACGCTGAAGGCGAAGCTGGAGGAGAAGGGCGTCACGAACATTCCGCACTTCGGGCCGATCTACCGCTTCAGCGCGGCCATCGGCATGGGCTGCGACGAGAAGAAGATCGCGGCGACATGCCCCGTGACGGAGAAGGTGTTCGACGAGCGCTACACCCACCTGCCGATCTACGGGCTCACGAAGGAGCAGGTCGACTTCATGGTCGATGCGATTGCCGCCTCTGTGGCCGAGATGAAGGCCGGGAAGTGACGGTTCCGATGAGGCAATTTGCCTGCAAGCTGACCTCGCTGGTGGCCGTGGCGTTCGCCGTGGCCGTCGCGCAGAAAGGATTCGCCATGGGGAAATTCGATTTCGAACAAGCCTGGAAGGATGTCGCCGAGGCCCAGCGCAAGGGACTGCCGCGAACGGTCACCAACAAGCTGGATGAGATCGGGCGCGAGGCTGCGGCCGCAGCAAGATGGCCGGAGGCCGCGCGCGCGTTCATAGTGCGCGAGGACGCGACGAGGCAGTTCCGGGACGAGCAGCCGCAGGACTGGTTGCCCGCCTTCGCGGCGTCCGTCGATGCGCAGCCGGCGCCGCTCCAGGCTGTCCTGCAGCTACATCTCGCCCACACCTACAACGAGAATTCGCGCCGTTGGCGCTGGGGCGGCGCGGCCCCAACGAAGCTCGACGACGAGGCGGCAAAGGACAAGATGCCGTCGTGGTCGCCAGAGAGGATCAACTCGACGCTCGATACGCAGTTCGCGAAGGTGTTCGAGCATGCCGACGAGCTGAAGGGCATGAAGCTTGCCGACTGGACGGATGTCTTCGAGAAGGGCTTCGTGCCTGAATCGTACTGCCCTACGCTATACGACTTCGCGGTCCGCGACGCCATCGCGTTCTACGGGCGGACGATTCCTGACAAGACGCTCGAGAAGGGGCTTGCCCTCTACAACAGGCTGATAGCGTTCCATCGCGAGGACGGGAATCTCGACGCGCTCGCCATGGCCGAACTCAATGCGGCCGAATACATCAAGGCGTTCGACAACCTGCCTGAGAAGGCGCGCGAATCCGCGTTTGCGACCTTCCTTGACAACTTTCTAAAGCGGCACGAGGGAAAGACGGAGGTCGAGGCGATCGCCGCCGCGAAGAAGGCGGAGCTGCTGAAGAAGACCGATCTCCTGGCTGCGCACGATCTGGCGGCAGCGTACGCGGCGAAGTGGCCAAGTTCCATTGGCGGCAAGACGTGCGCAAACATCGTCTCCGGTATCGAGGAAAAGTCGTTTTCAGTCAATGTCGAACGCAACTGGTGCGCGCCGTGGCCCGAGATGGAAATCGAGGCGATGAACGTGACGGAAGTGCATTTCCGGCTCGTGCCCGTCTCGTTCGACGATCTGGTGGACGATGCGTCGATGGGAACGGCACGGTACGGTCATGCCGACGACGTGTTGAGAGACAAGTATCTGAAGCGCAAGCCAGCAAAGGAGTGGATGGAGAAGCTTCCCTTAAAGCCAGACTACTCCGCGCAGAAGTTCAAGTTCCAGGTTCCGTCGGACATGAAGAGCGGGCACTATGCTCTCTACGCGGCGGCGAACGGAAAGTTCGGCTCGGACGAATTGCCGGTCTTCGCCCAGTACATCACCGTGACGCCGCTCGCGCTCGTCCTTGTGACTGGCAATGGCGACTTCAAGGGAACCGTCTACCGAGCCGAGTCCGGCGAACCTGTGCCAGGGGCAAAAGTGGAGCTTTGGGCAAGCAACACCGGCAGACGCGTCAAGCTGCGCGAGAAGTACGTTACCGATAGCGACGGCAACTTCGTCGCGGACGTCTCCAAGAAGGACGACGGCTACAACGCCCTTTTGCGCCATGTCCGCGTCGTCAAGGACGGCTGCGAGGTCCTCTCCCTTGGCTGCGAGGGCTCCGGTTGCCGTGGCTACGAGGAGCCGGAGCACGAGCACATGGACATCTTCACGGACCGTTCGCTGTATCGGCCGGGCCAGGAGATTTTCGTGAAGGGCATCGCGTACCACGCGAACCCGCACACGAAAGACTTCCGCACGCTGCCGGACGAAACTGTGCTGGTCGTGCTCACGGACCCCAACGACAAGGAGGTGGCCGCGAAGCACCTGCGGACGAACAAGTGGGGATCGTTCATGTGCAAGTTCGCCGCGCCGACAGACAGGCTTACCGGCGGGTACACCGTGATGGCTCGCGTCATCCTCAAGGGCGGCGTGACCGGAGAGTCGAAGAAGACGGTCAACGTGGAGGAGTACAAGCGGCCGAAGTTCTCCGCATCTTTCGACGGTTCGCCGGAAAATGCCGTCCTTGGCTCGCCGGTGACGGTGTCCGGCAAGGCGTTGACGTATTCCGGACTTCCCGTGCAGCACGCGAAGGTGAAATGGAACGTGGAACGCACGACGCGCTATCCCGACTGGTGGAGCTGGTTCGGCGGCAAGTCGGACGACGACGGCGAAGGTTTCGTGGGCAAAGGCGAGGTCGAGACCGACGGAAACGGCGTCTTCACCGTGACGTTCACGCCAGTCGCATCGCCGAAGGCCGATCTTTCGGGCGATCCGTCGTTCTCTTTCACCGTGACGGCCGAGGTGACGGACGAGACGGGGGAGGTGCGCTCGGCGACGGAGGGATTCGAGATCGGCACCGTCGCGTGGCGCGCAAGCGTGTGGTCAGAGGGCCAGTGGCAGGATGCGACGAAGCCGATTTCCGCGAACGTTTCGCTCAGGTCGCTCTCCGGCGCGCCGCTGCCGGTCAAGGGAAAGCTCAAGGTATGTCGGCTGGTGGCGCCTGAGAAGCCCGTAAGGAAACCTGTCGGAACAGGACGCTACGGCCATGGCGGCAACGAGAAGGGGCCGTGGGACTGGAAGACGTGGAAGGTGGGCGATGAGCTGCAGGCCATCGACATCGACGGCGGAGCGGCGGCAAAGAAATGGACTGGCGAGCTGAAGCTAGGCGTCGGCGCGTACCGCCTCGCGTTCGAGACGACCGATCCAAACGGCAAGACCGTGAAGGCGTACGGCAATGTCTGCGTGTTCGATCCCGCCGCGGAAGGGCTGGGCATTGCCGTGCCGGACTTCTTCCGCGTGGACAAGAACTACGTGTGTGCCGGAGATACGCTTCGCGCCTACTGGGGGACGGGCTACGCGAGCGGATACTGTCGCGTGAAGGTTGCGAACAACGGCAAGACGATATTGGACGAGGCGGTAGCTTCGCAGCCTCGATGGTTCTATGAACTGCCGATAAAGGAGGAACATCGCGGCGAGATACGCATCGAGACGATGTTCGTGCGCGAGAACCGCGTGTACCGCGACAGCGCAACGGTGAACGTGCCATGGGACAACAAATACCTGGACATAACGGCGGAGCATCTCACGAGCAAGCTCGTTCCCGGCAACGAGGAAACGTGGAAGTTCAAGGTATCTGGGCCCGCAGAGGTGCTGGCGTTCATGTACGACCGCTCGCTCGACGCGTACAAGTGGCACGACGTGTCCCTCGGCTTTTCGAACCACTTCACGCCGTGGACGCGCTATCTCGTCACTCCCGCGCTCCAGAACAAGGTCGAGTCGCTGGTGGATCTCGGCGGCAAGTTCCCTGGCGGCGCCTCTTGGAGCGTTAAGATCCGCTGGCCGTCTTGGAAAACCATGAACCTCCGATACTACATGACGGCGAACGTGCGCGCTGGCGGAATCGGCATGGTGCCGCGTGCGATGATGGCGGGGAACGTTGTTGCAGATGAATTGTCTGATGACGCCATGGCTGTTGCGGCTGATATGCCGGCGTCGAAATCTGGAGCGCCGGACGGAGAGAACGACGGCCCGCCACGCAGCAACCTGAAGGAGACTGCGTTCTTCTTTCCGAACCTCGAGACGGACGCGGACGGCAAAGTGTCGTTCACTTTCACAGTGCCTGACGCGCTGACGGGTTGGAAGTTGCTGATGGTGGCGCACGACAACGCGTTGCGCGGCGGGATCCTGCGCAACGACGAAATCGTCACGCAGAAGCCGCTCATGTGCGAGCCGAACGCGCCGCGCTTCGCGCGCGAAGGCGACGACTTCATGTTCGCCGTGAAGGTGACAAACACGGAGGACGTGCCGCAGAACGGCGAGGTCTCTCTTGCGCTCGAAGAGTTGGGCGTTTCATCGCAATCCTTCTCGCTAGCCCCTCACGAGTCGAAGACGTTCGAGTTTCCTGTCCGCATCCCGGACGGCTGCGGATTCCTCAAGTACGTGGCGAAGGCGAAAGGCGGGAAGTTCACGGATGGTGAGGAGGGCGTGCTGCCAGTCCTCTCGCGGCACATACTCGTGCGCGAGGCTGTGCAGCTCAATGCGCGCGGGGCGGAGACGAAGTCGTTCAGGCTGGAGAACCTTGTCGCGAGCAAGGGATCGGAGACGATACGCCACCAGGACCTTACGGTGCGCGCCGTGTCGCGTCCAGCATGGTACGCGGTCCTCTCGTTGCCGTACCTGATGGAGTTCCCGCACGAATGTTGCGAACAGACGTTCAGCCGCTACTACGCGAACGCGCTCGCGGAGCACATAGCGAACGCAGACCCGCGCATTCGCAAGACGTTCGACGCGTGGAAGGCGGCTGGGGCAGAGGCGCTGAAGAGTCCGCTCGAGACAAATCCGCACCTCAAGACGATCGCGATCGAGTCGACGCCGTGGGTGCGCGAAGCGGAGCACGAGGGTGCAGCGCGCGCCAGGCTCGGCGCGCTCTTCGGCGCTGAGCGTCTCGCGGACGAGCAGAAGGCGTGCATCGAGAAGCTGCGTCTCACGCGGAACGGTGGCGGACTGTGGCCTTGGTTCCCGGGCGGGCCGTCGGCTCCTGGCATCACGCTCTACATCCTCTCGGGATTCGCGCGGCTAAACCATCTCGCAGGTATCGCGTACCCCGACTTCTTCGAGTCGGCCGTCAAGGCGCTCGACGTCGAGGTGGCAGAGGACGTGAAGAGGCGTCTGCAGAACGAGAAGAAGTTGAATATCCCGTTCCGCGTGAGCGGCTTTGATATCCGTTGGCTATATCTCCATTCCTTCAACGGAGTGCCTGCCGCGAAGAATGAAAGCGACGCGACGCTCTTTGTCAAGCATCTGCGCGAGGAGTGGACGGATCTCGGCCTGGAGTCGCAGGCGCTGGCTGCCATCGCGCTCAAGAGGCGTGGCGAGGAAGTGGTTGCGCGTGAGATCATGGCGTCCATCAAGGAGCGCGCGGTTGTTTCGGACGAGCTGGGCATGTACTGGAAGCGTCCGTACTTCTTCTCGTGCAGCCTGTTCGCCGCGCCTGTCTCCACGCAGGCGCTGGTGATCGAGGCGTTCCGCGAGGTGACGGGCGACGAGGAGAGCGCGGACGCGTGCTGCGTGTGGCTGCTCAAGCAGAAGCAGACTCAGGACTGGACGACGACCGCCGCGACCGCAGACGCGATCTACGCGCTTGTTTTGGGAGGCGGCACGGATCTCCTTGCCGGCGACAGTCTCGCAGAGGTGACGCTGGCGGGCGAGAAGGTGCCGGTAGCGGACGTCGAAGCCGGTACGGGGATGTATTCCGTTCGCTACGCGGCAGACAAGATTCGTCCAGAGATGGGCGAGATAACCATCACCGGCACCACGCACGAAGTACCCAGCACGAAGCACGAAGCACGAAGCACGAAGCACCATAAGGGCGTCTCCTGGGGTGGCGTCAACTGGACGTACTTCGAGGACGTGCTCAAGGTGCGCGCGCACGAGCCGAAGGAGCTGAGGGTGGAGAAGAAGTGCTACAAGAAGACGAAGGGTGCGGAGGGAACGCGCCTTGCGGCCGTCGGCGACGCGCTCGAGCCCGGCGACGAGATAGTGGCGAGACTGGAGATCGTTAGCGACCGCACGTACGAGTTCGTGCATCTCCAGGACGAGCGTCCGGCGTGCGCGGAACCGGTGGACGTGCTTTCGTCGTACCGCTGGCACGACGGCGTTGGGTACTACCAGTCCACGCGTGACACCGCCACGCACTACTACATCGACCGGCTCAACAAGGGCACGTTCGTCCTTGAGACATCGTACAGGGTACAGCAGCGCGGCACGTTCGTGGGCGGCATCGCGACTATCCAGTGCATGTACGCGCCGGAATTTACCGCGCACTCCACGGCCGAGACAATACGAGTGGGCGGCACTAAGTGAGATGCCTGCGCTAGGAGTTGGCGCGCGGAAGCGGCCAGACCGTGTCGCGCGGACGCTTGTCGGTGGGGAATTCGCAGACAGCCCGTTCGCCGTCCATGAGTGCCGCCGTGCCGTTTGCGATGCGGATTTCCGTGCCGCCGAGAATGTTGGCGGCGAGGAGGCATTTCTCGAGCCCGTCGCCCGTGCCGTAGTTCCAGACCTCGTCGGGCTGTGCGAGGCGGGATGGGCCGTCGTAGATGGATTCGTCGCCGAGGGCGGCGATGCGGGAAATGGCGGACGGGACGTCCGCCACACCGAATGTCGCCTTCGATACGGGGCTGCGTTCGAGGGCGGCCTTCACGAAGGGGGCGGATTCGGTTTCGCCGAGTTCGTGGCCGGCGTAAGGGGCGAGAGCGGCGGTGCGGTTCGTGGCGCGAAGGACACGGAGCCGGTCGGCGATTTCGGCGTAATCCATTTCCGGCGCGAGGTCGAGAGGGGCGTCGGGCGGCAGGAACCGCACGCGGGCGGGGTCGGGCAGGCGAGGCGTGACGCGGCGCTGGTCGGCGGCGTCTTGGGGCGGCACGAGGAAGGCGTTCAGCTTGGCGGCGAAGTCCGCGTAGGCGGAAGGGGAGATGGTGGCTTCGGGGTAGAGAAGGTGGATGTAGCCGGTGGCGTGCGAGACGATGGTTACGCGCTCGTGCTCGAGAGCGCGGCGGGCCTGCTGTGAGATGACGGTGCCGTTCGACCACATGGCGCGCGTGACGAGGCGGCGGTTGTTGGTGAGGATGCCGGTGTCGACGTCCAGGAAATTCTGCGAGTGGAGGGGCGTTGCCATGAGGTAGATGGAGTCGAGAGGAAGTCCGCAGACGACGAACGCGGCGGCGGCGTAGAGGCCGGCGAGCGAGACGCATTCGCCGGCGCCGACGGAGTGGCCGGGCTTGCGGCGGAAGGCGTCCATGGCCTCGACGGTCTCGGTCTTCCAGTACGGAATCACGTCGGAGGTGTACTTGTCGAGACCGAAGTGGCGGCGGATGTCGATGTCGTAGTAGTAGGCGTCGCCGTGGTAGCCGAAGAGGGCGTTGGAGGATGCGATCTCCTCGGGCGAGAGGAAGGGTGCGAAGCGGGCCAGCTCGCGTGCCTGGGTGGTGAGTCCCCACGTCTCGAGGTCTAGGTTGAACGTGTAGTTGTCCATTATGTGCTGGCGCAGGCGCTGGAGGCGCTTCTTGGGGCGCATCTCGCGGATGCCGGCGAACCAGTCGAGCTCGCGCCAGCGCCAGAGGCGTGGCGAGAGGATGTTCGCGAGGACGAGCGCGTACATCAGCTCGGGGAAGATGAAGATCTCCATGTCCGACAGCGTGGCGGCGGCGGACTTTTCCTCGTCTGAGATCTTCTTCATGTTGGTCTTTTCCTTTGCGTGGGCGAAAAGTATATACGATAGTCGGCGCGGATGCAAACGGATGTCGCGGGCATGGCGGGGAGGCCGCGCAGCGATTGACGGTCATATGGCGTTTTGATAGAATCCCGAACGGCGACCGCTTCCGGCGCTCGTCATTCTATGGCTTCAGGAAAAATCATGAAACGACACTTCATTGCGATGGCATTCGCATGCCTGGCGCTGGCAAGTACCGCCGGCGTTCCGCGCGTCAAGCTGGGCGACGAGATCAAGGACGGACGGCCGTCTGTCCGCTGGCGCGGGTTCAACCTCCTCGAGATGTTCATCATGGGGCGCGACCGCCGTCCGCGCGAGTTCCGCGAGGAGGACTTCCAGATCATACGCGAGTGGGGATTCAACTTCGTGCGGCTTCCGATGGACTACCGCTACTGGATCAAGGACGGCGACCGCAAGAACTGGGAGGTCTTCGACGAGAACCATCTCGCGTACATCGACCGCGCCATCGCGCTCGGCAGAAAGTACGGAGTCCACGTGTCGATCAACATGCACCGCTGCCCGGGCTACACCGTAGCTCGTCCGAAGGAGCCTACCGACCTCTTCGCCGACGCCGAGACGCTGCGCGTCTGCTGCGCGCACTGGGCCATGTTCGCGCGCCGCTACAAGGGCATCCCGAACGAGGCGCTTTCCTTCAACCTCTTCAACGAGCCACCGCAGGTGGCTGAGGCGTCGTACGCCCGCGTGGCGAAGGCGCTCGTGGCGGCGATCCGCGCGGAGGATCCGGACCGCTTCATCATCGCCGACGGCCTCGGATACGGGCGGCAGCCTGTGCCGTCGCTGGCGGACGTGAAGGGCGTGGGCCAGGCGACGCGCGGCTACGAGCCGATGAGCGTCTCTCACTACCTTGCGCCGTGGGTCGGCACGCCCACCGCGAAGCCGGTGTGGCCGCTGCGCGCAGACCTGCCCAGCGGCATCGTGGCGGGCGAC
>CACXPT010000141.1 GCA_902769585.1 uncultured bacterium
TTCAGGCACTCGATCGCCATCGTGGCGTGCCAGTGGTCGGGCACGCCCACGATCACGGCGTCGATGTCCTTGTCGTGCTTGTCGAGCATCTCCTTGTAGAAGGTGTAGAACGGCACGTTCGGACGCTTCTTGCGCTGGCCCGCGCAACGGCGCTGGTCCACGTCGCAGAGCGCGACGATCTTCGCGCCGGCGTGCTCGAGTCCGTAGATGTCGGCCACGGCGCGTCCGCCTGCACCGATCGAAGCCACGTTCACCGTCTCGCTGGGTGGCGTCTGCCCGCTGCCGGCCAAGAGCCGGCGTGGCAGTATGGTAAACAGTGTCGCGCCACCGGCGCTCTGCAGGAATGTTCTACGCTTCATCTTCATCTCCTTGATCTCTCAAAAGTTTCAAGGAGATTATAGCATAATTTACGCCCTGTCGCATTCGGCCTTGTGCGCGCGGAAACCGGCAGCAAGCGCGTTCCAGTCTCCCATGCCCGTGAACCAGTCCACGCCGCGCGCCTTCCAGCGCGGGAAGTTGGAGGACGCCGTGCCGAGGATCTTGCCGGCCTTCTTCACCTTCATGCAGATCTCGTCGATCACCTTGTTGAGCTCTGGGTGGTCGGTCTGCGTGAGGAGACCCATCGATCCGGAAAGGTCCATCGGGCCGATCGCGAAGGAGTCCACGCCCGGCACCTGGAGTATCTTGTCCAGGTTCTTCACCGCATCAACGTGCTCGATCTGGCAGATGACGAGCGGATAGTGTTCGCTTTCCTTGATGTAGGCCTGCGTGTCGAACCCGCCGTAGCCGACGCCGCGACGCGGACCCCAGCCGCGGATGCCGAGCGGCGGATAGCGGCAGGCGGCCACGGCCGCCTCGGCAAGCTCGGGCGTGTTGACCATCGGGCAGATGATGCCGTCCGGCGCGAGGTCGAGGTACGGCTTGATGATCATCGGGTCGCATTCCCGCACGCGCACGAAGCCGGCGCAGCCCGTGCCGCGCAGCGCGAGCAGGTGGTCGCGCACGGTCTCGATCGTCATCGGGCAGTGCTCCGCGTCGATCCAGCAGAAGTCCATGCCGCAGTCGCCCGCGAGCTCGCAGACGGTCGGGTCGCTCATCTAGATCACCGCGCCGATGGAGACGCGCTTGCCGAGGTTGTCGAAGAATCTGTTCTTCATTTTCCTATTTCCTATAACTTATTTGTGACTTCTCTCATTGCTTTCGCTGCTGGGAGTTTTGGAGATTGGGAGATCTGGAGGATTTTTATAATCTTCTCCGAAACTCCTCATCTCCTAATCTCCCAGTAGCGAAAGCAATCATCAAAACTATCCTCATTTACATTCCTGTACGCAGCGCGGGTTGCGGGTTTTTATGCTTGAAAGCACGAAGCCCAGCACCACGATCGTGATGGTCGCGAGCACGAGCGCCATGATCTTGCTGATGAACCGCCCGCCGAAGAACGTCGTCCAGCAGAGCGCTGCGGTGCCGCAGGTCACAGCGACCGCCGCGTGCCACGACCGCGACTTCCGCGCGAAGACGGCGATGATGAAAAGCCCCAGCATGCCGCCCGAGAGCAGGCTCTGCATGACCCACCAGGTCTTGAGAATGGAGTCGTTCGCCGGCTTGAAGCGCACGACGGCGAGCGCGATGCCCACGGAGACGACCGCGAGGGCCACGGTCATCGCGCGCAGGAACCGGACGTTGCTGCGGGGATTGGCGCGCTGCGGCGCAAAGCGCTTCCAGTAATCCTCCAACAGCACGGTGGCGCCGGAGTTGAGCGTCGCCGCGATCGTGCTCATCGCCGCCGCGATGATTGCGGCCATGAGGAGACCCGAGACGCCCGGCGGCAGCTTGTTGACGATAAACCACGGGAACACCTGGTCGGAGGTCGTCCCCGCCGGGATCACGCCGGGGTTGGCGCGGTTGAACATCCAGAGCAGCGTGCCGATCAGCGTGAAGAGGAGCGTGATGCCCGAGTACATCCAGGACGAGGTCCAGATCGACGAGCGCGCCGCCTTGAGGTCCTTCGCCGCCGCGTAGCGCTGCGTGTAGCACTGGTCGATGCCGAAGTTCTGGAGGTTCAGGCAGATGTTGCAGAGGAAAAGCACCCAAAACGTGCTGTCCGCCCAGTTCGTCAGCGAGAAGGAGCCGAGCGAGAACTTGCCCGCGTCCCACGCCGCCGCGAGATGCGTGCCGAAATCCGGCGTGAGCACCACGAGGAACACGACCGCCACGACGGTGCCGACGATGAGCAGGATCGACTGGATGGCGTCCGCCCACACGACCGCCGCGAATCCGCCCGTCATCGCGTAGAGCATCGTGACGACGCCCGTGACGATGATCGTCGTTTCGTAGGAAAAGCCGAGAAGCGGCTCGAGGAGGTAGGCGAGCAACAGGAGGATGATCCCCGGACGCGCATTCTGCAGGATGAGGAAGCACACGCTCGCATAGATGCGTGCCCAGATGCCGTAGCGCTCCTCCAAAAACGAATATGCCGAGGCGGAGGTCGATTTCCGGTAGAACGGCACGAACCAGATCATGGCGATCACCGTCGCGAACGGCAGCGCGATCGAGTTCACCCAGCCCTTCCACTGCTCCGCGCCGTACGCGCCCGCCGGGAAACAGAGGAACGAGATGGACGAGACGAGCGTCGCGAACACCGAAAGCGACACCGCCCACGTCGGAAGCCGCCCGCCCCCGGTGACGAACTCCTTCTCGGCGTCATCGGCGGACGCGCAGGAGCGCGTCCCTCCCGGTGTGGCCACGGCACGTTTCCTTTTCCAGAAGAAACTGCAGCCGAAGATCACCGTGCCGATCAGGTAGATGGCGATGATCGTAATGTCGATCCCGTTCCGCATCACACCCGCCTCTCTCCGGGAACGTTGTCAAGCTCATCGCAGATCTGCTGCAGCTTCTTCACCGAATAGTCGAAGAAGTTCTTCTCGAAGTCGCAGGAGAATGCCGCGACGTGGGGCGTCACGATGCACTTCGGGTGCTGGAGGAGACGGCTCTTCACGTCCGGCGGCTCGGACGCCATCACGTCCAGCGCCGCGCCGGCGATCACGCCGCGGTCCAACGCGTCCGCGAGCGCCTCCTCGTCGATCACCCCGCCGCGCGAGGTATTCACGAGGAGCGCGTTCGGCTTCATCAGCGCCAGACGCTCGGCGTTGATCAGCTTCGCCGTCTCCGGCACGAGCGGACAGTGCACGCTCACGTAGTCGGATTCCCGCAGAACGGTCTCCAACGGCAGGGAACCCGGCACGAACGGATCGTAGTGGATCACCTTCATGTCGAAGCCGGACATCATCTTCTCGACACGACGCGCAATGTTCCCGTAGCCAATCAGCCCGAGCATACGGTGCGAGACGTGCCAGTCCATGCCCTCTACCTTGCCCCACGGATAGCCGGCTTTCGCCCGCGCGTTGTACTGCGGAATCTGTCGGATGAAGCTCAGCAGGAGAGCCACGGCGTGCTCGGCCACGCACTCGGCGATCGACTCGGGCGTGTTGTAGATGCCGATGCCGTGCTCCTTCGCCCACGCGCACGGCAGCGCGTCGATGCCGGAGCCGGAGCGGAAGAGCGCCTTCAGGTTCGGCATCTGCGCGAGGACGCGCGGATCCATGCAGCTCACGTCCGGACCGAATCCCCAGAGAATCTCGACGTCGCCAAACGTCGTGAGCAGGTCGTCCGGCGACGCGCACTTCTTCGCTTTGAAATCGCCAAACGCGCGGATCCTCTCCGCAATCCCGGCGGGAAGTCGCTCCTCGCCGCTCGTCACCAACGCAATCTTGTGCATTTCATTTTCCTCAAATCGCCGCAAGGCTCTCGCGTTCGCCCGGCGCGAACTCGAAATCAAACACCTTCAGGTTTGCCTGCACCAGCTCCGGGAACGGCATGCTCACGACCGCGAGCGTGTTCATAGGATCGGTCAGCAGGTAGGCCATCGCGACCGTCGCCACCGCCACGCCGTGCGTCGCGGCGATCTCCTCGGCGCGCGCGAGGCGCTTCAGGTTGGCGTCGCAGAGATAGCCGCGCTGGGCGACTTCGTCCAGCACCTTCTTCGCGCCTTCGATGTCGGACGACTTGAACGCTCCCGAGAAGAACCCGCGTCCGAGCGACGAATACGCGAGCAGCGGCATCCGCGTCTCGCGGTACCACGCGCGCGCTGACTCCATCGCCGCGCCGGTCGCGGTCACGCAGTCCCCACCCCACGGGTCGCGCACCTGTTCGGCGAGACCGTAGTGCGGCGAGGAGAGCGTCATGCCCTGATAGCCATGCGCCGCCGCGTAGGCATTCGCCTCGGCAAGACGTTCGTGCCGCCAGTTGCTGCCACCGTAGGCGAGGCACTTGCCTTCCTTGCGCAGCGCCTCCAGCGTTTCGATGTATTCCGAGACCGGATACGTCGGATCGTCGCGATGCAGCAGGAACACGTCCACGTGATCCGTGCCGAGGATCTTCAGCGACTCGTCGATCTCCTTGCGGATGCGCTCGGCCGTCACGACCTTCTGCGTCCGGTCGCCGAACATGTCGCAGCACTTCGTGAGGAGGACGATCCGGTCGCGGTTGCCGGGCGCCGCCTTGAGCCAGCGCGCGACCGACTCCTCGGCCCGCGCGTATCCGCGCGCCGTGTCGATGGCGTTGAAGCCCGCGTCCACGGCGGTGGAGATGAGCGCGTTCGCGTCGCCGCCCTCCAGCATCACGGGAATCGCCGTTCCGAAGAACATGCGGTGCGCCGGCTTGTCGACGCCCTTGATGGAAACTGTTCTGCTGATCATTTTATCAACTGACCTTTCTTTTATCTTACAATCACCATCGTGCCGGTGGGGACGTAGGCCGGCAGGGCGCCTACGAGCGTGAGGCCGTTGAACGCGCCGCCGTTCGCGTCCGCCGCCGCGAACGTGCCGGTGATCGTGCCGTTCGCATCGGACGTCACGTCGAAGCGCGTCAGCACCTTCTGTCCGTCGCCGAGAATCCACGCTCCCTCGAGGCCCTTCGTTGCGCCGCCGACGGTGAACGTGGCGTTGCCGAGGTCGTCCGTGGAGAAGTTCTTCACCGAATAGAGGTAGAGCGTGTACGGCTCGTTCTTCTTGAGATTGCCGACGGTGAAGGTGTAGGTGTCGTCCGTGCCGGACGACGCAACGAACGATTCCAGGAACAGGGTGCCCGCGAGTCCAGTTCCTTTCGCGATGGTGGCGCCTGAGTCGCGCGTGAGCGAGACCGTCACGTTGCGCGGAGTCGTACCGTCGGCCTCCACGCAGTTTCTGCACGTCGCGCTTGACACGCCGAACGGGCGGAGCGCATTCCACTTGTTCCAGTCGGCCCAGCCCTCGCGGGGGCGCTGCCCGGTCGCCGAGAGTTTTCCGTTTCCGCTTTCGGTGAAGTGCACGTTCACCACGCGCCTGTTCGCATCCGCGTCGCCCTCCTTCGCGTAGCATGCCGTCAAACCCGTCGAGTCGCCGTTGTAGACGTCGTAGGGATCCACGACGAACTCCAGCGTGTCACCGGCTTTCAGCCACAGGCGGTCGCCATTGGCCACGCTTTCGTAATGCTCGCTGGCCCGGTTTTTCGAGTCACGCGACACGACGACCAGATCGGGGACGAGCCGCCCGCCGACGGATATCCCCAGGCGGATACCGTCGCCGTCGCCGTTGAGGTCGTACTGGCTGAGGTCGCGCCCGTAGGCGCGCGCATGGTAGAGGCCGTCCGCCGGAACGACGGCCCGCAGCGTCGGACAGGAACTCTGCACCCCCTTCGCGTTGGGATGCACGAAGAACTCGTATGGGAACGTGCCCAGGATGCCCGCTCCCACGTAGTACGAATCGCCCGACGCGATGCCGTTTGTCGCCAGGGCGATGCGCGGCAGGTTTCCGTTTTCCTGTGTTCCGCTGGCGGAGTGCACCCACCAGCCCAGAGAGGTGCCCTGGAGCGTCTTGTACGCCGGCAACGACTAGAACTGCGCGCCGCAGCTGGCGTTCGTCTTGGCGCCCAGGTCCCACGTCGCGCCGTCGCCCAGCGCATCTGGGAACGGATGGGTGTGGTTCCCCGCCGCATGATGCGCGTAGAACGACCTGCCCGCGTCGTGCACGTCCTCTTCGCGCCGAATGATGACCGAGAACGCCGTGGCGTCGCTGCTCTGGTTCGCGCAGGGGAAGATGACGACGTCGATCGGCTCGCCCGCCGCCACCAGTCGCGCGTCGAACGTCAGGTGCGCCGTGGACTGGAAAGCCGTAGAATGGAAAGCATTCGTTTCCAGCGAGACGTAGGCACTGTCGACGACATGATCGGCGACGTTCAAGCACACCCAGACGCCGTCTCCCTTCCTGTCTTCCGTGCTTCTGGTGATATCGCGCGCCACCACCGAGGCCGAGTAGTAGCCGCTCTCGGGCGGACGGAACCGAAGCGTCGGATTTTGGTTCATGAGTGGATGCGCATGCAGCTCCTGCGGCGCGACGGAAGACTGCACGGCGGCCGTTTCGTTCACGATCAGGTACGGGGCTTTCCCCTCTGGAACGCAAGCAAAACCCCTCTGGCTGCTGGAGGCGGTTCGCGTGCATCTGTTCGTAAAGGCGGTGATTCGCTTCGAGAAGTTGAGCGGCGCCCACGCCTCGAACGCGGCTCCAGTCGCAACATTGAACTCGGGCAACAGATAGTACCATGTGCCGTTCTTGATGGTGCCGTAGATGTTCGTGTAGACGGTGGCGAGGTTGTTCGTCATGGCGATGCCCGAATCGTAGAACCGTCCTTCGTCCTCCTTCGTGACGAAGAACTTGACGCCCGTGTTGTCGTTGTTGATGGCCCCGTTCCCCCCGACGATCACGTCGACCGTATCCCCGGCCGCAAGGTAGCGCACCGGCATCTGGAAGTCAAAGCGATGCGTGGTACCTGCATATTCCTCCAACGAGACGACCTGGGAAACAAGCAGGTTGCCCTGTGCGCGGACAACCACCTTCGCGCCCGAGTTCGCGCTCGCGGCGACCGGTTCCTTCGCAAGGTCGTGCGCCGAGACGAATGCCGAATACCAGCCGGCTTCGGGCGCAATGAAGCGCACGTGCGCGCATTGGGCACTGTTATTTGCCGGGAACATGACGAGTTCGTTCGGCTCGACCGTTCCCTGCAAAACCGTACAAGCGGCATCTGTCATGTTTACCCGGATGCTGGACGACTGCTTGGAATTGTCCAAGGCGAAGCCGGAGAACGGCTTGCCGTTGTAGCCGGTGTATGTCCCGGACGGAAACGTCACGTTCGCAAACACGCCCTGTTCGCTGGAAAGGCGGAACTGCCACTTGCCGCCGTTCTCGTCGGTGTAGTACGAGTCGCCGTTCGCGCCCGTGTACGCGCCACTCGCGCAGTTCTGGCGCAGCGCCTTGCCGGCGTCATAGACGGTGTACGCCGATGCCGCCGCCGCAAGCGCGGCCGCCGCGAATGTGAGGACGATTTTTTGCATAGACGAATTCCTTTCCAATCGTTCGGCAACTATTTTCGCACAGTTGGCGCACACCGTCAATTTAACAGTTGCGTAAAATGCAATTGTATATTTGCGCAACAAGGAGTGGAAGATGGCGGATCGGATGCTGATTCCGTGACGAATCGCACATCTAGTTTTTCCTATTTCGTGACAAAATCGCATCTTGACTTTTTCAATTTCGTGACACCCAGTTGACGGAGAAGCCTGTTACATGCTATAATCATGACGATTTGAGCAATCTGGACCAGTTATGAATAAGATCATCTTTCAGCGAAAAGCCTACGACAAGCTCCTTGACTGGAAAACGCGTTTGGCCGACCGCTACGCGCTTCTGATCGAAGGCGCAAGGCGCGTTGGCAAGACCTTTCTGATCCGGGAATTTGTGGAGCGGGAATACGAATCGAGCATCTACATTGATTTTTCGCATGTGGACAAGATCACAAAAGCGGTGAAGTTGGAATTCGCGAATGCGCAGGACGTGGAGGATTTGCTGACTCGTCTGGAGCTTTTGTTCAAAGTTCGCCTGATTCCTGGAAAGTCGTGCATCGTGTTTGACGAGGTGCAACGGTATCCGGTCGCACGCGAGATGATCAAGAGCTTCATGGAACATGGAAAATACCATTACATTGAATCGGGATCGCTCGTCGGCATACTGGAAAATGTCAAGGACATCCAGATTCCGTCCGAGGAACATGGCTTGAAAATTTATCCGCTTGACTTTGAGGAGTTCCTGGATGCTCTTGGCGAGACCATGCTGAAAGACCACATTCGAGCCTGCTTTGTCGCGCAAAGGCCGCTGGGCGAGTCGCTTCACGGGAAGGCAATGGCCCTATTCCGGCTCTACATGGCCGTTGGCGGGATGCCGCAAAGCGTTGAGGCGTATCTGGAAGCTGACGACCACAAGCTCGAGGCGTCGGATGCCGCCAAGCGGGAGATACTCGGCCTTTACGCGCGTGACATCGGCAAGTACGCAAAGGGATATGCCTCCAAAGTCCGGGCGATTTTCCAGACGATTCCGGCAGAACTGGCGAAACGGGAGAAGAAGTTCCACCTCTCCGACATCGACGTGAATGCGCGCATGAGGCGATACGAGAATTCGTTTCTCTGGCTTGCCGACGCCATGGTCGTGAACATGGCCTACAATGCGACAAATCCGAATGTGGGCCTTGAGATGTACAGGGACAATTCATCGTTCAAATGCTATTCGCTCGACACGGGGCTGCTTTTGTCCCAGGCCATGGGAGACGCGCCCGAACCGGACGTACGTCTTCTCCGAGCCGTACTCTACGACAACCTGGGGATAAACGAAGGCATGTTCTTTGAAAACGTCGTGGCGCAGTCCCTTGTGGCGCGTGGACGACGGCTTTTCTTTTACTCGCGAAGCGACCCCCGAGACATCAACAATACAATGGAAGTCGATTTCCTGATTAAGAACGGCATCAATGTGAGCCCGGTCGAAGTCAAATCCTCGAATTACCGTTCGCACGTCTCGCTTGACCGCCTGATTGCAAAGTTTCCGAAGGAGCTGGGAACGAAATATGTCGTCTGCACGGCCGACTTTCATGCACAGGATGGAATCGTCTACCTGCCGACATACATGGTCCACCTAATCTGAGAGAGGCCAGGTTGCGCAATGGCGAAACTCGCGAACAGCATGCCGCACGTGGTGATCCTCCTGGAGAGCACCTATCCCACGCACACGCAGATCCTGCGCGGCATCCTGCGCTTCACCCAGC
>CACXPT010000142.1 GCA_902769585.1 uncultured bacterium
ATATGCCATGCGGCCATTGATGCCGCTCGGCCTCTCATCGCAACGCAACACAATTTGTTAGTGGACGCGGGCACCAGCCCCGCTCACTGACCGATTACCGCGCATTCCCCCAAACGCGCAAATGTGCTATACTTGACGTGACATTTCAAGGAGACAAAAGCAATGGACATTGTCGAGACGCTGAAGAAGGCCGGTATCATCCCGGTGATCGTGATCGAGGACGCCGCGAAGGCGGTGCCGCTGGCGCGCGCGCTTGTCAAGGGCGGACTGCCCGTGCTGGAGGTGACGTTCCGCACGGCCGCCGCCGCAGAGTCGATCGCCGCCATCAAGGCGGAAGTGCCGGAGGCCGTTGTCGGCGCGGGAACGCTGCTCACGCCGGAAATGGTGAAGGCGGCTGTCGCGGCCGGAGCGGCGTTCGGCGTCGCGCCCGGCTTCGATCCTGTGGTAGTGGAGGCGGCGAAGGAGGCTGGTCTCCCCTTCGTGCCGGGCATCGCCACCGCGAGCGAGCTCTCACAGGCGCTCACGGCCGGCGCGAAGATGGTAAAGTTCTTCCCGGCAGAGGCCGCCGGCGGCGTGAAGATGATCAAGAACCTCCTGGGCGCGTTCCGCTTCACCGGCGTCACGTTCATGCCCACGGGCGGCATCAACCTCTCGAACGTGTCCGACTACCTGGCCGTGCCGGAGATCGTCTGCTGCGGAGGCACCTGGATCGTGCCGAAGGACGCGATGGCGGCCGGCGATTGGGCGGCCATCACCAAGCTCGCCGCTGACGCGGCGAGCTTGGCAGGTGGGAGGTGAAAGGTGAAGGGTGAAAGGTGAAGGGTGAAAGGTGAAAGGTGAAGGGTGAAGCACACTAACCACTAGCTACTAGGGCCATTTATGGTATAATTCAGCCAACCTTTTGAGCATAGCAGAGGAGAAAACAAATGAAACTTACGAACGAGCAGCTTAAGCTGGCGGCGGACACGGTCCGTTGCCTCGCGGCGGACACGGTTGAAAAGGCGAAGAGCGGACATCCCGGAGCGCCGCTCGGACTGGCCGACCTGGCAGTCTCGCTGTGGCTGAAGTACCTCAACGTCGATCCAAAGGACGCCGCCTGGCCGAACCGCGACAGGATAGTATTCTCGGGCGGACACGGTTCCGCGCTCGTCTACTCCCTCTTCCATCTCGCCGGCGTTGGCGACCTGAAGCTCGACGAGCTGAAGACGTTCCGCCAGGTCGGCTCGCGCTGCGCCGGCCACCCGGAGCGCAACGTGCTTCCCGGCGTGGAGGTCACCACCGGTCCGCTCGGCCAGGGCCTCGCGATGGCCGTGGGCATGGCTGTGGCCGAACGCATGGAGGCCGCGCGCGACAACGTCGAGGGTTTCGCCGTGGCCGACCACCGCACGTGGTGCTTCTGCGGCGACGGCGACCTCGAGGAGGGCATCTCGCACGAGGCCTGCTCGCTCGCCGGCTGCCTGAAGCTCGACAAGCTCGTGGTCGTGTACGACGACAACGGCATCACCATCGAGGGCAGCACGAAGCTCGCGCTCTCCGACGACGTGAAGCTCCGCTTCGAGGGCTACGGCTGGAAGGTGCTCGCGTGCGACGGGCACGACTTCGACTCCATCGACCGCGCTTACCGCAAGGCGATGAAGGTGACCGGCCAGCCCGTCATCATCGTCGCAAAGACGCACATCGGCCAGGGCGCGCCCACGAAGCACGACACCGCCGACGTCCACGGCGCGCCGCTCGGCCAGGAGGAGCTGATCGGCCTGAAGCGCGCGCTCGGCTTCGATCCCGTAAAGACATTCGACGTTCCCGGCGACGTGTACGACTGGTTCGAGGACCGCGGTGCGGCCTGCCACCGCATGAACCTGCGCTGGAAGAAGCTCGTCAAGGACTGGGCCGCTGCGAATCCCGAGAAGGCAGCCGCGCGCGACGCCGCGATGCGCAACTCCCTTCCCGCCGACCTCGCCTCGAAGCTACCCGCGTTCGATCCCGCCAAGCCCGTCGCCACGCGCGCGGCATGCGGCACCGTCATGAACGCCCTCGCGGCGGCAGTGCCGAACCTCGTGGGCGGCAGCGCCGACCTCGCGCCCTCCAACAAGACCTACCTCAAGGGCCTCGGCGACATCGCCGCCGGCTCCTTCGCGGGCCGCAACTTCCACTTCGGCATCCGCGAGCTGGCGATGACGTCCATCGTCAACGGCATCGTCGCCCACGGCGGTTTCCGCGCGTTCGGCGCGACGTTCTTCGTGTTCAGCGACTACTGCCGCCCGGCCATCCGCCTCGCGGCGCTGATGGAGATACCTTCACTCTTCGTCTTCTCCCACGACTCGTTCTACGTGGGCGAGGACGGCCCGACCCACGAACCTGTGGAGCAGCTCGCCGCCATGCGGGCGATGCCTAACGTGGCCGTGTTCCGCCCGGCGGACGCGAACGAGACAGGCGCCGCGTGGCTCGCGATGCTCAAGCGCTCGAACGGTCCATCCTGCATCCTTACGACCCGCCAGAACCTGCCGATCCTCGAAGGCGTGGATCCTGAGAAGGTGGCGAAGGGCGCGTATGTGATCTGGGACAACGGGCCGCTGCCGGAGGTGATGTTCATCGCCTCGGGCTCCGAGGTGTCGATCTGCATCGAGGCCGCCAAGAAGCTGGCCGACCTCGGCCGCACGGCGCGCGTTGTCTCGATGCCCTGCCGCGAGCTCTTCGAGGCGCAGCCTCTCTCCTACCGCGAAAGCGTGATCCCCGGCACGTGCGAGAAGCGCGTGATCGTGGAGGCCGGCGTGAAGTTCGGCTGGGAGCGCTACCAGATCAACGCGGCGAACACCCGCTACGTCACGCTTGAGACCTTCGGCGCGTCCGGCCCTTACAAGGAGCTGGCCGTCGAGTTCGGCTTCACGGCGGACAACGTGTTCGCCAAGGCCCGCGAGCTCGTCTAGTCAGATCGGCACGTTCGTGCTAAGCAGCGAGTTCGAGTGCGCGTGCGTGATGGCTATCGCCAGCGCGTCCGCGGCGTCGTTCTGCGGCAGCTCCTGAAGTCCGAGCAGCGTCTTCACCATGCGCTGCACCTGCTCCTTCTCCGCGAGGCCGTTGCCGCACACCGCCATCTTCACGCGGCGCGGCTCGTACTCGTAGATGGGCAGCCCGGCGTCCGCCGCCGCCGTGATGACGGCGCCGCGCGCCTCGCCCAGCACGAGCATCGTGCCGGCGTTCTTGCCGTAGATGACGCTTTCGATGGCCACCACGTCCGGCGAATATTGCGCGATCAGCTCCGCCACGCGGGCGTGTATCGTACGCAGGCATTCCGAAAGCGGCAGCTTGGGCGCGTTGCGGATACGCCCTGCCTCCAGCGAACGCATCCGCGATCCCTCGGTCACGAGCACGCCGTAGCCAGAAGAACGCAGGGAAGTGTCTATTCCTAGGATTGTCATAGGGGGGGGTGAGATGTTGAGAGGGTTGAGGGGGTTGAGATGTTGAGGGGTTGAGGGGTTGAGATGTTGATTCTTCGCACCAAGCACTAAGCACCAAGCACCAGCCACTAAGGCCGATAGGAATAGCCAGCGCCATGGACCGTAACGATCTTTTTCCCGTCGGCTCCCAGTTTCTCGCGCAGGCGCCAGATAGCCTGGTCGATCGAACGCGTGGTGCCGGCGTACTCGCCGTCCCAGAGGAATTCGATGAGCGCCTCGCGGCTGACGGACTCTCCGGCGCGCTCCACCAGGAACCTGAGTATCTTCACCTCGCGCGGCATGATCGCCTGCTCGCGTCCGCGCGCGTCGATTAGGAAAAGGCGCGCGCCGTCGACACGGTGCGACCCGACCATGAACGAATCGCCAAGCGTCGGCCTCTCCTCCGGCAAACGTTCGGCGATTGCTCCGGCGCGCCGCAGCGCCGTGCCTATGCGCGCCAGCAGCTCCCGCGTGCCCACGGTCTTGTCGATGTAGTCGTCCGCCCCGCGACGCAGGCCGCGCACGCGGTCGTCCTCCGCGTTCTTGGCCGTCAGCATCAGGATCGGCACGAGCGGATCCTTTGCGCGCATCTCCGCGCAGACGGCATAGCCGTCGCGTCCAGGCATCATCACGTCGAGCAGCACGAGGTTAGGCCGCCTCTCCGCGAAGGCGGCGAGCCCCTGCGCACCGTTTGCGGCCTGTCGGACCGCGTATCCCTCGTCCGCGAGCGTCTCCGCGAGCGTCTCGCGGAAAGGCGCGTGGTCCTCTACGATCAGTATTTCAGCCATGTGTCTCCTCCGGCAGTTCCAGCGTAAAGATGCTTCCGCCACCCGGCCGCGCAGCCACGGTCACGTCGCCGCCCATGTCGCGCGCGAAGCAGCGCGCAAGGCTCAGGCCGATTCCCGTGCCGCCGGTCGTGCGGGTCAGGTCATTGTCGATGCGGTAGAACCTCTCGAAGATGCGCTCGCGCAGGTCAGGCGGCACGCCGTCGCCACGGTCGGACACCGTCACGCGCGCCCAGCCGCCGGCATGCGACACATCCACGTCCACTCGACCCTTCGCGGCGGCGTACTTCGCCGCGTTGTCCAGCAGGTTGCGGACGATCTGGCGAACGGCGTCCGCATCGGCGTTGACGCGGACGCTGCTGTCCGCGAGCGTCACCGCGAGACCGTCCTGCGCGAACCTGTCGCGCAGCGAGGAGACGGCGTCCCGCACCGCGGAATTGAGGTCGAACGTGCTGCGCGCATAGCGGCGCGTCCCCTTCCCCGTGCGCACAAGATCCAGCAGGTCGTCCACCTGACGGATCACTTCGCCGTTCTCGTCGGCGATCGCCTGATAGGCGGCCTGCAGCTTTTCGGGTTCCGCGATCTTGCCGGCAAGAAGCCGTTCCGCCTTCATGCGCACGACCGCGAGCGGTACCTTCAGCTCGTGCGAGAGGTTGTCGATGAACGTCGTCTTGCGTTCCGATTCTTCGCGCGCCCGCCGCGCCGCGCGCACGAGCAGCAAGCCGCCGATCAAAAGGATCACGAAAAGAAGGGCCACGATGCAGGAACCAACGGCGAACAGCAAGCGAGGATCGCTTCCTGTCAGGTTGTCGCGCAGATCCACCTCCAGCGCAGCCACCTCGCCGCCGCCGAGACGCGCCCACGCCACGGCGATATCCAAGTTGCTGGGGACGGGAGCCGTCCAGCCGCGCGGAGCCGAAAGGCTCGTGGTGCCGACGGCGTGCCACCTGGCATTAGTCGGGAATGCCGCGCAAACCGCCTCTGACACGCCATCCTTCCAGACGACCCCTTCGCCTTTCTTCCACAGGAACACGCCCTTCACGCGCTCCACCCTGTTGGACTGGATGTCGCGCAGCACGCAGACGCGCGCCTGCTTGCCTTTCGCGTCCTTGAGCGCGCTCTGGACGTTCTGCGCGAGCGTGGACATGTACTCGCCGCGGATCTCGCGCCAGTTCCTTGCGCCCTCCTGCTGGCGCCTGACCTCGCCGCACAAGAACATGACGCCGCCTACCGCAAGCGCCACTGCCGGCAGGACGATAAAGGCGACATAGAATTTCAGGTCCCTGTCCACAGGACGCGATTATAACAAACCGGACCGCCGACCGCCACCCTATCTAGAATCAAGGGCGGGATTCGAGACGTTCGTAGCGGGGGAGACGGGAGAGGGGTACGTCGGTCAGCGAAAGCTTGGCGGGGCCGACGTGGACGGCGCCAAGGTCATCGCGCCACTTGCCCTTCGGCAGCTCCACCGTCTTCGTGTCGTCGGGCGTGATGACTGGCGCGACGAGCCAGCGGGAACCGAGCATGAACTGCTGCATCGGACGGTTGAAGCCCTGGTGCGGGAACTCGTACTCCATCGCACGCACAATCGGCTCTCCCGTCGTGGCGGCGTGGCGGGCCGTCTCGAGGATGTAGGGCGCGAAGGCGACGTGGAGATCGGCGAACGCGCGGCAGAGCTTCACACCCTCCGGCGAGAGGTGGCGCCACGGCGCGGGCGAGAACTGCATCATCGGCATGAGCGACTGCATGGCGGCGGAGCGCACGAACAGCTTCTCGTCGACCGTGCGTCCCACGAACGACACCTCCAGCCCACCGCCCACCATGTCGGCGAGCGAGTAGGGGCAGCCGAGAAGCCCAGCCGTGATGATCTGCGGCACGACCGTGTCCTGCGCGGCGCGTCCCGTCCACGCATGCGCTCGGTCACCGAGGCGCGTGACGAGCGGCAGGCCGCCGCACTTCCAGCTCACGCGGATTTCGTGGTAGGGGAACTCGCGCGCGGCCATCTCGGCGTAGAGGCGCGTGTAGTCAACCGGCTCAGCCGCCGCGTCGTGGAACCGGCAGTCCTCCACGAAGAAACGAGGGTCGCCTGCGTCGAACTTGAAGCCCTTGATGCTGTACGCCGCCGCGAAATCCTTCAGCGTCTTCACATAAAAGGCGTTCGCTTCCGGCTTCGTGAGGTCGTAGATCGCGCTCACGCCACTCCACCACCGCACGACCGCCGCCGCATGGGTGCCGGGCTGCTTGCGGTAGGCGAGATAGTCGAGTCCGTTCAACGTCTGTTGGTAGCGGAGCTTCTTGTACTCGCGGCTGTCTGGCGAAACGAAGTGGGCTGTCCAGATGAGCGGTATCCAGCCCTGCGCGTTGATGCGGTCGAAAAGACCCTTCGGATCGGGAAAGTCCTTCGCGTAGAACTCGTAGGAACCCTGATGCGACATCCAGCCACCGTCCATCATGTAGATGCCGCACGGAAAACCGCTCTTCGCCAGCTCGGCGGTGTAGTCATCCGCAGCCTTCTGGTCCATGCCGTGAAGGAAAATCTCGATCCAGTTGTTCCACTGCGGAAGCGAGAAGAACACGTCAGGCGGAGTGCGTCCATCGAAGCGCATGTGGGCCTTCGCTGCGGCGAGGTAGGCATCCTTCAACGTGCCACCCGCCTGGACGGGCTCGATTTTCTCCACATCGGAATCGATGACGAGTTTACCTCCCTTGAACACGTAGCCGAACGGCTTCTCGCTCCAGACGTACCGTCCGCAGCTCGACACCAGCAGCGGCGAGGAGGTGTTGCCGTGGCTCCGAAGGTCAACCCGCTTCGAGTCGCCCGCGCCGTACGGCTGGTTGTGACCGTCACCGCCGCCGCCGCCCCACCAGCGCTCCCCCTCGCGGAGCGGAATCTCGGAAATAGTTGCGGCCTGCGCGACCAACGCCGCAAACGATATGATTGACAGAATCTTCATGGCCCTATTGTACCATAATCCATATTTGCCTGCGGCGTGGAGATTTGTGCTATACTAGCGGCATGAGAAAATCAGCTGTCTTGTCGGTGCTCCTCGGAGCAGGTGTTTCCGTGTCCGCCCTCGCGGCAACCGTCCTCTTCGACTTCGAGACGGACGCAGAGCAGAAGGCCGCGCCCCGGCGCTTCGCCCACGACCGCACGATCTGCGTGACGAATGCCTTCGCAACCTCCGGGCAGCACGCCCTCTACTTCAAGAGCGGTCCCTGGCGCAAGGGACTCGACGAATGGCCGAGTTTCAACCTGGACTCATCCGTGAAGGACTGGCGCGGCTACGACCGCCTCGTGATAGACCTCGTCAGCATCGGCGAAGGCAACGACTCGCTCTCCACATTCATCTGCCCGCCCGTGGGACGCGTCCAGAACGGTCTCAACGCCCACACCACACTTCCCCCGCGCGGCTACGTCCAGTGGGTCGTACCGCTCCGGAACTGGCCCAAGACGTGCAAGCCGGACAATGTCGGGCGCGTCCACCTCTTCCTCTCCAATCCCCGCGACGTGCGCGTGTTCATCGACCGCATCACGCTCCTCAAGAAAGGCGAGCCGCTGCCCGTGCCGGACGGTCCGTGCGTGGGACGCGACATCCTGCCCTTCCTCTCGCAGGCGGCGTCCGAGGCCACGGCCGCCAAGAGCGAGTTCGAAGCCGCGCGCGCCCATCTGCGCGCGTACTGCAACTTCCGCGAGGCGTGCCTCAAGGCTGGACAGGACACCACAAAGATGTGTGTGGGCCTCGCCTCCTCAATGGTGAAGGTGCTGCCGCGCGGTGATGCCATCCCCGCCGTGGCCGCCACCGAGGCGACCGTGCGCCTCGCGCGCAACGAGCGCGAGAGCGTGCAGGTGGTTGTGGCGCCCAGCGACCGCGACCTCGAGAACGTACGCGTACGCGTCTCCGACCTCCGCCGCGCGGACGGGACGGTCTTCGCCGCCGCGAACGTGGCGTGTGACGTGGTGGGATACGTCCACACCGTGCGCAAGGCGCCCTACCGCGTGGGTTGCTGGAACGCCACGAACGCCGCGCCCGGCTGGGTGCGCGCCACGACGAACGCTCCCGTGGGCTGGTGGCCCGACCCGATCCTCAACTTCCTCGACGGCGTCAAGGTGGCGGACACGGACGCGCAGAGCTTCTGGATCCGTGTACACTGCCCCGAGAACCAGCGCGCGGGCGTCTACGCGGGCACGCTCACCGTGTCGGCAGACGGCGTAAAGCCATACGTCATGCCCTTTCGCGTGCGCGTGAACGACTTCTCCGTGCCGAAGAAGTCCCCGCTGCCGATGGCCATCACCTTCGCGCCCGGACCGAGCGCGCAGTACGCCACGCCCGAGGAGCAGGCCCTCAACGCCCAGCTGCGCAAGGATCCCGAATTCCCAGGCAACCTCTGGCGCAAGCACGAGCTCGAATGGGGCGACTTCCTCGCCGACTACTACATCACGATGGACAGCCTCTACCACGGCGGCGACATCCACTGGGACGTGCTTCGCCGCCTAAAGGAGCAGGGCCGTCTCGACCGCTTCAACCTCGGCTACTGGCACTACTTCACCGGCGGCGCGGAGGCCGAGGCGAAGTGGCGCAACACGAAGGTCAAGCAGCTCAAGGAGGCCTACGCGAAGGCGAAGGAGCTCGGCATCCTCGACCACGCCTACGTCTACGGGTGCGACGAGATCGCCACCAACTGGTTCGGCAACATCCGCCGCTGCGTGGAGATCCTGAAGGAGGAGCTGCCCGGCGTGCCGATCTCCACCACCGCCTACGACCACGAGTTCGGCGTGGGCACGCCGCTCGACGTGATGGACTGGTTCACGCCGCTC
>CACXPT010000143.1 GCA_902769585.1 uncultured bacterium
CGCGCCAGCGCGAGATCATCAAGGCCGTGCGTCCCGACGCGCAGATCTACGTGTGGAGCGACATGCTCGACCCCGCGCACAACGCGCACGACAACTACTACGCCTGCAAGGGCACGTTCGCGGGTTCCTGGGACCTCATCCCCAAGGACCTCGTGATCAGCTGCTGGTACGGCAAGAAGCACGACATCTCCATGCCGTTCTTCGCGGAACGCGGCTTCCGCACGCAGGCGGCGGCCTATTACGACGCGGACGACCTCGACAACTGCCGCGCGTGGCTGGAGACCTGCAAGCGCACGCCCGGCTGCACGGGCATCATGTACACCAGCTGGCGCAACAAGTACCAGCTCCTCGCCCCGTTCGGCGAACTCGTCCGCAGCCAGCGCTGAGCTCCTGGCATGATTTGCAGCATGGAAAGGCGTTTTATGAACAGGCGAGAATTCTTGTGGATGGCGGCAGGGGCGTCGGGCGCGGCCGTGTTGGGGGGCTGCCGGACGGCGGGCGTCCGCGACAACGCGGCGCTGCGCGCGGCGGTGGACGGCTACGTGGCGGAAGGGCTCTACCTGGGGCTCGCTTGCGCGTCCACGCGCGGCGACCTCTACGTGAAGGGGAGTCGGACACTCGACGAGCCGCACCTCCCCGTGACGGCGGACACGCTCTTCGACCTCGCGTCCGTCGGCAAGACCCACACCGCCGCGCTCTGCGCGCTCCTGCACGCGGACGGCAGGCTCGACGTGGACGCGCCGTTCACGAAGTACCTCCCGGAGCACGTCCTCGCGAAGGAGAACTGCCGCATCACGGTGCGCGACCTCGCCACGCACTCCGGCGGCTTCGACAATTCCAAGCCGTACATGACGCCGGACGCGAAGAAGATGTTCGCGGAGCTCTACCGCAAGCGGCCCGTGTGGCCGCGCGGCACGCGCTTCTGCTACGCCTGCTCGAACTTCGTCTACCTTGGACTGATCGTGGAGCGCCTCACGGGGATGGGCCTCGACGCGGCGGCGAAGAAGATGCTGTGGGGGCCGCTCGGCATGACGCGCACGACGTGGCAGACGGTCGTCGACGACCCCAACGTCGCGGAGTATCCGCAGTCCACGTACGGCGGCGAGCGTCCGGGCGCGCGGAAGCGGCGGATCGGCGAGCGCAACGACACGTGCGCGCACCTCGCGCCGTGTCCGATGGGCAACGGCGCGAACTTCTCCACGGCGCCCGACATGCTCCTTTTCGTGACCGACCTCCTCCGCCGCGAACGCTTCCCCAAGGCGTACTACGACCTGCTGTTCGCGCCGTCGTTCGACGGGGACGGGCATCGGCGCAGCTTCGGCTGGGACATGACGGCGGAGAGGTCGACGTTCACGTCATGGACGAAGACAGCGTTCTCCGACAAGGCCATCTGCCACACCGGCTGGACGGGTCCGGCGATCGCCGTCGACCCGGTGCGCGACTTCGCCGGAGTCGTCCTCGGCAACCGCCTCGCCAGCAAGCAGAAGACGATGGGCCCGCGCCTGCACCTCCTCGACCTCATGGCGTGAAACTGTTGCCATTGTTGCCAATTCCCAATTGACAATTGACAACATTCCACGCTTCCCATGCGCCGCCAAGATGGCGGCGTTCCCAGTCATCGGCCCGCTCCTCCAAATTGGCCATTGGCAACATTGGCAACTGGCAACACTTCCACATTGGCAACATTCCCACTGCTTTTGCTATACTATTGCCATCCCTACAGGAGCAACAGCATGAAAATGCCACACTGCCGCAAGACCTTCGCCGCGATGATCGCCATCGCGGGCCTCGTCCTGTGTCCCGCCGCATACGCCGATGACGAAGGCGAATGGGGCGATGATCCGGGCGACGAATGGGGAACCCCCGAATACTGCGACAAGCACGGCCATTCATGGGAATTCGATGTAACCGATCCGCCGTCATGCGAGTCTGCTGGCTTCGACCTCTATTACTGCAGCTGTTGCGGCGAATATGATCAGAGGAATTTTGTCGCCCCCACTGGCCACAACTATAATCAAAACGGCATCTGCGTCAACTGCAATCAGCCCCGGGAAGGCGTAATCGTCTACACCCACCACCCCGCGGTCGCTCCCACCTGCGTGTGGAGGGGTAACATCGAATATTGGAGTGGCTCCGACGGGCAGTTCTACGACTCGGAGGGCGGAAACACGCTGGCAGAAGACCAGGTGTGGATCCCCGCCCTCGACCACGCCTGGACCGCGTGGACCACAAACGCCATCCCTACCTGCACGACGATGGGCAGAGTGACGCGCTCTTGCACTCGCGCCGACTGCAACGCAACCGAGACGCAGTCAATCTCCGCCCTCGGCCATGCCTGGACCGCGTGGACCACGAACACACCGCCCACCTGCATGACGGCGGGCAGCGAGACGCACTCCTGCACCCGCTGCAGCGAAACCGAGACGCAGGAAATCCCCGCCCTCGGACACGACTACAGCGCGTGGACTACGAACGTCCTCCCCACCTGCACGTCGCTGGGCTCGGAAGGGAGCCTTTGCACTCGCTGTGGCACGGGCGAGACGCAGGCGATCCCCGCGCTCGGACACGACTGGACCGCGTGGACGGTCGTCACGCCCGCCACCTACACGGCACTCGGCGAGGAGGAGCGCGACTGTTCCCGCTGCGACGCGCACGAGACGCGAGCTCTCGCCGTCCTCCAGCATTCCTCGTTCTCCGTCGGCGGCAGCGGCAACACCTTCACCGTCGTGCGCACGGGCGAGGGCACGAACTTGGCCGAGACCGTGTACTACCGCGCCGTGAGCCTGAGCGCCTATGCGGGGCAGAACTTCACCTCCAAGTCCGGCTCGCTCACGTTCGCCCCCGGCCAGATCTTCACGAACGTCGTCGTCTCGACGCGCACCCCCTCCAGCGACGCCTACAAGTTCCAGTCCGGAACGACCCGCGCCTACCGCTTCGAGCTGCTGGACGAGGGCGGCTTCCGCCTCGACGGCAAGGACCGCACCATCACCGCCGGCACGAGCGTGTCGACCAACGGCGCGTTCAACATCAAGAACGTGACCATCCAGGCCGCCGAGTACACCGCCGACGACGACGGCTACGACAAGAACGGCTACAAGTCCGTCTCCAGCAACGCCTACTTCAGCGCCGCAGCGCCCAAGGCGTACTTCCAGCATGTCGGCGCGCAGCTGCGCATGACGCTTTCCATGCAGGCCAAGGAAAACGACGACGGATACCAGTACCTGCAGTTCCTCGTGAACGAAACCGTCAACTGCGACAACCGCAAGAGCTGTAGCGACGGCGACCCCGGCAACATCAGCCTCTCGCGCTACATGGCCGGCTTCGAGATCAAGTCCGGCAGCAAGGACGACAGCTACAAGACCTACACCTTCCCCGTCACAAACGCCAGCAACAACGCAGGCGCCGTCGATCCCTGGGGCTACGGCAACAAATATCCCCTGGACAAGCAGAAGTTCAAAGACGGCTGCCGCGCCTCCGACGGACGCATCATCATCCCGCTCGACTTCACAAACCTCGTCCTGCGCCTCAACGCCTCCGGCAGCTCCGGCAGCGACGAGTGGGCCGCCAAGAACGTCAAGGCCCACGTCCAGGCCGTCGACTCCGCGGTTCCCACGCTCCTCGGCGCGACCGTCTCGCCCGGCCCGTACCACCGCGGCAACACGGTTACCGTCTCGCTCGCCTTCAGCGAGATCGTCGTCACCAAGCCGTCCAGCGGCTTCTTCCTGAGAACTTCCTGGGGCCTACTCGGGTACGAGGGCGGCACCTGCGGCAACGTCCTCACGTTCTCGGGGAAGATCGACGACGGCACCACCGACAGCACACCCCTCTCTGTCACCGGCTTCAGCGGCCTCACCTCGATCAAGGACCTCGCCGGCAACGCATTCGGCGGCTCCGTCTCGCGCAGCCTCGACGCCTCCGTCGCGCCGTCCGTGGACTACGCGATCGCCTACGACCTCGCGGGCGGCGCGCTGCCGCCGAACGAGGACCCCAACCCCGATGTCTACAACTACGACTCGGACATCATCACCCTCACGAATCCCGTCCGCCCCGGCTACACCTTCGCCGGCTGGTCCGGCACCGGCTTCTCCGGCACGAGACCGACCGTCAACATCTACCATTCCCACGGCGACCTTGCCTACACCGCACACTGGACGCCCGTCGAATACGCGGTCCACTTCGAAGCCAACGGTGGTACCGGCACGATGACCAACCAGACCTTCACCTACAACGCGCCGCAGGCGCTCTCGGCCAATGCCTTCGCCTGCACGGGCTACGCCTTCGCGGGCTGGGTCGCCAGCCCAGACAGCGGCGGCACGGTTTACGCCGACGGCGAGACCGTTGGCAACCTCACGAACGAGAACGGCGCCGTCGTCAACCTCTACGCCCAGTGGAACACCATCCCGTGGGCCGGAACCGGCACCCGCGCCGATCCATACGTCATCATGTATCCCAGCCAACTCGATCTGCTCGCCGCGCAGGTGAACGCCGGCGACAAGTTCGAAAACACATACTTCGTCCTCGGCACCAACATCACCTACGCCTACACGACCGCCTGGAACGACGCCACCGGCACCGAGAACAACTACACCGCCATCGGCAGACGTCTTGCCGACGGCACGAGAAATTTCGAGGGCACCTTCGACGGCCAAGGCTACACCGTGAGCGGCATCCGCATCTACAAGGGCGGGGACAGCACGGCCGACGGCTGGCAAGGCCTTTTCGGCAGGACTTACGATGGAACCGTGAAGAACGTCACCCTTGCCGACGCCCGCATCACAGGTCACTATTACGTCGGAGGAATCGTTGGAGATCAGAACTACGGCATCGTGGAGAACTGCCATGTCGCCAGCAACGTGGCCATCCATGCCGTTGCCGATTCCGCCAAGTATCACGGCGGAATCGTCGGATACCTTTTTGGCAATAGTTTAAGCGGCAAAACCACAGGTTGTACCAGCGCCGCCACCCTCACTGTGGCCGAAGGACTCACGGGCTGCATGTGTTACGGCGGAATTGTCGGGCAAAACTACAGAGGTGAAGTCCGGAACTGCTTCGTCCTCGGAGCCACCGTGCCCGATGTCGAAAATGCCGGCGCCGTCGTCGGCTACAACAACAACGCCACCCTCGCCTCTAACTACTACCGCGCCTGCACCGTGGCCGGCACGGCGAACGCGACCGGCGTCGGCACCGGAGCCGGCGACGTCGCGGGCGCGCTTCCCGTATTCACCGTCGGCGGCAACGACATCGCAGTTGCCAGCACGCCCGACGTCACCCACGACGGCACGGACTACTACGCCGAGGGAAGCGTCGTCACCCTCGCCTACGTCGGCACGGTGCCCGCAGGCTTTACCCTCTCCTACGTCGTAAGCGCCGGCACCATCGACGGAGACAGTCTCACCATGCCCGCCGCCGATGTGACCGTGACCGCCACGCTTGCCCCGCCGTCCTCGTGGATTCCCTACGTCGACGCCAACGGAGACACGCAGTACTGCGCCGAATACACCGTCCTCACGAACGCCGCCGGCAATGTCGCGTACGGCGTAAGCGGCGCGACGAACTGGTATGTCGTCACCACCAACGTCACCATCATCGGAAATCTTTGTTTTGACGACGACTACGCCCACCTGATCCTCTGCGACGGCGCAACCCTCACCGTCACGAACGCGTCCGGCATCGCCATCAAAGCCAACGGCAACTTCACCATCTACTGCCAGGTGAACGGCACGGGCGCTGTCGTCGCCAATTGCGAAGGCAGCGGCATCTACGTCAGCATCGGCGGCATCACCATCAACGGCGGCAGCGTCACCGTCAACGGCGGCGGCAACGGCATCTCCGGCAGCGGCGGCGTCACCATCAACGGCGGCAACGTCGCCGCCACCGTGGCCAACCACGGCGGTACCGGCATCTACGGAGCCTTTATCACCCTCTACTTGACGAACCCCTCCGACAGCATCTACGCCAGCAGTTACTCTTGCCTAAACAACAGCGTCTCCGTCATGGGCGACCTTACCGACGGCTTCAGCTGCATCTACGCAGGCCACAAAACCCCATCCTTCCTCGCGGGCAAGACGCTGCGGCCGTTCGTCACCACGCCAACGTATCCCGCGTATCTCGCCGAAGCGGACAACAATGTCACCGACAACTACGACGCCTGGGCGGCGCGGTACGGCTACGACGCGCTGGGCGTGAACGAGACGGCGTTCCTGCTGGACGTCGCGCCGGGAGCGGTCACGAACGGCGTCACGCCGCTGAGGGTCGCGGAGCTTGGCAGCACGAACGTGCTCGTGGCGGGCAGCGTCTACGAAAATATGATGTGGGAGTACAGGATCGACTACGACGAGGATTACCTGCCGTGCCGGCGGATCGTGCTGGAGAGCGGCGTGGGGGCGCTGAAGCCGGGGCCGTGGCGCGAGTACAGCGGCACTCCTTCCTCGTTTGACATCTGCAACGGCTACGTCGTGCTGCGCTTCACCCACGACCTCAGCCTGCCGAAGAGCGAATGGTGGGCGATCAGCTGGTTCGTGGACTTCGAAGGCGACCGCGCGGTGGTCCTGGTCCCGACGATGTTCAAGGAGCATATTCGCATGGTCGTCGAGCAGCAGCTCAACCGCCCCGTCAGCGGGCTTTTCCTCTCGGTGGGCATCGAGCCGTGCACGGTCATCGACCCCGAAACGATTCTGACCTTCTTCCCCATGCCTCCGCTGGTGGAGTGAAAGCCGCATGAAAAAAGCAATGATGATCGTTACGGCGGCGGCAATGGCGATGGCGCCGGCCGAAGCAGCCAAGCAGGCGCGCGGGCATGGTTCCGCGCAGTTTCAGGTGGAGGTGGACGACGGCGGCGGGTTCTGCCGAAAGGTGGGCGAGACGGTGGCCGTGAGCGCGAGCGTGAAGGGCAAGGACGGCGCCGCCGTGAACAGCGGCACCGTCGAGGCCTGGGTCGACGACGGGTGGACGAACGTCGTGTGGCGGCGCAGCGTCGATCTCGCGAAGGAACCTGTCGTGAAGATGAGCCTTTCGCGGTCCACGCCAGGAACGCTGCGCATCCATCTGAGCATGCAGGGCGTGCGCGAGAGGATGGACCGCGTCGTGTTCGGCGTTGGCGAGATCATGCCGCTCACGCCGTGTCCCGAGGACTTCGAGAGCTACTGGCGCGGCGAACTGGCCAAGCTGAAGCGCGAGGTGCCGATAGCCGTGGAAAAAACGCCCGCGCCCGATCTCTCGACGGCGGAGCACGACGTGTTCCGCGTGAGCTTCGCCACGTTCAGCGGCAAGCGCGTCTACGGGTTCCTCGCCGTCCCGAAGGGCAAGGGACCGTTCCCCGTGTGCGTGAACGTGCCTGGCGCAGGACCCGGCGTGGTCGCTCCCTCGAGGATGCGCAAGGGCTGGATCAACATCACGATGAACATGCACTGCTTCCCCGTCGGTCGGGACAAGAAGGAGCAGAAGGATCGCTACGACGCCTGGCTTTCCGACCTCTGCGTACGGGGTGGGGAACCGAAGTACCAGCGTTTCGGATTTGCCGCCGGACGCGACAAGCCGATCTACCACGACGTCGTCACCGGCATGGTTCGCGCGCTCGACTGGCTGGCGGACGAGCCGTATGCGGACGCCTCGCGGTTCGTCTACTGCGGGTGCAGCCAGGGCGGCGGATTCGGGATCTACCTCACGTCGCTATGGGGACGTTTCAGGAAGTCGCTGATCCTCTGTCCCAACATGTGTGACATGCTCGCCTACAAGGCCGGGCGCCAGCCCGGAAGCGAGCACATCATGCTGCAGACGCCGGAGCATCGGCCGGCGGCCGAACTGACCGCGCCCTACTACGACGCCTGCAACTTCGCGCGTCTCGTCCGCACGCCGGTGCGGATGGTGTACGGCCTTTCGGACGACAACTGCCAGGTCGGCGGCGGCATCGCGGCCTTCAACGCGTTAGGCGCTACTGACAAGGAACTGCGCCTTCTGCCAGGTCTTGGACACGGCTGGCACAGGGCCGGCTTCGACGCGTGGCTGTTCGACCTGCCAGCGTCGAAGTAGGAATCATCGTGCGGATGCGCCCGCAGCGGCTCCTCTGTTGCCTTTCGGCGGGGAATTCGTGTATAATGTACCCGTTCTTGAAAGCTAGAGAGGAGCCTTATGGAGAGTGCGAGAATGAAAATGTTCGTGGCGGCGGTCGGAGCCGTCGGGTGGGTGGCGTGCGCCCTCGCCGCCGATTGGACGGGCAATGCGGGGAATTTCCAGCTTGATGACGCGGCGAACTGGTCTGCGACGCCGACCACAAACACCTGGTGCTACGTCAAGACCCGGCCCGCGCAGCCGTTCACGGTGGGCGGCGACGGCGACTACTTCGGCGGCGCGATGCTGCGTTACACCGGTTCCTTCGCCGCGACGAACGATTTCGGCACGGGCGTGGCGCTGACGAACGTGGGCCTGAAGGCGGAGAGCGCGGTACACGTCGAGAGCGGCGCAAAGCTCGTGCAGGTTTCGGGCGGCATCCGCGGATTCAAGGGGACGAAGTATGACGGAACGTACATCTCCAACAACTCGTCATTCACCTTGGACGGTGCGGATGCCTGGTTTGAGCAGGAGACAGGCAGCTTCACTCTCCGGTCGACCGTGTCGGGCAATACCGTTTTCCCAAATCTCTTCGTGACGAACGGCGCTTCGCTGACGGTGGGAGACTCCCTGAACATCGGCGGGGGCGAGAAAAACGTCAGCGCGTACGTGTGTGCGGCGGGAGAAGGTACGCGGGTCGAGGCAAACTATGTCAGCATCGGCGTGAGATCCAACACGCCGGAGAAGGCAATCACCAACCTCCTCGAGATCGCCGATTCCGCGACGGCTGCCGGAAACAGAATGGCCGTGGGATGGGGTTCCTCATTTGCAGCTTGCGAGGTCATGGGTGGAACGATGACAATCTCTGAATGGATGACCGTTGGAAGCCGGGTGGCGTCCGCATCGAACTGCTGGGTGCGTGTGTGTTCCGGCGGGACGTTCACCAATCAAGGGACCCGCGTGGAGGGCGGCGGTGCCGTCAAGCTACAGGAAGCGCTCTCCCTTAGAAACGCGCGCATTGAGGCAAGTGGAAGCGGTTCGGATTTCTCCGTCTCGAAAGATGTGACGGCGCGCGGAACGAACGTCACGTTCTCCGCGACGGACGGCGCATCCATCACCGTACCGCGGCTGAGTGCGCAGAATGTCGTCGTGGAAGGTGCGTTAAACTACAATCGAATCTACACGGAAGTGAAAGGCGGCGAACTCGTGTTCACCAACGCGACGGCGTCGGGCACGCGCATCGAGATGACGGAAGCCTCCACGATTCGCCTGTATAATACCCATCTGACCATTCCGAGCGGAATCTTCATGATGGGCGACGCGAGCGGCGGCAACGCGGGCAACAACGCCAACGAGCGGCATGTG
>CACXPT010000144.1 GCA_902769585.1 uncultured bacterium
CGTATACGTCGGCTGGATGTTCCCGGAGCAGCGTGACGCAGCGTTAGCGCTCGCGGCAAAGCTGCGGGCGGCAGGAGAGGACGTCAACCTCGCGCTCAGAAAGGCGAAGCCGAAGCAGTTCTTCGCGAGGGCGGGCGCATCGACTTGTGCCAAGGCCGTGTTCCTTGGACCGGATGACGTGGCGGCCGGGACGGCGAAGATGAAGGACCTTGCCACAAGGGAAGAGGTGACTATTGGCCTTTAGCGCTGACAGAAAATCGGTTGCCGCATTGGCGGCTCGGACCGAAGGCGTGCGTGCCGGCGTCGACGTCGGCTTCGCGGATGTCGAGCTCTCGAAGGCATTGCGCCAGTCGCACGCCGGCGTGTGGATGACGGTGGAGGACGGAGTGGCGGCGCGCGACGCTGCTGCAAGCGGACTCGACCCGAAGACTGTCCTGCAGCTGGGAGCCGGCGGCGAGCTGCCGTTCGAGGACCACCAGTTCGACGTGGTGCTGCTGGCTGCATCGCTATTCGCGCAGTCGCGCCAGCGCCTCGACATGCTTGTGCGCGAAGTCCATCGTATCCTCCAGGGAGGAGGGTGCCTCTTCTTCACGGTAGACGAGGTTGCCAAGGACGGGATCGGGTGGACCCAGCGGGCTATCTACGAGCTTCTTCGCGACGGGTTCGACGTGGTGGAGCTCAAGCGTCCCCCGTGGTGGAGATTCGGTACGGCAGGGCGGACGCTTACCGTCTGCGCGCGCCGCAAGAACTGGCGGAACCGCGGAATTCCAATTGTGGGCGCTGCGTTGCCAGTTTCGTCCGCAATGTTGTCTCCAAGGGAAAGGTCGAAATGAGGAGATTTCCTGTCATGCACAAGAATAGGTTCTTTGCATCGATGCTCGTGCTGGCGTTGTCCGCCGGCCTTGTGGCGCTTGCCGACCCGGCAAACGCGATCATGCGGCTTCTCAACTCCCGGGCGTCCGGCTCGCGGAAGGAGTACGCCGCCGCCGCCGAGGAGGTGGCGGAGAAGGCGAAGTCAGGAAGTCCGGTATACGGTTTCGTTTTGGCGCTCGTCTCGCGCGAGCATGACGCACCTCCAGCCGCTCGCATGGATGACGAGACTCGCAAAAAATACCTCGACAGCTGCCGCGACAAGATCAAGCAGCTGGCGCTGGAGAAGAACAATTCCATGGCCTGGTATCTACTGTCGTTGGAGACTAGCGACACGAACCTGCTGCACCGCGCGGCCGATGCAGGCAACATACAGGCCCAGAACGCCTGGGGTGCGTTCATCCTGACGCGTGCAATGGGCGAGGAGGTGTCGACGAACGAGCAGAAGCGCGTGATGGGGCTGGCGTTCGACTACTTCAAGTCTGCGGCGCGAGATGGAGACGCCAATGGCCTATACAATCTCGGCACCTGCCATGCGCGCGGATTCGGCACGCCTCAGGACGACCAGAGTGCGTTCAACTGCTTCCGAGCTGCGGCGGACAAGGGGCATCCCGAGGCGCTCAACAACGTGGGCTGGTTCTTCCGCGAAGGGCGCGTGGTGGAGAAGGACCTGGCCATGGCCGCGCGGTGGTTCAAGAAGTCGGCCGATTGCGAGAACCCATACGGACAGTTCAACTACGGGTTGGCGCTCCAGCGCGGCGAGGGCGTCGAAAAGGACGCCAGGAAGGCGGCCGAACTGTTTCGCATAGCCGGCGACAACGGCTGCATCGAGGCGATTGACGCATACGGGGTGGCGCTATGGCGCGGAGAAGGCGTGAAGGAGAACCACCGCAAGGCATTCCAGCAGTTCATGCGTGCGGCCAGCCTCGGCTATCCTCCGGCCATGGAGAACATCTCGACCTGCTATTCGCGCGGCACTGGCGTGCCGGCTGACGAGAAGCTCGCTACAGAATGGAAGATTCGTTCCCGCGCTGCGCGCGGTGACCGCAACGCCCAGGCGTGGCTGCGACAGAACGCGAAGTAGACAGGTGCGCGGAATGGCGATTGTGGACAATGAAGAAGTGGTGCCGCGCAAGGCGGCGATCGTAGGGGTGGTCGGCCGCACCAACGCCGGAAAGTCCACACTCGTCAACAGGATGGTCGGTGAGAAAGTGACGATCGTGAGTCCTGTCGAGCAGACGACTCGCAACACCATCAGAGGCATCGTCGAGGATCCGCGCGGACAGCTCGTCCTGCTGGACACGCCTGGTCTGCACAAGGCGGTCGGTCCGCTCGGCAAGCTGCTCAACGGCATGGCGCGCGCGTCGTCAGCGGGCACTGACATCCTGCTCGTCGTGTTCGACGCCGCGCACGAACCTCAGCTTGAGGACGAGGGCTGGATGCGCCGTGTGGCGAAGGAGCAGCCTGAGAAGTGCGTGTTCGCTCTGAACAAGTGCGACCGCTCGCCGTTCTATGAGACGATGTTCAAGGACCTGTGGAAGGAGGTGCTTGGTGCTTCGTGCTTGGTGCCTGGTGCGGAGCTAAAGCACAAGGATTCGCGCGAGAGCAACGCACCAGGCACCAAGCACGAAGCACCAAGCACCAGGCACCAGGCACCGATCTGGGTGACTGCCTGCGGCGTGAAGCCGGGCGGGTGCGATGCGCTCTTGGATGCACTTTACGGACTCGCCGAGCCAGGCCCCGCGCTATTTCCTGACGACATCGTGACGGACTATCCGCGCAAGCTAGCGATAGCGGACGTGGTCCGCGAGAAGCTTATCCAGCATCTCCACGACGAGGTGCCGCACGAGGTCGGCGTGCTGGTGGAAGACATTGACGAGCGCAAGGGGTGCTGGAACGTTGCCGTGACGATCTACGTTAACCGTCCGTCGCAGAAGGGGATAGTGATAGGCCAGCGCGGCTGCAACCTTAGGTCCGTGCGGATGAGCGCATGTCCGGAGCTTTCCGACATGTTCGGCGTCAAGGTGAACGTCGAGCTATGGGTCAAGGTTGAACCCAACTGGATGAAGAACAACCGTCTGCTGACGGAGATGGGATACCTCGGGGCCGAACGATGACCATGCGCAGGGCCACATGGGCGCTAGTCGCCGTGCTGTCTTTCGCCGCTTGCGGCGAAACGGCGACGAACGCGCTTGTCGTGGCGCGGCGGGCGTTGGCGGACGGTCTCCTGTCGGTTGCGGAGACGAATGCGATAAAAGCGGCGTCGGACAAGGGATTGCGCACAACGGCACGGCTGGTGCAGCTGGAGACGCTAGCTCGTGCTGGACGAGCGACGAATATCGTTGACCTCGTCGAGAGCTGGCCGGATGAAAAGTCGGACGGGGTCCGTTACTGGCACGCATGGGCGCTCGTTGACATGCATGAGCTCGAGAAGGCAAGGACTCTGCTGGCAGAACCGTTGGCCGATCCCGCTTACGCCTCGCTAGCGCTTCGCCTCGCGGCGCGGCTGGAGGTTGTGGCCGGTGACCGCGCCACAGCCGAGGCGCGTTTCAAGCAGGCCGCTGCCGCATTCGGCACGAACACTACGGAGCGAACCGAGAACGCTGTCGAGTGGGCAAGCGCCCTCGCGCAATTCGGGGACATTACCGGTGCGCGGAAGGTGCTTTCCGGAGAGAATGCGGTCGCCGCCCAAGGAGTCGCCGGCGACATGGCGCGTCTGCTGGCTGCCGACCTTGCCGCCCGCTTGGCCGACACGAATGCGGCGCATGTGTTGCGGCGGCAGCTAGTGGACGGCGGAAATAGCACGGACGAGCGCGCATACGTAATGGCAGCGTGCGCGCTGGCGGAAGACCTCTGGGAAGCTGGAGAGACGAACAAGTCTATTGTCGTGCTGTCAAATGCCTTTGTCCGTGCGACGCAACCCGACCTTGTGCGCCAGGCAGGATTCCGTCTAGGATTCGCGCTACTGCGCCGTCCTGAGTCCCGCGCGGCTGGCGTGGCGCACATATCGGACCTGTTGCGTCGCTTTCCCGGCACGGCGGAGTCGCGAGTCGCGCACCTGCGCTTTGCCGACACGTTGCTGGCGTTAGGCGAAGCGGAGGCCGCCGAGCGCGAGTTCACGGCCCTGCTTCAGTCTTATCCAGAGCACGCGCTCGACGTTCACGTGATGGTCGGACGCGGCTGGGCCTTGCTTGATATGGGACGGAGGACCGAAGCTGTCGGACTTTTCTCCAGGGCCGCACAGGCTGCCACGAACGCCACCGACAGGGCTGTGTGCATCTTCAAGCAGGGCGATGCCCTGCTGGCGGACGGACGCTTCAAGGAAGCAGCGGACGCGTATGCGCGAGTGCCCCCGGAGGGTGGCACGAACCTCTTTCTCCGTGCGCTTTTCCAGAAAGCCGATGCGCTTGCGAGGGCTGAGCGTCCTGAAGATGCACAAAAGATATTCGCGCAGCTGAGCGACATGAAGGTGGACGCGGAGCTCGCGTTTGCGGCAGACCTGCGACTGGCCGCCCTGGAGTCTGCCGCATGCCGTTTCGAGCGCGCAATCGAGATTTACACGAAGCTGCTCAAAAATGAAGGTTCCATGACCGACTCACAGCGGGTCGACGTCCTGCATAGGCGCGGGAAGGCGCTCTACGGCGCATACAGGTTCGCTGAGGCGGAAGCCGATTTCGCCGCAGTTGCGAAACTGCAGCCGTCGCGGGCGGCGGAGATGGCGTACCTTTCGGCGCTGTGCCTCTACGGTGCCGGTCGCGACGAGGATGCCGCCACGGCCGTGAGGAAGCTGCTGGCTTCCGACGAGCTCGCCGGAAACCTTCGTGCGGAGGTCGAGTTCTGGCTAGCGAAATACGAGTTCGCGCACCGCAACTATCAAGCGGCGCTGGCTGGATTCGTTTCGTGCGCGACGAACGCATCCCTATCGGCAGGGAGCAGGATCGAGTCCTTGGGCAGAGCTGCCAGATGTTGCGCAGCGCAGTCCGACTACGCAGGCGTTGTGGAATTCGCGACGCGTGCCACGACAAACGCGATCGCTGTGCGCGCCATCGCGAAGAAGACGCCGGAGACTGCTGCGGTGGCCGAAGCGTTCGTGCTCCAGGGCGAGGCGCTGATGGAGCTGGCAAGGTTCAACGAGGCGGTGCTTGTGCTCTCTCGCGCGCAACGCCTGGATGCGCCGCAGAAGACACTGCGGCGCGCGGCAGTGTTGAAGGCCGACTGCCTTTTCGCCATGGGGGCTGACGACGACCGGCGCTATCTGCAGGCGCTAGACGCATACCGCGCACTGCTGCGCGACGAGTCTCTCACTCCGTCGCAACGGCTAGCCGTGGCTTTCAAGGTCGGACGTACGCTGGAGAAGCTGCGACGTTTCGAGGAAGCGGCGGACCAGTACTACGCTCAGGTGGTAATGGCCTACTATGACGGAGTGAACGCGAATACGTGGTTTGATGGCGACGCGTGCGCGTTCTTCACCAGGGCCGTGTTCATCCTGGCAGACTACTACGAGGCGCGCGGAGAAGTGCGTCCTGCCATCCGCGTGCTCGAGTATCTCGCTGGCGTGCCGGCGGCACGCGAGGCGCGCAAGCGCATTCAACGACTGGAAGCGAAGAAGAAAGGCGGTGTGTGGTGAGCATATGGACTTTGGCAGGTGGCCCCGTGTTCGGGCTTCTGGTTTTGCTTGGATGCGTGGCCGTGTTCCTTTTCGCGAGCCGGCTTCTCAACCTGCGCCGAGCGCAGATTGACTACGCAGATTTCATCCGTGGCGTCGGCAACGTGCTGTCGCGCGGCAACGTCGACGAGGCGCTTGTCCTGTGCGACGACACGCCCGCTCCCGTAGCGCGTGTTGTGGCGGCGGCAATACGCCACCGCGACAGTTCCGCGCGCGTATTGCGCGAGGCAGTGGACGCCACGGGGCGTGCCGAGGTCAGCCGCCTTGAGCGACGGCTTGCGATGCTTGCCATCATAGCACAGAGCGCACCGTTGCTGGGCCTGCTGGGAACCATCCTCGGCATGGCCCGCCTCGCGATCTCCTTCAACGGACACGTGCTGGTTACGCGCGCCGACCTGCTCGGCGGAGCGCTCCAGTGCCTGACGGCTGCGGCAGGCGGACTGGTCGTCGCCGTCTCCGTGCAGGTCATGTACGGCATGCTGCACGTGCGGCTGGAGCGCGTTGTGGCGGACATGGAGGCGGCCGCAAGCGACATTCTTGCAATGCTGGCTCCGCGCAGGGAGGCCGTAGCGTGAGCGCACAGAGCAACTGGGGATGGAGGCCTCGCCAGGCCGATGGCATCTGGCGGCACGGATGCGCCTGGACGAAACCGCTGTTTGCGGCGGTGCCTTGGATCACTCTCACGCTCCTTCTGGCGCTCTTCGCTTTTATTGGCGATCGTCTTCCACAGGTGCCTGGAATCCTGTGCGACCTGCCGCAGCCTGTGGCTGGGCAGGCACAGGCGACTGGACTCGCTGCGCTTGTTCTCCCAGGCGCAAGCGCCGGCGAAGAGACGCTGGTGTTCTTCGACGACGCGCGCTACTCGCTTTCGGACGAATCGTCCGTCTCGACGCTGAAGGAACGCCTTGGCGCACGTTCTCTTGCAGAACCCTCGAACACTTTCCTGCTGTTGGCTGACAGGCGCGTTCCTGCAGGCGACATCATAAGGTTGGTCGGTATCGCACGCGAGAGCGGTCTTTCGCGTGTCCAGATCGCGGAGAGGCGCGAATGAGGCGATTCCTCCATGCGTGGTGGCCAGTCGCTGCAGTCGTGCTGTTCACGACCGTCCTTGTGCTGCAGATTCCGCGCAAGGCGCTCTTCTTCAAGCCGATAAACTTCGAGTCGACGGAACCTTTTGTCTCCTTCGTCTCTTTCGGCGACGAAGAGTATTCCCAGCTCGTCCGCAACATCAGGATGGCCTGGCAGATGCGCCCCATTCACGGCGACACGGCCGACAGCAGCGCGGACACGCTTGACTTCACCGAATCCCTCCCTCCGCCGGAATATCTGCCGTTGCGCAACTTGTCGGAGACCGCTTTGCCGCCTGCGTTCAATGTGCGACCTTCTCCGCTCATGCCAGCCTCGCTCGGCATTAAGGTTCATGCCGTGCCTCCTTCCGCCGCAGCCCCAGAGCGAGATCCAGACCTTTTGGCCATACCGCGTGACATTGCTCGCGAACGCCCGTTCGACGACTTTAAACTGACAACCCCATGGAGCATCAAATGACAGAACAGGAAATCCTCGATATCTTCTCTCAGACCGGAGCCTTGTTGCAGGGCCACTTCGAGCTGCGCTCGAAGCTTCATTCCGACCGCTACTTCCAGTGCGCGAACGTCTTGCGCTACCCGCGCATCGCCGCCCGCCTCTGCGACGAGCTGGTCGCCAAGCTGAAGGCCACGGCCGACATTGGCGCCATCGACGGCGTGATCTCTCCGGCCGTGGGCGGCATCCTCGTTGGGCACGAGGTTGCTCGTGCGCTCGACACGAAATGCGTCTTCGCAGAAAAGGTGCAGGCTGGCGACGAGGTGGACGCAACGGGTAAGCCCGTGACCAAGCTTGCCATGCGCCGATTCTCGCTGAAGCCCGGCGAGCGCTATGTTGTGGCCGAGGACGTCGTCACGAAGGGCGGACGCGTGCAGGAGACGATTGACCTCGTTAAGGCCGCTGGCGCCGAGGTCGCAGCAGTCGTGCTGCTGGTGGACCGCTCGAAGGGTGCGGTGAAGTTCGGCGACATTCCGATGGTTTCCCTGGTGCAGATACAGCCCACCACGTGGGAGCCTGCCGCATGCCCGCTCTGCGCCGCAGGCGGACATCCTGTCCACCCTGGTTCGTGAACAGTCAGAAGCTGACGCGCTTCTCGATTGTCATGCCGCTCGCGCGGTCGCGGCACACGACACGGTACGCGCCTGGCGCGTCGTTGAGGTTCGTGCGCACCGTGAGTTTGCACACGCCGTCCTTCGCGCAGGCGTAGCCCGCGCCGTCCAGCTCGCGTCCCGCCGCGTCGTAGACGCGAATCTCCACCGGCAGTAGCGCCGGCACGGGTTCACGCGCCGTATCGCGCACCGTCATCGTGACGGTGAGCGCGTCCTTCGTCGTCGTGACCTGGGCGTCCACCGAAGCGATCTTGCGCGGCAAGAAGAGGAACAACCGTCCGTCGTTCGTGTCGTATGAGACCGGCACCACGACATCTCCTAAACGGGAGGGACGCAATTTATTGCGTCCGTCGCCCTCCCTGCGCTCGAACTTTAACTCACCGCCGCGCGAAAGCTCGTACACGGCGCTAATCTTCCCTTCGGGATCGGCGAGCGTCACGTCGCCCGCGAACGGCAGGCCTATCTCCATCGTAAGTCCCCACTGTCCCACGTAGTCGCCGAACGTGCGCTTGTCGTTTAGCGCAAACACGTAGGGCGTGCCGCGCCACGCGCGCGAGTAGGTGACGATCTCGGGGCTGGAGCTGTCGGCCTTCGGCGCGTAGGCGCATTTCGCGGCGAGCGCCGCGCGCAGCTTCTCCGCCTCGTCGAGCATCCATGCCTTCGCGTTGGCGGTGAAGCGGCGGGCCGCCGTGTTCACCATCGTCTTCGTGGCGGCGTCCACATCTTCCGCGTGGTCAGACTTCGGCGGCGTCTTGTACGCCATCACGGGCACGACGACGTCCGCCTTGAGCGCGGGCAGCAGCTTCTCGTCCGCAACGAGGATGCCGCCTGCCTTCTGGAACGTCTTGATCTTCTCCACCACCGGCGCGGAGAGGAATTGACACTGCGGCGCGTAGAGGATCTTCGTGCGCCCGAACCCATCGCGCATAATCGTCTCCTCGTAGACGACGCGCGGGTCGAGGCGCGCGCGCTGGCAGAAGGTGATCGCGGGCGAGAGCCAGCCCCATGAGGCCGGACCGCCCATCGCCGCCGTGGCGAAGCTTTCGAGCACGGCCACTTCGGGTTCCTCGCGGCCGAGGTTCTTCAGCGTGGGTCCGAGCGGCGCGACGAGTCCGTTCAGCAGCTGGCGCAGGCGCTCGGCCGATTCGGGCGAGGTGTAGGTGTAGCCTGTCTCGCTGCCCGTCTCGGCGATCGTGCCCCATCCGTGGAACATGATGCCTTTCACGGGCTTCGCGATCATCGACCACACCGCCTCCTGCAGCGCGTCCGAACCCATGCGGGCAGCGGCGAAACGACCACGTTCGACGGCGCGAGCCGGGCGCGGTAGCAGATGAGCTGCGTCATGATCATCGGGTGCTGGCCGGGACGCCCCGCTGCCATCGCGAGAATCTCCTCCGCCGGCCCTGCCACGTTCATCGGTTCGGGCTGCGCGTACACCCACTGGTTGAGCGCGTCCACGTCGCCGCCGGAGCCCCACTTGGGCGGACACCGCACCGCAGGATCCCAGAAGCTGAAGAAGGGGCGCCTCTGTTGCGCGGCGCTCCCGTCGCCGTAGCGTCCCGCCGTCTTGCGATATTCGTCCGCAATCGCCCCCGTGTAGCCCGGCCAGCCGTCGCCGCCGCCCCAGAACCAGCTGTAGTAGGCGTAAATTGGGTCGTCCGTCGGCACCACGCCGTCTGAGAAACGCGCCTCGGCGGACTTCAAGTCGAATGTCTTGCGCGTCACCTCGGGCGGCACGTCGCGTCCTGTCTCGGCCTTGTAGCGCAGGTGCTCCGTGCGGAACGAGGGCGACGTGTGGTCGCGCAGCTCGGAACAGGGCAGCACGCCCGCGAACGCGGGATGGTCGCCGACGCGCGCCATCTCGGCGGCGACGATCCGCCGCGCGTAGTCCACGAGTTCGGGGTTCGACACCTCCGCCTGTTTCTGCTCGCGCGCGTTCGCGGGAGCTGTCCCGTCACGCTTGCAGCGGTAGAACTGCTCCACATCGCCATCTGGGTAGCGGACGCCCTGCGAATGCATCGTGCGCATGCCGGCGGCGAGCGCGCGGTCGTACATGTCCGTCAGCTGACGCGCCTGCTCGCGCGTGCATTCGGGCGACGACAGTCCGCCGTAGCGCAACACGTGCGTGAAGCCGAAGTCGCGCACCACCTCGTCCGTGCCGCTCGATCCCCACATCACGGCAGGCATGCGGTCTGCGAAGACGGGACCGATCGCGACGTCGAAGGTGTTCGTGATGGCAACGGCGGCCCCGTCCGGCGTGCGGCCCGCGAGACGGACCGAGACGGGGTATTTGCCCGGGCGCAGGCGCGTCTCGACCGCCAGCGTGAAGCGCGTCCACTCGCCGGCCTCAAGTTTAGTCAGTTGTTTGCACTTCATGCTTGCGTAGATTTGCGGGCACGCGGGACGCGTGCCCCTACCAATATCGCTGTCGTGTTGCGCGATCTCGCATGTGACGTCCGTCAGGCTGCCAGGACCGCGGTAGAACGCCGACACGGCGAACGCGGCGTTCGTCTCGCAGCGCTCGAACGCGCGGCGGCCGTCGGGACGCAGCGCGAGCGGCGCACACGCGAGCGGTGTGACCGCGATGCGGCGGATCGTGCCGTTGAACGGCCAGTAGAGACTGCAGATGCGGTCGCCGACGACGGGACGGCGCGTCGGATCGGGAACGATCGGCCCGGCCTTCGCGAGGTAGCTTTTCTGCTTCTTGCCGTCGAGGTCCCAGCGGACGGTGCCGAGCGCGTCGTATTCGATCCGCAGGTGCACGGGCATGCCGGCCTTCGGCGTAAAGGAAGGTCCCGTGAGGCGGCAGGTCATGTCGCCGAGACCTGCGTAGAGCACGGCCGTCCATCGCTCGCCAGACTGCTGGAACATCACCTGCAGGCCCTTGTCGCGGCACTTCGGCTTGTAGTTGACGGCCATCGTGTCGAAGACGTGCATCGACCGCGAGCCGGCGGCTGCAGCGCGGTCGGCCTCGTTCGTCCACGCGATGAACGGCACCACATCGGCCTCGAAGACGAACGCATCGGGCAACTCGACCTTCGGAAACTCTACGCCGGCTCCGTCCTTGCCAGTCACGTTCTTCGATATCTGCGAGAGGGATAGCCCGTCGGGGCCGAGGACGGCGCACGCGCGCGGCCGCCCGCCCTGCGGAAGACCTTTGGTGAAATCCCATTCGAAAGCTCCTGCCGCGAGCGCGAGCGCCGCGGCGAATACGGTCAGTAGTTTTTTCATGGCGGAAAGAGTATACCACATTCGCCGGGCAGGGCGTTCTAGTGGCACTTGTCGCTATCTTGCGTCGGACGCGAGCGTGCCGAGAAGATAGGAACCGTCGGAGGCGCGACGGCCGTAGTTCGAGAGGCACAGGGGATGCTCGATCCCCTTGGCGTCGGGGAACGACACGCGGACATCGCCGGACGTCGACGTGAGCTTGACGGAGAACGGCGTGGCGCATTTCTCGTCCCACACTAGCGGTTTGTCGCCGGGAAGGAGCGTGCGAAGATCGAATGGCACGAACTTCTCCTCCTGCACCTTGCCGTCACGCTCCACGAACACGCGCAGGCGGTTGTAGGAATGGTAGGCTCGGGAGGTCCCGACGTTGGCGAGCGTGAATGACGCATCCGTGCCCTGCGCCGTCCGCGCAACCTTCGGACTCCCCAGCACGATGCGGTAGCCCAGCGTGGAGACGGCGCGCCTGGCGGAGGCGTAGATTTCCGGAGAGGGCGTCACGAACGTGCGCGGCGCGGCTCCGTAGCGCGGATCCGGCTTTCCGTTCACACGGTCGATGATCGTGAAGTTGTGGAGCGAGATGCCGGCGACATGCCGTTCCGCGAACTGGTCGGCCAGCGCCGCGTACGGTACGAGATCCTTGCTGTAGGGGCGGATGAAGTAGGCGAACTCGCCCGTGATGTAGGAGTCGCCCCACGTGTTCGCCGCCCTGTACCGCGCCATGGAGATGACTTTTCCGTTCTCGTCGAACATCACTTTCGGGTTGTCGGCTGTGTGCGTCCGGTGTTCCCAGCAGTCGATGAAGAAGCCGAGTCGTCCGGCTGCGTTCCGCTCGCGGAACAGCCGCCCCACGTGCTTCATCGCGCGGAGGTACTGCGGATTCGTCGGGTGGGCGTCGTAGTTCTTGCGGCTGGGCAGGTGGAGGGTTTCCTGCATCGGCGCGATGAGGAGGATGTCGGGGAACGCGGAGAGGTAGGCGTCGATGTAGCCGTCGAACACGTCCGTGACCGGATAGCTTCCGTTCTTCACGGCACCTTCGCCCCAGTAGCCGAAGTAGCGCATCTCGATGCCGTACACGACGTCGCGCCGCTTCACCTGCGTGCCGGTCACGTTGCCGTCCAGCCAGGCCGAGAAGGCGTTCAGGAGGGCCCGGAACCGTTCGAGCAGGAGCGGCGAGTCGTAGTCCGGCGTGAGGCCGCCGCCGTATGACGCGTCCTTCATCATCGGATGGTCCGTGGCGGCGAGTTCGCGGTAGAGGTACTCCGGGACGGTGCAGCGCTGGCCGTCCAGAAGCGGTGCGGAGGGGTAGCCGCCGCCGCACATCCAGGCGAGCCCGGGCGTCACGCGGGAATGCTCCTTGACGCACTGGACGAACAGCGGCTCCAGTTCCTTGTCGAAGAGATACTCTCCCTTGCCCCGTTCGAGCCTGTTCCACGTGTAGCGCATGTTGCGCAGCGGCTGCACGTCCTTGTACGGCGACTCGTCGAACGTCTTGACGAGTTCCATTTGCGTCTTTCCCTTCATCGTCACGCGCGGGAAAAGGCGCAGGATGCCGCCATTCGGCACCGTTACGCCCGCTTCCAGCATCGGGGCGAGGTTCGTCACGGCTCCCGACATCATCGCTACCTGAATGACAACTGTGCAGCAAACAATCACTTTCCGCATTATGAACTCCTTGTCTTGAACGGGTTGAAAATTACGGTGAAACGGCTCGGTGTATTTTGCGATAGGAGCCGGGTGCCATACCGCGCCACGACTTGAATATCTTCGTAAAGTGGCTCCGGTCGCAGAAGCCCGTGGCGAGGGCGATGTCGTAGATTCCAAGGTCGGAGCTTTCGAGGAGGCGGCAGGCGGCGTTCAGCCGCTGCTGGATGATGTATCGGCCGGGGCGTACGCCGATGATCTTCATGAACATCCGCTGGAAGTTGGAAACGGACATTCCGGCCTCCGCCGCAAGCTTTTCGACGGAGAGCGGCTTGGCGATGTTCGCGTTGATCTTTTCGAGGATCGCGTCGAAGCGGTCCTCCCATACCGGGCCGACAGGCGCCGTGGCGTCGCGATGATAGGTGCAGATCGTGCCGACGATCGTGCCGTCAAGTCCGTACACGGGATGGATGGAGAGGATGTTCGCGCTCGCCGAGAGGTTCGCCACCTTGGCGTACCGCCGGTTGACGATGGGCTTGCCGGTGGCGATCACCTCGCGGTCGCGCGCCATGCAGAAGTCGGCGTAGGCGCGCGGAAAGAGGTCCGAGCTGCGCTTGCCGATGGCGGCGTCGGGGCTGGGGATGTTGCACAGCTCGCAGTTGTAGCGGTTGATGGCGACGATACGTCCTTCCGCGTCCTTGATGTAGAACGCGATGTTGGGGAGCGAGCCGAAGACCTTCGCCAGCATGGCGACGTTCAAATCGCATTTCGCGAAGAACTCTTTCTGAATCCCTTTTTGCCGCTTTGTCATGGGCGGAAAGTATACCATAGTCCTGGCATGAATTGACAGTCCTGGCATGAATTGACACTTTTCCAGACAGAAAAACACAAAACCCTCGAACGGCTTTTTGCTAAAATGCCAACACTTCCAAAGAAGAAGGAGCGTTCACATGAAGAATTCATTTCTGTTGATGTCTATTGCAACCGCGTCCGCGCTGTTCGGCGCGGCGAGGCCGTTGTCCGTCGGCGTGCCCGACAGCAGCGGGAACGTCACCGTCACCATCGGCGGCACGGGCTCGGGCGACCAGGCGCTCATCGCCGCGTGGGCGAATGGCGACAAGGGCGACGATCCGCTGGACTGGGCCGAGTACGCCGATGCGGGAACCGTCGCTGCATCCGACGCGTCGAAGACGTTCCAGATCCCGGCGGCGTGGCGGGCGAAGTCAGGCGCGGTCAAATTCTTTCTCATGAGCGGCCCGAAGCCGTATGGGACGCGCTACGACTACATCACGCGTCCCGACTGTAATAACGGCGGACTCTACATTAATACGGGCATCGTGCCGGACCCGACTGTTGATATCTCGGTGAAGTTCCAGTCACCTCAGTTCAGCAGTGGTGCCATGGTCCCGTTCGGTATCCACAAGGCCGTCACCATGTTTTCGGTAGGATCTGACAACGAAAACTACTACTTCTATTTCTTCGGAGCAGGCAATCCACGGCATCCGTCGTTGGGAATGCAACTTGGCCAGTATGACACGAATGTCTTTGGCGACGGGTTGCCGAAGGATCATAACCCGCATACGTTTCGCATGAGTCGCAATGGAATCTGGATTGATGGCTATCGCCGTGTCGGGCCGTTCAATTCCGAACTTTTCACGAATACGACAACCAGCACCATCGCCTTGTTTGGGCGACAAGGTAGTTGGAAGCAGGCAGGAACGACATGTTCGATCTATTCGGCGACCATCATCACGAACGGTGTGCTTGCCGCCGATTTCGTCCCCGTCGCCGCCCCAAGCGGGTATGTGCAGATGTGGAATCGCGTGACGCGGCAGTATCATGGGCGTAGCGGTTCGCAGAAGGATACGCTCGCATTCGAGGTCGGAAAAGACATCGGCCCCTATCCGCCGGACTGCGGCACGGTGGAGAGCGTTTCCGCCGCGCTTGGGCTGGGGCCGGAGATGTCAGTCCTTTCCCGCAACAGGCAGACCTGCACAGTGACGCTGGGATTGGGCGCTAGCCATGACGCAGGGCTGCTCTTTGCCTGTTCCGGCGCGGAGGATGCCGGAACCACGTGTTCAGCGTGGACGACGAACATGCTGATGCAGAAGGTCGCCGCAGATGCCGCCAGCGTCACAGTTACGTTGCCTGATTCCTGGTGGCGCGAGAAGCGCCAGGTTCGATTCGCGTGGAAGTCTCTCGCGGGGCCATACGACTACGATGTCGCCTACCTGCATTCGGATCGCAGCGGCGGCGCAACCAACTTCTGCCGCACAGGATGGATTCCGACGACGAACACCTCGATTCACGTGACGGCCAAGACGCCGGCTAATGTCTGCTCGTTTGGCGTTGAGGGTTATTTCTATCTCTTCCTC
>CACXPT010000145.1 GCA_902769585.1 uncultured bacterium
AGCCGATCGGCTTGCACACGCCCGGCGCAATGAGGTAGGCGCTGCCCATCTTGTGCGTGAACTGCGTGTCGAGCCGCCACTCGCCGTAGTCGACGAACGCCTCGGCCTCCAGCCACAGGTAGCCCTTCTCGTGCTCAACCGGCAACGTCGACGGAGCCCTAAACCCCGCCACCGCCGCCAAAAGTATGGTTCCAATCATGACATCCACGCTTTCCCTTCAACTCTTAACTCTTCACTCACAACTCTTAACTCTCAACTCTCAACTCTTCACTTGAAAAGTATCACCGTTCCCTGTGGTGGGCCGATCTGGATTGAGCCGGTGCCCGTGACGGTGAGGCCCGCGCGGCGCAAGGCGTTCGCGGTCCCCTTCACCGCACGCCCGTCCACCGTCACGCCGCCACCGATGTAGACCAGCTCGGCGTTCTGCAGGTCGAGCGTCGCGCCCGACGCGAACGCGAGCGTGTTGCCGTCCAGCGTGTTCGTCCCTTCCACCGGCATCAGCCGCACGTCGTCGATGAAGATCGCGGCATACTGCACCGACGAGTTGCCCGTGGAGAACACGAGCGTATGCTCGCCCGCCGTCAGGTTCACGCGCGTCGTGCTGCGCTCGAAGCCGTAGTTGGCCGTGCGCGTCCCGTTCGAGGCGACGGCCACGCCGTCGATCAGGCACGTGAGCGGGATCGTGTAGCTGTTGTAGCCGAAGCGGCAGGCATGCATGAACTGTGCGACCGTACTCGGTCTCGGGCCCCCTGGTCGACATGCCGCTCCCGTTGGCCTGAATGCCTGGGATGTCCGACGAAACGTCGTAGCTCATCGTCCAGCCACGCGGCCGCGAGTTCGACGCGTAAGCCTGGAATTCCGCCGCCGCGAGGTTGTTGTCCTCGAAGCTGCCGTTCGCGACAAGGTTCCTGCCGTCGCCGTCGCGCAGCCTCAACATGCCGCCGGACGCCACGTTCACCACCGCGTTCGTCAACTTCGTCGCATACAGCTCCAGCGTACCGCCCGCTGCCACTTCAACGGGCGTGCCGTCCAGCGTCGCCTGCCTCACCGTCAGCGTGCCGTTCGAGACGGCCACGAGTCCATCCGTCACCAGGTTGGTGACCGCCAGCGAGCCCACCTCGCAGCGCTCGAGGCGGATTGCGTCGAGAAGGACAGCGTAGTTGGTCTTGTCATGGGGGCCGGAGGTGAACTTCAGCTCGTGCGAACCGGCCTCCAGCGCAAACAGGTCTGTCGTCTCACGCCGGAAGGGATACACCGCCACCGATGGCTGCGCGGGCGAGACCGTCGCGTTCTCGTCGCCGCCGAGCGAGACCGTCAGCGACAGCGCCTGCGCCGGATAGCCCGTGTGCGGACGGCATCCGCGCTCGTACACGACGCGCCACAGGCCCGCCGTGGGCAGCGAGACCGTCTGGGTAATCGACGCGTAGCGGCGAAGCACGGCGAACTTCGAACCGTTGGTCGTGCAGAAAGCCTCTACGTGGGCGCCCGCAGAATCGTTCATGAACGCACTTGTGTTGTTCTGAACGGCGCTCGTCTCGCTGACCCCTCCCGCATCAGGCGACCATGGCGAAAAGCTGCCGGTCTCAAAACTCCAGTTCTCCGGCTCGACGGTCTGGACTACGTTGGTAATCGCCTTGGGGCCGTCGAACGCCAGCGTCAGGCCGAGTTCCGTATCGGCCCCTGCCGTGTCAAACGTCACGCCGTTTTTGGTCACGTGCGCCACGGGTGTCGCACCTCCCGCCGTGGTGAAAAAGAGGTCTTTCGTCTTTGGCGACGCCTTCACGACGCCGCCGTCGAACGAGAACTTCGCCGAACTGCCGACACCGCGTTGTTCGCCGTCGCGCCCACGCTCTTGATCGTCAGCATCGGGCCGACCGACCCCAAAAGGTTTTCGTCGCTGTCCTGAATGAACTTCACGTCGGGCGCAATCGGTTCGTTCAGATTGAAAACCGTGGACTTGCCCAGCATGGTCACCGCACCCGGCCCCACCGCGTCCGAAGAGCAGATCCGCATCTGGGACATCGTCTGGAAGATGCCGCCGGCGAAATTGTTGCCGGTGTTGTAAAGATACAGCACGGCGTCGCCATCCTTGACGAACGGCCCCGCGCAACTGACGCGGGCATGGAGATCGTGGTGCTGGGTGTCGTTGCCGAAACGGATGTAATTCGTCGGGTTCGCGCCATCCGAGACGAACGTCAGCGAGCCACCGCCGTCCGCCCAGTCGAACATGCCGGCGCGTCTCTCCAACGTCAGGTTATGGAGCTCCACATCGCTCACCACCGAGACTGGCGGAACGGCGTTGCTCGGGAAGAGCGCATCGCTCCCGTTCACCCACGCCGTCGCTTCGCCCAGCTCGTTCGTCCAGTTGACGGCCGTGAGGTCCCACACGGCCGACTCCGTGCCCGTCCACGTCAGCGTCTCCGCCGACAGACCGCCCGCCCACGCAAGCGCCACCGCCAGAGCGGCGCCCAGCTTGCGCATCCCGCTTCGCGCGCTCGTTGTCTTCATGTCCATCATGTCGTTCTCCTTACTGTGTATCGCGTTCTTTCTCTGATGCGCTTCGACGCCCGGCGGATACAAGCGCGGGCTATCGGATGACGATGATCGTCGGGACGTTGATTGCCTTCATCTCGATCTCGGAGAAGATGAACTGCGGGGGATTGGAGCTGTTAAAGCCGTTCACGGCGAGGCCCAGGGCCACTTCCTTGCCGAACATTCCGTGAGGCGCCGTATAGCGGTAGATCTCGACCCACGGATCGCCCTTGTTGTCTTTCCAGAGACACGTGATGTCAGGCCCGCGCTTTTCCATGCGCAGATAGCAGTCGAAGTTGGAGTTGTTTCCGAACTGCGCCCAGAGAACGGGCTGGTCCCAGGTGTCATTTCCGGGCACAAACCTCTTGACGCCGTAGGCGGAATTCGCCGCGAGCACATACATGTACGACGCGACGAAATGACCGTCGTCGCCCTGCACCATGATGCCGGCGTAACCGTCGGCGTTGCCCCTCTGGACCTTCGTCTCGATCGCGAAGGAACTGGGCATCCTCTTCCACATGAACGCCGTGTTGAACCTGTCGGGCGTACCCATTTCCTGGGCGGACGCCGTGATCTTGTATGTTCCCTCGCCGGTCTTGACGAACCGCCCCACGCGGTTCATCGCGTAGGAGAGGCACGTCCAGCCGTCAAGCGTCGGCGAGGGCGGCGTCGCGGCGGGGATGAGCTGCGACGCGGGGATCACCTCGTCCGCCACGGGTCCGCTCCAGCTCAGGATGCACTTCTTCGTGGGGTTCTCGATCCGGTCGTCCATGCGGTAGTCCACGCGGATGTCATGCACGCCCGCCGTCAGGTTCATCGTGCCGGACGGAATCTTCGTGCCGCCCGTCCAGGAATTGCAGGCGAACACGTCGTCGATGGCCACGGCGCCGCCGGCGTCCGTCTCCAGCGTGAAGGTGTACAAGCCGTCGAACGGGACGATGAGCTGCCCCTCCCAGGCGATCCGGGCGTGCGCGACCACGCCGGGCGCGACCTCGTCGGCGCCGCCCAGGTTCAGGTTCACGGCCTCGACGCCGCGCGGCACGGAGGACGACATCTGCCACGGAATCATGTTCGTGGAGCTGTAGGGCCACATCACCGCGCCCGAAAGGCCGGTGCCGTTCCCCGCCGTGTACCACGGATAGGTGAACGCGTCGCTCGCGGCCGTCCCCAGCTCGCCGCCGTCGGCCAACACGCTGTATTCGTACACGCCCTGCGCGAGGCCCTCGTCCGTGAAGGTCAGCGACGAGGCGGGGAGCGTGGTGACGTCCGTCCACTGCGAATCGCCGCGCGCACGGCGCCTGACGACGTACCCCTGCGCGTGGTTCCCGGCCGTCCAGGAGACAACGGGACCCGTCGCGCCGCGCACGAAGGTGAGCTGCGCCGGAGCGGAAACGACGGGCGCGGCCGCCTTGTCCGCCGCCGTCCAGCCGAAGAACGCCAGCTCCGCCACGTTGCCGTAGAAGTAGTTGTCGTCGTGATAAGTCCCGTACAGGAACCACTTCCGCGCGCCGTCGGCCGGAATCGACGTCGCCGTCTGCATGTAAAAGGTGGCGTCCTGCGAATAGCGCGTCACGTTCTGGGAATGCTGGACCCTGTCGCCCAGCTCGTTTCCGCTGTCCGACGACGAGAAGAGCGCGGTGTACCTGACGCGGTAATAACACGCATTGTCGTGGCGGCAGACGTAGCCGAACGCGCCCACCCAGACGTACTCGCCGAAATCAAGGCCGATGGGCCCCCACTTGTTCCACTCTTGCGTCAAATCGGCAAAGGTCTCCGGATTGCCGTCGAAGACGTGGGCGGCGGTGCGTCCGCCCACGACGGTGAGCGGCGATCCGTTCGTGCCCACCATCACCGACACGCCGCCGTAGAGGTGCGCCTCGTCCGTCCAGGCGCGGTCGATGCGCCGCATGCGCGTGTATTCGGAGATCATCGAATACGCGCATTGCCCGGCGAAGCCCGGATGTTCGGTGACGGCGGCCACGCGGTAGTAGCAGGGAATGCCCACGTACAGATCGTCGTTCGTGACGCAGAGGGAATCCGTCGCAGGATTCAGCCAAGCGCTCTGCGCCGTCCAAGGTCCGTCCTTGTGGAGCGCGCGCTCGAGGCGGCAGGTCGTGCACATGAATTCCGCAGGCAGGGACCATGTGACGACGGGATGGAAGTTCGTGAAGTCCGAGTAGGCGATCGCCAATGACGGCTTGAACGGGAAATCGGCCGGGATGAACTCGATCTCGGCCGTGCTCTCAAAACCGCCATACTGCTTGTAGTGGCGGATCGCCTTGGCGGTGATCGGCTCTTCGAACACGACCTCCGTCATGCCGGTGATGGACGAGAAGCCGGAGGGGACGGTATGGACGGTCTCGGCGTCGGAGAACGTCTCGTCGCTCGCAATCTGGAACAGGCTGTTGCGGTAGCGTGCGGCGAGCGTCATGTGGTCGAGGCGCGGGAGGTAGCGGATCGCCTTGATGCGCGTGGGCTCGGGGAAGAGGTAGCCGACGTACTTGTTGTCGCCGCTGTCCCCGGTGGCGTCCACCATCGTGTGGATGTAGCCGTCGAACCCGTTGCCGTTGCAGTTGTTGCCGTAGATGGGCGTGCCCGTCACGTTCATCGTGGCGCTCACCGCGCCCAGCTCCACCCAGTCGCTCGTCTCGGAGGTGGACGTGTCCTTGGCGCGGATGCGGTATTCGGCCGCGCCGAAGTAGTTGGTGGCCATCGTCCAGCAGCGGAAGCGGTAGTTGTTCTTCTCGTAGGTGTTGAAGGCGCCCTTCGCCGTGACGTCGGACCAGTCCGCCTCGCCAGCGCCCTTCATGCCGATCTCGTAGGCGTAGGAGAGGTTGGCGCCTGTCCGGTCTCCGTAGTCACCGGTCTTGTACCACACGGCCAGGTTCATCTTGCCGTTCACGTACGCGACAGTGGTCACGATCGGCGCAGCCGGCGCATCGGCGCGCGCGGTCAACGTCAACCCGGCGGCGACAATACCAACCGCAAGGAGGACGGCACGTTTTCCCACGATGTCCCCGGCTCTTTTTATCGTCATGTCTCTATCCTTTTGAAATTGTTTTCGCAAATTATCGCATAAATCCCTTGTTCCGTCAATAGGCGCGAAAACTAACCGTCACTTCCGCCTTCGCATCCACTCCCGAAAGAACGGACTCGCGAACCTCCAGCCCGAAGGTCCCGGATAGACGAGGCCAGTCCGCTCGAGGGACGTCAAGGATCGCCTGACCGTTGCGGTGTTCGTCAACCGCGCCTCTTCCAGAAACGCCCCTGAAAGCGGATGCTCTCCGCCCTGGACGGCAAGGGCCCGAAGCACGCGAAGCTGGATGTCCGTAATCGGCTTGAGGAACAGCGCGAACACGCCGCCCTCGCGGTCAAACACGAATCCAAGTCCGCGCTCGAAGTGCCCGTCGTCCAGCCTGTCGCCCGGCTCGGAAATCTGCCAGATCGCGTCGCACATCTCCTGGACGTCTCCCGATGTCCTGTCGACGAAGTCGAGGATACGGCCGAAAAGCGCCCGGGGCAGCCTGCGCCGCCCCGTGGCGAACCGGGCCTTGGCGAACTCGAAGAAGTCGTCATCGGGTATCGTGCCCACGTCGAAGACGGCCGCCGACTTGTAGAACGGGCTCTTCGGGGACATGAAGATGTCCATCATGGCGTTTCGCGCGCTGCCGAGGAAGACAAACGACGTGTGCGGCATGAACTGTATCCGGCCGCGCATGAGCGCCAGCATCTGCTCACCGTCCTTTACGTCGAGGATGTCCTGGAACTCGTCGAACACGACACACGCTTTCCGTCCCTTGACATGCGCCTCCACGGCGTTCATGACCGTATTGACCGACGACGGCGCGGCCGACGCCCTGGCATCGACCGAGATCGTCGGAAGCCCGGTCATCGCGTCCACGGTCGCCACCGGCCTCAGATGGACGAGCGCGGCGAATATCCTCCGCAGAAACGAGTCGCTCGAGTCAAAACGCGCCAGGGCGTCGGCGATGCGGTTGCAGACGTCGGTCACCGACTTCACGCCCATGAAATCCGCATAGAGCATGGACCATCCGCGCATCGACGACACGGTCTCCTTCACGAGGGAAGTCTTGCCGATGCGGCGTTCCCCCTGGATCACAAGGTTCTGTCCGCTTTCAACGTAGGTCGAAAGCGATTTCGAAAGGTCTGGCCTGGCGCAGAAGTTCTCGCCGTCGACCGAGCAGCCGTACTTGAACGCATTCATGTCACACTCCTTGCTGTGGTGCAGAATTGTACCATACTATTCTGTACTGCGCAAGGGTGTACTGCGCATGTTTGTCAATAGACGCGGATCTCGAAGATGCGCGCGGACGGATCGCCCCACGTTGCCGTCACGGTCACGCGGAGCGCGGTGATCTCCGTCTCGCGGAACCGATGCACGCGGTGGCGCAGGAAATTCTCGCTTTCCTCCGCCAGCGTCCGCCATACGCCTCTCACGCGCCCCTCGATCCTGTACACCTTCACCAGCCGCCCCGGCATCCGCTCCTTAACCCGCATCGGCGTGAGATCGGTATCAAAGGCGAGACGCACCTCGCTCGCGTTTACTGGCTTCGGGAAATCGAGCTGCACGACCTGCGGCATCGGCTGCGCCCTGTCGGACACCCATCCGTGCACGCAGTCGCCGACCTGGCGCGCGATGCCGTCGATGATGCCGTCCGGCGTGCCGCTCGTAGCCGACACGCGGGCGCTCCGCGCGTGATCGCGCGTGTCGCCGTTCGCGATCTCGGGAATGTAGTGGTCGTCCTTGAGGAGGAGCTGCTGAAGCTCACCGATGCGCGACTGGCCCAGCTCGCACGGCATCAGCCCGTAACGGACGCATAGCGCCGCAGCCGTGCCGGCGGCCTGTCCTGCCGCCATCTGCGTCCCTTGCACGCGCATGGAACCGAGCGCGATGTGCGTCATGCTCTGGCAGCGCGACCCGATAAGCAGGTTCGGGACGTCCGCCGAATAGAGCGACCGGAACGGCACCGAGTAGATCGGCACGCCCATGTGCGGATGCCACCAGCCGTCGCCATGCGGGTTGTCCATGCCCAGAGGGTCATGCGTGTCGAGCGACCAGCCGCCGTACGTCACGCGGTCCGGAAACATCCGCGCGCCCCTGCAGTCGTTCGCCGTGAGCACGTAGTCGCCCACGATGCGCATCCCCTCGCGCCGTCCGTTGAAGATGGACGGCGGCACGAAGGCGTAGCGCGAGACGTTGTGCGCGGGACCGCCCTTCCACTCGTTGCGCAGGAATCCCCAGTATCCGAAGCAGATGCGGATCAGATGGTCGCGCGCTGCCTCGGGATCGTCCAGATCGTCGAAGCGTCCGGGGGCTTCCAGCCACCACGGGCGGCCGAGTCCGGGAATCTTCCGGTCGAAACCTTCCGGCATCACGCGCGCCCAGACGGGCGTCTCGTACATCTCCTCGCGGCCCGTGTAGTAGCTAAGGCCGGTCGTGAGCGTGCCGCTCATCGTGAGGCGGTCCGCCACTTTCGGCGCGATCCACTCCTCGCCGTATTCGCTGCCCGCCTCGCGGCCGTACATCGTGCGCGCGCCGGCGAAGTGCCCTATCCATCCGTCGCCGGTGGAATCGACGAATATCCGCCCGCGCCAGCGCGTCCAATGCCCGGTCAGCGTGTTGCGCGAGAGGACGGCGGCGATCCGCGCGCCGTCCTTCTCCACGCGCATCACGCGCTCGTTGCGGAAGAGCGAAAGGCTAGGGCTCTTGCTCGCCATCTCCACGAACGCGCCCGAGTAACCCTTGCCGCTGTAGACCTTCGTGAGGCGCAGCTCCTCCACCACGCCTGTTTCGCGCGCGTTCTTCTTGCCGAGCGACGCGCCGTCGAACCCGATGCCGCACTCGTCGCTCGCGTTGCCGCCGGGGATCGGGCGGTCGAACACGAGAGCCACGCGCGCGCTGTTCCGCGCCGCGCCGAGCGACGCGCCCATGCCGCCCGGTCCGGCGCCGACGACCACCACGTCGTACGACCCGCCGTCGGCGACCGTCGCCGGCTCGCCCTTGAACCGCCGCCGCTCCGCGCCGTCGGGGTCGTCGTCAGACGGCACGAACGAGAAGTCCTCCGCGAGCAGCACCGCGTCGCAACGCGCATACGCGCCGGAGAGGTCGCGCAGGGCCAGCTCCGTCTCGCCGACCTTCAGCTTGAAGTCGCCGACTTTTTCCCAGCCCCAGCCCTTCTTCGACTCTCCCAGCACCTTTCCGCGCCGACCGTTCACCTCCAGCACGAAGCGGCCGGGCGAGAATTCGGGCAACCAGTCCTTCGTGCGCGCCCACACGCGCCACGTACCTGCGCGCGGAATCAATACGGTCGTGCGTGCGACCTTCGGCCTGGGCGTGTTCGCGCCTCGGCAGATCAGGTAGGCGCTACCCATCTTGTGCGTGAACTGCGTGTCAACCGTCCAGTCTCCGCGCTCGGCGAAGTCCTCGGCCTCTATCCAGATGAATCCCGGCACGTGCTCCGCGCTCGACGCGGCCAACGCCACCATCCCGCAGATGGCGCACATGGCGGAAAACACACGTACATTCTGGAAAGCACTCATAAGGCAAGTTTCTTTTGACAAGTTGCGGTGTATCTTACCATCGCCCTCTCCCGCTTGTCAATTGACAACCCGCCCAAATTCACCTTTCACCCTTCACCGTCCCCCTTTCACCCTTCACCTTTCACCATTCACCTTTCACCATTCACCTTTCACCATTCACCTTTCACCATTCACCTTTCACCATTCACCTTTCACCCTCCTTGTGCTATACTTGGCGCATGACAACGGAATGGATAGACCTTCAGATAAACGGCTACGGCGGAATCGACTTCAATTCCGCCGGCCTCACGGTGGACATGGTGAAGTCGGTCACGCGGCGGCTGGCGGCGGACGGCACCGCCGCCTACCTGCCAACGTTCGTCACCGGCGACCCGGACGTCGCCTGCGCAAACCTGCGCGCGATATCGGAGGCGCGCCGCACGGACGCCGAATGCCGCGAGCGAATACTGGGCGTCCACCTGGAAGGTCCATTCATCTCGCCCGAGCTAGGCGCGGTCGGCTCGCATCCCATCGAATGGGTGCATGCGCCCGATCTCGCGCTCTTCGACCGCTACCAGGAGGCGGCGGACGGCGCAGTGCGGCTCGTGACGGTGGCGGCGGAGATCGACGGCATGCCTGCCTTCGTGAAGGAGCTCGTCTCGCGCGGGATCACAGTCTCGCTTGGACACCAGATGGCGGCGACGCCTGCTGAGATTGAGCCGTGCATCGCCGCGGGGGCCACGGCGTTCACGCACCTCGGGAACGGCATCCCCAACATGATCCCTCGCCACGACAACATCGTGATGACGGCGCTTGCCGAGGACCGCGCCAGCGTCATGTTCATCCCGGACGGGCACCATCTCCCGGACACGATGCTGAAGGTTTACTGCCGGGCTGTCCCGATCACGCGCCTCGTGGCTGTCTCCGACGCCCAGTATCCCGCCGGGATGCCGCCTGGCGAATACGAGGTATGCGGCGCGCACGCGCGCCTGGAGCCGAACGGCCTCTTGTGGAACCCTGCCCGCAACTGCCTGGTGGGCGCCACCACGCCCATGGCGGCGATGATGCGCCTGCTGCGCGAGCGGCTCGGCCTCTCCGACGCCGAGCTCGAGGCCATCGGCCGCGACAATCCTCTGCGGCTAATACGCGCCGGTTGACGGATATCCTTTACGGCCAACGCATCAAAAAATCCTTCTCTCCGCTGACGCGGGATAGAACGATTTTTTGATGCGTTGGAAGTGTTTCAGCAGCGCAGCAGCCAACAGACAGCGCCCAGTGAAGAGTGCGCGGAGTCAGGGAGTTGCTGCTGATGGTCGGCAAGAGCATCAACACGGCGTCCGGACGCATGCAGGGCAAGACCATCGGGGCGTAGGCTCGATGCATACGCGCAAAAAAGGAAACGGGCGCGGCCGATGGCCCGCCCCTGAAGTGCCAAGGGACGCACATGGCGCGCCACGACCATTCGGATTGGCGGCTGCGCTGCTGGTTGCTGGTTACTG
>CACXPT010000146.1 GCA_902769585.1 uncultured bacterium
CTGGAAGATCTTCGACGAGCGCATGGAGCTCTGCCACCGCGCGCTCAACTGCCGCCACGACCGCCTGATGGGCACGCTCTCCGACGCGGCGCCGATCCTGTGGCAGTACGGCGCGCTCGCGCGCCTCGAGAAGGGCGAGAAGATCGACGAGCTCCTCTTCCACGGCTACTCGACGATCTCGCTCGGCTACGCCGGCCTCTGGGAGTGCGTCTACGCGCTCATCGGCAAGAAGCTCACCGAGTTCGAGGGCGAGGCGCTCGGCCTCGACATCATGAAGAAGCTCAACGAGTACACGGCGAAGTGGAAGAAGGCGTCCGACATCGACTTCTCCATCTACGGCACGCCGCTCGAGTCCACCACATACCGCTTCGCGAAGTGCCTGCAGGAGCGCTTCGGCATCGTGAAGGGCGTGACCGACAAGAACTACATCACGAACTCCTACCACGTGCACGTGACCGAGCCGATCGACGCGTTCGACAAGCTCGCGCTCGAGGCGAAGTTCCAGAAGCTCTCGCCCGGCGGCGCCATCTCCTACGTGGAGGTGCCGGACATGCAGCACAACATCCCAGCCGTCATCGCCATCATGCAGTTCATCTACGACCACATCATGTACGCCGAGCTGAACACGAAGAGCGACTACTGCCAGGTGTGCGGCTTCGACGGCGAGATCCAGGTGGTGAAGGACGACAACGGCAAGCTCATCTGGAAGTGCCCGAACTGCGGCAACACGGACCAGAACAAGATGAACGTCGCGCGCCGCACCTGCGGCTACATCGGCTCCCAGTACTGGAACCAGGGCCGCACGCAGGAGATCAAGGAGCGCGTGCTGCACGTTTCGTGACATCGGCGCATCCTTGAATCGCGGCAACCTGAATCCCGTGCGAAGAGGCTTGAACCTCCGCGCGGGGTTGTGGTATTCTATCGGCGCGTTTAGGGCGAAATCCCAGATCGCGCGACGAGGAAGCGACGGAGAATGAAATGCCATGAGAAAGTTGCCAAAGTTGTTTTGGGCTTGCAGTGCGATATTCGTCGTGGTGATTGCCGTTGCTTTGTTCGTCCGACACGCTCGTCCAGGCCCCGGAGGCACGGAAATTGACGTTCCTGGCGTAAAGGCACCTCCTGTCGCAGAGAGCGAGGTCAAAGAACTCCAGAAAAAGCGTGCGCGAGAGATTGCAGAGAAGAAGCTGATCGCGGACGTCGAGCTTAGGCTTGAGAAGTTCAACGGGGACTTGTCTGCTCTTGTCGAAAAGTATCGGAAGATGTTGCCTTTGTCGCGGGCGGACGAATACTTCCAGCAAAGTGTAGAAGGCGGCAGTTTCATCGCAAGCAAGGAAGGGCTTTGCGGGTTTAAGTGTTGCGTAAGCCTTGCATACAAGATGGCCTATGACAAGATTAAAGACACGGACAGGACAGGCGAGGCCATAGAACCTTTGGTGAAGGAGAAGATATCTGCGCCGATCGAGAAGGCCATAGGCGTTTATGCAAAGTGGAGCGAAGACTACAAACGTGAGCTCCAGAAAGCGGCGCAGGTTTTTGCCTTGGACATCGCGGCAAGGGGACAAAAGTTCTCGGAAGAGGTAATGCTATTGTCTGAAGCCGATGCCAAGGCGGCCAGTGCGGCAATCGACAAGTTCGTGGGGGAGGTTGAATCGCATGCAAGCGAGGCTGTTATTGCCATGGTAGAGGCAGGTGTGGAAATGGCCTTGATAAAGACATCTTATGAAACAATAAAGAAACTGGTTATAGCCATTGCGACAAAAGCACTTGAATCAAGTGCGGCAAGGATCGGCACGGCGGCAGCCGCCGGCGCCGGAACTGCGGTAGCGGATGGGCCTCTTCCTATAGGTGACGCAATAGGTGCAATTATAGTTGTTGGGGGATTGGCGTGGACGGCGTATGAAATTTACAATGTCACCAAGAAGATGCCAGATGAAATGCGAGACCAGATTATCGTTGACATACGAAAGACACGGTCGGCATTGATGACAACTGCGCAGGACAATCTGGAAAAGGATCGGGAAGCTTGTCTGACCTTTGCAAAGAATCAGACTAATACCATCGTTGCAAGCCTGAAAGGAAACAAGAAATGAGAAAGTGCGTATTTGCGTTGACATTGGTTTTGTCCTCATGTGCGGTGGCAGGCGTCGGAGGAGTTGTAGTCAAGGGTGCGCTGAAGACATGGGACGAGATCGCCAAGATCGCGTTGCAGGCAAGTGGACGTGCCACATCTAAAGAGGCGATTTCCACTGCTTCGAAGACGTTGAAGACGGCAACAGAAGCGTACGGAGACGATGTCGCCAATGCGGCGATGAAGGGCGGGATAGAAGTCGCCGAACAATCGGCGAAGAGCGCAGGGCGCTTTGTCGCCGTCATCCAGAAGGCCGGCGAGGCGTCGCCTGAGGCGTTGCGCGCATTGGCACGTCAAGCGGACGACGCCATAAGATATACGGCGAAGTATGGCGATGACGTGCTGGTCTTGAACGACAAGGTCCCTGGAATCTTTTCAAGAGTGGTCTTGGCCGTTGAGAAAGGCGGAGTGAAGAATCCGACAAGAGCGATAAGGGCGATTGCGAGTCTCCCTGCCGAGGACATACCGCGCGTGATTGGCGCCATCGAGAAGAATCCTGGCGTTTCCAAGAGTTTCATAGAAGGAGTCGAGAAAGGCGGAAGGGCTTTTGTCGATAAGGTCTTTGCGTTGAACGGCACGCAGATATTGGCCGGTACGGTAGGAACCGCAGCGATAATCGGCGCAATAAGGGCTACCGCACCGTTGGCGGCGGAAGGGAATGCCGTCAATACGCAGACAGAACTCGCCGTAGATATCATGAAAGAATCATCTCCAGAGGAGAAAACGAAGTTTGCCGAGCTTTGGACGTCGATGACCAATAAGAACCGTGAAGGATGGATCCGTGTCGCTGCCATATGCGGGATTGTGCTGGCTGTTTTTGCTGGCATTGCATTAATTCTATTTGTAGTTAGGAGAAGAAGAAATGATCATGCGGCCTGATAGGAAGGAGAACGGCGGAATATGCTATACTACCCCCATGAACTTTTCAGCGATCAGGACGTGTGACGTGGCGAACGGCCCCGGTGTGCGGGTGGCGCTCTTCGTGAGCGGCTGCCGCCACCGGTGCAAGGGTTGCTTCAATCCCGACACGTGGGACTTCGCGGCCGGCGAGCCGTGGACGGACGCCGAGCAGGAGAAGGTGCTGGCCGCGTGCGAGCCGGACTGGATACAGGGGCTCTCGCTCCTCGGCGGCGAACCGTTCGAGCCGGAGAACCAGCGCGCGCTTGTGCCGCTCCTGCGCGCGTTCCGGGCGCGATTACCCAATAAGGACGTCTGGGCCTGGACGGGATGCGTGTACGAGCGCGAGCTGCTGAAGGAGAGTCCGTGGCGGTGCGAGGCGACCGACGAGATGCTGTCGCTCATCGACACGCTCGTGGACGGTCCGTTCATCGAGGCGCAGAAGAACATCGCGCTGCGTTTCCGCGGGTCCTCCAACCAGCGCATCCTTGACCTCAAGGCCAAACGATGATAACCTATGAGCCATGGGCAACATGGCAGCAGTTGAAATGAAAAGGTGCGCTGGACTGGTCGCCTTGGCGGCGCTTGGTGCGCTGGGCGGCGAACTTACTGTGGAGCCTGGCGGGCTGACGCCGCACGAGGCTCTCGCGAAGGTGCGCGCGGCGAAGGCCGCAGGCGACGCAAGCGCATGGACGATCCGCGTGAAGGACGGCATCTACGCACTCAAGGAGACGCTTGTAATCACGCCGGAAGACTCCGGCACGAGGGAGGCACCGATCACCTGGATCGGCCAAGGCGAAAAGACCGTGTTCGCGGGCGGCGAGCGGCTGGCTGGCTGGAAGGACGCGGGCGGCGGCGTGTGGTCCGCGCCCGTTCCGCGCGCGCCGGACGGCACTCAAGCGTACTTCGAGCAGCTGTGGGTTAACGGCCGGCGGGCCGACCGGGCCCGTCTGCCGAACCGGTGCCCGAGCGACCTCAAGGCCGAGTATTTCAACGTGACGCAGCCGCGATGCGAGGTGGCGGACGCGCAGGAGCGCGTCCCTCCCGGGAAATATACGATTGAGAGGGTGACGCTGACGAACGAGGCGGCGCTGGCGCTGGCGGCGATTCCCGCTGACGAGCTGCAGTACGCGCAGATGAACGTCATCCACAAGTGGAGCTTCGCGCGGCGCATCCTGCGCGGCTTCGATCCTGCGACGATGACGGTGGAGACGCACGGTCGAACGAAGTGGACGAGCTGGCAGATATGGAATCCGCGCGAGACGCTGGTGTGGTTCGAGAACGTGCGCTCCGCGTTCGACGCGCCCGGCGAATGGTTCTACGACGCTAAGGCCGGCACGGTCCTGTACCGTCCGCTGCCGGGCGAGGACATGTTGAGCGCGGAGGCCGTGGCGCCGTCCTCCAAGATCAGCCGCCTCGTGGAGTTCAGGGGCGATCCCGACAAGGGCGCGTACGTGCACGACATCGTCTTCAAGGGAATCGCGTTCGCCTACACGGACGGGACATCGGCCGACGGCGGGCGCGGTCCCACGCAGGCCTATCAGCACCAGGCCGCTTGCGGCTACGACGGCGCCGTGACGGCGGAGGGCGTGCGGCGCATCGCGTTCGACGGCTGCACGTTCGCGCACACGGGCAACTACGGCATGCGCTTCAACGACGGATGCGTATCCAACACGGTTACGAACTGCAAGCTGTTCGACCTGGGCGCGGGCGGCGTGTGGATGGGCGCGGGCAACGGGCATGTGGCAAATGGCGAGAGGCTCACGCGCCGCATCATCAAGAACCTCGCGCCGCGCTCGACGGCGTTCAACCGCATCGAGAACTGCGTCATCCGCAACGGCGGGCTGTTCAATCCCGAGGGAACGGGCGTCGCCTACACGCACGTCTCGGACTCCAAGGTGCTTCACTGCGACATCTACGACTTTTACTACACGGGAGTCTCGGTGGGCTGGACATGGGGCTTCGCCGGCTCGGTGGCCCAGCGCAACGAGATCGCCTACAACAGGATCTACGACCTCGGTAAGGGGATCATGAGCGACATGGGCGGCGTGTACACGCTCGGCACGAGCTACGGCACGCGCGTGCACCACAACGTGATCCACGACGTGTGGGCCTACTCCTACGGCGGCTGGGCGCTCTACACCGACGAAGGCTCCGAGGGACTTGCGATGGACCACAACCTCTGCTGGAACACCACTGACGGCGGCTTCCACCAGCACTACGGCGCGGGGTGCGTGATCCGCAACAACATCTTCGCGTGGAACCGCAAGCTCGGCGCGGTGCGCATGGCGCGCCAGGTTGTGCAGGACATTCCGTGCACGCTCAACTTCGTCAACAACATCGTGGTCGTGCGCGAAGGGCCGCTCGTCGGTCGCGGGCCGCGCGGCGTGGGCGGCATCTGGGCATGCAACCTCTGGTACGACTTTTCGGGCAACAAGCCAGATCTCGACGGGCTCGACTGGGAAAAGTGGCGGACGTGCGGCAAGGAGACGGGCGGCGTGTACGCGGATCCGCTCTTCGAGAAGGCGGACGCGCAGGAGCGCGTCTCTCCCGTTGCGAACGACTTCCGGCTCAAGCCCAACTCGCCGGCAATCGCGCTCGGCTTCGAGACGTGGGACTATTCCGTATCCGGCACGGCAGGAGGGAGCGGCAGGTAGTGGCAGGGGAAGCGCACATCTTTCCTCCTTTCCAGGCGGAGTACCTGCGGGCGCTGCAGGGCGGACGGTACCATCCGCCGAAGCGCCGTCCTCCTGCGTCGGCGTCGCTCCTCGACAGGATGCCGCCAGTCATCTACCAGCAGGCGCTGCGCGGGACGTGCGTGGCGAACGCGGTCACTGCGCTTCTCGAGTACTACGGCGACTGCAAGACGCGCCTGAGCGTACAGTACCTCTATGCGGCGACGAAGGAGATCGAGCGCGCAGAGCTTGAACGCAACTTGGCGCGCGTTCGTTCGGGAGAGGCGCTCGATACTACGTTCGAGGCGGCGTTCCATCCGCAGCTACAGCAGCTGACCATGATGGCGAACGCCAACGGCGGCATGGACAAGCCTGCTGTGCAGCCGTACCTGCAGCGGTTCGAGGAAGGTGCGCGCACACGCTTCGACAAGGAGGGTGGCACCCTGCTGATGAGCTGCTTTAGGGCGGTCGAGACGCGGGGAGTCTGCCGGCACGCGCTGTGGCCGTACTCTGCCGCGCCGGCGACGCCGATGTTCGGCAAGCGGGAGCGCATCGTATTCCCGCCGGGCACTAACGAGGACGCGCAGAAGCGGCGCGTGCTGTCAGGACTCTATCTGCTCGGAACGCCGAACAATGTCGACGAGATACGTGGGATCCTGATGGGCGCGAACGGGCGGCGTCCCATGCCGGTGTGCGTGACGGTGGACACGTTCGAGGGGTGCGACAACGGCACGTTCGCGTTTCCGGACACGAGGGAAGTGGACGGGCATCTGGAGAGCGCCGTCCCGTGGCAGGGGCGGCACGGCGTCTTGCTCGCCGGGTACGAGGACGATGCGGCGTACGCTGGCGGCGGATATTTCATCGTGCGCAACAGCTACGGCGAGGACTGGGGCGAGGGTGGATACGGCAAGATGCCGTACGCCTATCTCGAGTGCTTCGCGCTAGAGGCGGGGACCATCCTCCAGAGCATGGTGGACTACGCGGGCGACGGCTACGACGGGATGCGGGCTGTCTACGACGGCGAGGGGAATGTGGTGGCAAGCCAGGCAGGGAATGGCCATCCACGCAAGAGGTGGTCGCTATTCCCGTGGGTGAATCTGCTCGTGGCGGCGGTGATCGTTGCAGTGACGTGGCTTGTGGCCAGCCAGCTCATGCGTCCGCACAGAAAGCCGTTCGTCGAGGTGACGGTCTACGGGGCGGGCGGAATCAACGCGGCGGGCGTGCTGCCGCCGTGGAACGTGAAGGGGACTCCCATAGACGGCGGGTACGTCTACGTGCTGCCGGCAGAGGATCGGGCGGCCGTGGACGAGATCCGCAAGGTTCTGGGTGGGATGGAGACATTGCACGAGAAGCGTGGCAAGCCGCTCACCTACGACCTGATCTCGCTGTTCGAGCTGAGGACGGACGATCCTGCGGCGGTGAAACGCACGATCTCGGAGTTCATGGGAGAGGGATTCCCGGTGCGCATCCGCGCGGTCACCGCAAACGGCCTGACCGTGGCCACGCTGAACCCGCGCGGGCTCAAGGGGAAGCTCTCGCACATATACTCGATATCGGAGAAGAGCGCCGACGTGCCGGAGCTGACGTTGCGGATGAAAGAGAAGAAGTGAGGGTCAAGAGTTGGGAGTTGAGAGTTTTAAGTGGTTGCGCAACATACCCGAAAGTATGTTATAATAGTCGCCCAAACGGAAGGAAGATAATGTCATGAACCTGATGAAGAGTGTTTGCCTGACCTTGCTGGCGGGGAGTTTCCTGGCGCTCGGCGTAGCTGGGTGCAAGGGTTGGTCCGTGGGGCCGGACTACAAGGAGCCTGAGATCCAGGCAGCCGCCGTGCCTTTGCCGGACGCCGGATACCCGACGACAAACAAGACGGAGACGGGAGAGTTCAAGGCCGCCGACGCGAAGGACGACCCTCGCAAGGAGATCACGGCAGAGTCGATCTGCAGCTGGTGGAACCAGTTCAATGACGACATCCTCACGAACCTGGTGGAGGCGGCCGTCTCGAACAACCTCACGTTCCTCATGGCCCAGCAGCGCCTTCTGCAGGCGCGCTGGCAGCTGGTCGGCAGCGCGGCGGCATTCCTTCCCAAGGTGTCTCTCGACGGCTCCTACACGCGCAGTGGCGCGCACAAGTTCACGTCGTCGCGTTGGGGGTCAGGAAAGAACTACCACGGCAATCACTGGAAGAGCGGCTTTGACGCCACGTGGGAGATCGACATCTTCGGCGGCACGCGCCGCGCGTTCGAGAGCGCAGAGGCCGCTATGGAGGCCGCCAGCTGGTCGCTCGCCGACGCATGGGTGTCGCTCACCTCCGAGATCGGAAGCCAGTACATCTCCCTTCGTACCGTGCAGGAGCGTCTGCGCGTGGCCCGCGCGAACCTGAAGCTTCAGAGCGAGACGTACGACATCCTCAAGAGCCGCCTTGATTCCGGCATCGGCGACGAGCTGGCCGTCAACCAGGCGAAGTACAACGTCGAGCAGACGCGCGCCTCCATCCCGAACCTCCTCGTGCAGGAGGAGAAGCTGATGAACGTGCTCGCGATCCTCACCGGCACGATGCCGGGTGCGCTGCACCCTCTGTTGCGCGACCTGCCGGAGCGCGACTGGCTCGTGGCGCCGCAGCGGCTCGCCGACATTCCGCTCGACACGATCCGCATGCGTCCCGACGTGAAGTCCGCCGAGCGCGCGCTCGCCTCGCAGGTGGCCGCCGTGGGCGTGGCCACGTCTCACCTCTTCCCGAAGTTCTACATCAACGGCTCCTTCGGTCTGGACAGCGTAGAGTTCAACAAGCTCTTCCGCCGACAAGCCTTCCTCGCGTCCATCGGACCGAGCTTCAGCTGGCCGATATTCCAGGGCGGCAACCTCGTCGCCAACATGAAGGTGGCCGAGGCGAAGATGGACGAGGCCGCGCTCAAGTATGAGCTCGCGGTGCAGACGGCCTTCGAGGAGGCGCGCAACGCCTACTCGTCATACACGCAGGAGTACCACCGTTACCAGTCGCTGCAGGGCGCCGTGAAGGCCGCCCGCTCGGCGGTGGACATCTCCAACGACCTCTACAAGAACGGTCTCGCGGACTTCAACAACGTGCTCGACGCGCAGCGCTCGCTGCTCACTCTCGAGGAGGCGCTCACGATTCTCGGCGGCGGCATCACCGTGGAAGATTGACGTTGTTCAAGAAGGGCCGTCAGGCAGACAAGAACGAGGTGGAAAGGGTATGGAAAGTGTTGCCAAGATCGTTTTGACGGTTGCCCTGGTTGGTGTGCTTGCCGGATGCGAGGCACCTAAGCCAAGCGGGGCTAAATATGCAGACCCTGCCGATGTCGTGCCGGGAACGCCGGAACGGCCGACGATGTACGATCTCGCATCGTCGGCTGAGATGCTGGTGGAGAAGATGCTGGCAAGTCCTCTCTTCTCCAAGAGCTGCGACGAGGTCAAGGCGGCAAAGGGCGGTGCGCTTCCTGTCGTCGTGATTGGCAACATCGCCAACAAGACGACCGAGCGCCTCCAGGGCCGACTTGATGCCGTCGGCGATAGCGTGCGTACCGCGCTGTTCAACTCCGGCCTTTTCGAAGTGAAGGACGACGCGGCCACCGGCGCAATCATCGCCCGGATATCCGACAACATCGACCTCGGCCTCGAGGACGGTTCGCTCGCGCGGGCGTTTGGAAAGCACGCGACGCCGGACTTTCTCGTGCTAGGCGACTTCCGTCATTTTGCTGACGAAGGAGGTGTCCATACCTATCGCCTCCGCCTTGCCATTCATAGCCTTCGGACCGGCAAGATCGTGTGGGAAGGGATTCAGACAAGGGTGAAGTTGTAAAGAGAACCTGGCGAAGTAGGGGCGTGAAAAGCATGACAGAATCGGTGAAATCGAGTTTGAAGCGAAGTGAGATGATGAATGTCAAGGTTTTCACTTCTTTGCTGGTAACAAGCAGGGTGTTTAGGTATTGCCGTCTTGCGCTTATGTTTTTTATTGCAATTATGCTAACAGGGTGTGGAATACATCGTATTACAGCCATAGCGCGTGTAGACGATTTTGGAGATAGCATAACAACAAAGTATAAATACAAGTTTATGATGTATAAGGTCGGTACGCCTGTTGATAAGACTGTCAGAATGGAAGTTCCGACGATGACAAATGAAGATTTTAAAAGAATATTGCCAGGGGTGTTTTCTGATACCGGAGTTCCTTTCTCTTTAGGCGAGAAGGATATAAAGATAATCAATAGCGGGGATGGCATATCAGCTGTGCTGGGTATATTCACGGTTGGAATCCTGCCTATCTTTAGAGATAGTAAATATGAGATGCCATTCGAAGTAACACTTGTCGATTCTAAAATCAAAAGCGAGTATAATGTGGAAAAACGTCATGATGCAGTCGGTACAATACTGTCGCCGTTCGGATTGTTACTGGGGGCTATGTTCTATGATTGCCCGCCAAAATGGGATGGTACGGGACATGGGTACTATGACATATGGTATATGGTCGGTCCTAATGGCTATGATACGGCAAGGGATTACGATGTTATCCGGAAGGCGATTGTGTATGGGGTCGCTGCAAGGCTGAAAGAACTTGAGGAAGCGGGAAGGGTCTGTTTAATGAACTCAGATACTGCGTTACCTGTTAAGCAGATGACATCTCTAGATGTGCCATCATCATGTCCAAAGGCGACGGATGAGAAAAGTCAACGGCCACATGCTTCCGCAAATGTTGAACATATTGGGTCTGCCGTTATTCCCGCATACAAGATTGTCAGTTGCAAACGTGACGCGAGGAATGACTTCTCGTATCGGTTTATTCTTGAGCTGAATGGAGACGATCAATGTTCGTTACGCACATTTCGCGCAATTCAGAAAGAGTTCCGTGAAGCGGTTAAAGCGGATTATTCAGAGTCCTTCCCTGGGGTTGATGTTCATTCGCTGCGAGTTGATTTCTCGGAATACGAACTTGATAACAGAAAGATCACGGGGCGTGCGGTAGTGTTGTCAATCTCCGTCGCGTCGCTCACCTACGACCCGAACACGCGGATGGGCAAGCTGGCGGTAAAGGTGAACGCCAACCAGTACGAGGAGGCTCGCAAGTGGATTCGCAAGAACATCGAGACGTTGGCGCGCGACAAGAACATCGCGCTGATGACGGGCCAGCTGCCGCCTGCGGCCACCTACTACTCGCTCGGCGAGAAGATTGACGGCAACGTCATTGAGATTGAATTCAAGACGGAGTAAATGCTTGGAGCTTGGAGGGATTTCGGCTTGCGGGAAAAGGCCGGAGTATGATAAGATAACCACGTGTCAGATTGTCGTTTGTCTTGGAGAAGGACAGAGGACAGAAGACGGATGACAAAGGTTGGAATCATAATCCTTTGTCCTTCGTCCTTTGTCCTCAAGCAAGTGCGAAAGGTAAGCCAATGAAAAAAATAGCCTGTTTGATGAGCATGGTGGCGGTCGTGGCAAGCGCGCCCCTCCAGGCTTCGGTGACGCTCACGTCGCTCACTGGGTCGCCCAACGTGCGGGGCACGGCCACGTTCTCGGTCAACGCGGCGTCGTCCGCCCGCGAGCTCTGGTGCGCGTGGGGCGACGCCGACAAGGGGACGTCCTTCGCGGCCTGGCCGAACAACGAGCGCGTCTGCACCGTGCCGGCCAACGCGACGACGGTGACGTCGCCGCTGCCGTGGGCCGCGAGGAAGGGCGCCGTGGCGCGGTTCTTCCTCTTCCCCGCCGGCGGGACCTACTCCGTCTCCTACCTCGTCACGTCCGGCGCGCAGGCCATCGACACGGGCATCGTACCCGATCCCTCGCTCAAGATCTCGGCGGAACTTGAGCTGGAGGACGTGCAGACGCTCCAGCAGCGCGCATTCGGCGTGAACGACAGCAATCCCTGCACCGTCGTCGCCTACGTCAACAACGGCTCGACGTGGGCGTGGGCGTTCAAGGACGACTCGGGCAACTGGTACGGCACCGGTATCGAAATAGAGCCGTGGCGTACGGTCATCACGCTGGACGGCCCCAACAACCTCGCCTCGTTCTCCTATGCCGGACACGAGGCGAGGCGGTTTACCATCTCCACAACCCGCACGAAGACCGGCAATGTGACGATGTCGTTCTGCGCCTCCCATCAGCCGAACGGCGGCTACACCTGGTTCATGCAGGACGGCCGTTTCTACGGCGGGTCTCTTTCCACCGACTCGGCCGGCGCCCACACGTACGTGCCGTTCGTGCAGAACGGAGTGGCGGGCGTGAAGGACACGGCCACGGACGCGTTCATCCCCCACGCCTCCGGCACCGACCCGTTCGGCATGGGCGGGCGCACGGACGCGACGGGCGCGGAGGCGGGCGACCTCGTGCACCTCGCAAAATTGCGCACGGGCGACGTGTGGAGCGACGCCTACTACATCTTCAACTTCGACACCGACCTTAACGGCGACGGGCGCGTCCAGGCAGGCGAGATCCGCAACGCGCTCGCCTTCGGCTCGACGAACATGAACGGCTCGGCCGTCAACCTCAATCCGACCATTTACGACGCGGCGTCGGTCGGCGACGGCCTTGCGTGGAAGAAAACGGACATCCCGATGCCGGTCCGTGGCTTGACGCATGCATCCGCCTCGTACCTCGACTTCCCGCCGAACGTGCAGGATCTGTCCGGTTTGACGAACACCTGGCGCAACGGCGTCTACCTGCCGCGCTGCCTTCCCGGCGAGATCACCGTCGTCGCGCGCGTCCTCGTGCGGAACTTCACCTACCGCAACCTCGGCAACGCAACATGCATTTTCTTCAACAACGGACTCGACTGGGGACGGGCGTTCGGCTCCGAGTTCGGTTTCGGCGCGGATACGGCCATGACCGCCTCGCCGGGGCATCCCTACTGCATACAGGGTAACCACGGTTTTTCGGCGGCGATCACTCTCTACACAAACCGCTGGTACGACGTGGCCTACAGCATGAAGAATGTCGGCAACGGGCGGTGCGACGTGATGTTCGCGGTGGCGGACGCAGTCAACAACGGCACCTGCACGGGCTTGGTGTTCGCTTGCTCGAAGGTGGACGCCGGTTGCTTCACGAACGAGACGCGCTACGCGGAGACGGGCCGGGCATCCTACATCGGCGGCGAGGGAATCGGCGGTTGGCAGCGTGGCGGCGACAACAGCGCTCAGGGCGCGAAGGGGTTCAACGGCAGCATCCAGCGAATCGCCGTGTGGCGGCGCGCGCTTTCGCGCGACGAGATTGGCGAGGCGTTCGTGCAGATGCCGCCGCTCTTCCGCGTTGGCACCGAGAACGGCTCAAACGCCGAGTTCGGCTCGGCGGACGAGACGCCCGACGCAATCAACGCCGATTTTGATTCGTGGTGCCGTTTCCGGGGCACGCTCTCGGCGGCGAAGCCGGAGGTGACGATCAACTTCACGCTCCGCACCGAATCGCACCGCGTCCCCTACGTCCTGCGCGTCAAGGCCGCGCCGGGTACGGGGTATACCGTGTTGATGCCGTACGTGAACGGCAAGGCGCTCGGCTCCAAGCTCGTCTCGGCGGGCGGCAGCCAGTCGTGGTTCGTTCCCACGAACATGCTTGCGACGGGCGCGGCGACGCTGCGCCTGCGGCGGACGGGCGGCACGGCCTCGGCGATTGCGTTTGACGTGGTGGAGATGACCGGCTCGGCGGCGCTGGGGTCGGACAACAGCGGCACCGGCGAGTTCACGCAGGAGGGCCGCGTGCAGCACCGCGCGTGGGCGGGCCAGTGGAATTTCAAGCGCATGCAGCGCGCGACGATCGGCGGCAACAACGTCAACTACTACCAGCGCTACTCCATCTTCAACTTCTGGGTGCCGCCTGAGCTGGTGGAAAACTACCAGTTCCGCTATACGTCGAAGATCGTCGGGCAGGGGTCGAATGACGGGAGCGCACTTGTCCAGAACTACGGCTACACGCTCAACCGGTGGCCGTTCACGGTGCGCATGAACGGGAAGACGATCTTCACCACGGAGGGTTCCGTGGACGGGACGCGCATCGACCACACCTTCGATCCGGGCGAGCTCCAGCCGGGCTGGAACACGATTTCGTGGCAAGGTCACGGCGAGGGCACGTACTGGGGCGGCATGGACTTCCACAATCTGCAGGTCATCGACCGCCCGCACGCCACGATGCTGTTGATAAAGTGAAAGGAGTCGCAAAATGAAGAGAGTGTTCTTGGTGGGATTGTTTGCGGTCGTGGCAAGCGCGACCCTTTCGGCGGCCGTAGTCGAGTCCACGGACCCCGACACGGGCTACAAGGTTCTGACCGTGGAGGCGGGCGAGTTCGCCGAATACGCGACCGTGCTGGACGCCAGCGTGCCGGGTCTCATCAAGCGCGGCACGGGCACTGCGTGGCTCACGGGCGCGAACAGCGCGTTTGCGGGGCCGATCCAGATCGAGGCGGGCGTGCTGGGCGGAAAATCCGGCGCGTTCGGCAAGACGGGCGACTTGCACATTCTCTCCAACGCGACGCTTGACGTGTCCTATCAGCCCGACGCGCAAGGTGTACTTCGAGGGGGACGGCGTCGGCGGCGCGGGCGCGATTATCTGCACGAACACCGCCGTCAACTACGATGCCATGTTCAAGAATGTTGAGATGACGGGCGACGGCTCGTGGGGCGGCACGAAGCGATACGGGATGAGATACGGCACGTTCACGATGAACGGGCACACGCTCACGAAAGTCGGTACGGGCACATTCTCCATTTTCGAGCCGGTGGCCTCGCCCGGGAACATCGTGGCGAAAAGCGGACAGGTCCTTGCCCAGTCGGGCGCGCAGCTGAACGGCGACAGCTCGAACAAGTTT
>CACXPT010000147.1 GCA_902769585.1 uncultured bacterium
TGCGTGTTCTCGTCCTGACGGAAGTTGAGCCGCGAATTGCGGATGCCGGTATCGACGGCATAGTATTTGGAAGGGTAGTCGAGATAGCGGTTTCCGCGCGAATCTCCTTGCCGAGGGTGATTGCATCGCGGCAGAAAAGAAGGTCGTCGGATTCAAGGTCGATTTCTACGATATGGTCTAGGGGAATGCCACTGTCAAGCAGATGTTGCTTGAAGAGATTGAAGAGAAGAAAACTCTTCCCGCAACGTCTGATTCCAACCAGGATCTTGATAAGATTATGGTTTTTCGCCTTGATAAGTTTGTTGAGGAGGAGGTCTCTTTTGATGATCATTGGCGCGTCTCCGCTTTGAAGTTGTGTGCATTTGCACGGAAGTTCAAAGCAGGAGAGGTGGGGAGGGCGATTGACTTCCGCATAGTGTCCATCGAGATGGTGGACGGCAAGCCGAAGGTGGAGTGGGAGCCGAAGGCGAACCGCTGGACGGGCGTGGAGATTCGGGCAGTGCTGAAGGGGGCGGAGAGGCTGGATGGGCCGTGGGCGGAGGTGCCGGAAGATGGCGGCTCGCCGGGGACGGCTCGCCCCACCATGCGGTTCTTCACGGTGGTGGTGGAGGTGCCGTAGCGGCGCGTGTGGGGATGGACGTGTCGGATTAAGGATTTTAAGGTCGTTAAGGTTCTTAAGGTCGTTAAGGACTTTAATGACCTTAATGCTTTTAGGTCGCCGCCAAGATGGCGGCTGTCCCAGTCAGTGGGCGGATGCGCGGGAGCGCGTCCCTCCCATGCGAGCACGTGACCCTACCGGCCAGGATGGTGGTGTATGGGGGAGGTTCGGCGTAAGACTCGGCGAGACGTCTTGATCATGATAAGTGTGGTGTTATCGGTATTGACGTGTCATGTTTATGTAAAAATAGTATACTTTTGACACAAACGGCTGTTGCCGTTGTCATAAACAACCATTTTTAGTATACTATTGCCGTGACCTCTTATGAAAAGATATGGGATACGGCAGAAGACAATCATGGCGTGATTACTTCTGCGCAGGCTAGTCGACTTGGTGTGAAGCCGGCGGCGTTGGTATCAATGGCGACCAACCGAAAGCTCGTCCGGATCGGGCAGGGCGTTTACAAGCTGGAACATCATGTTCCGGGGCCATACGATGAGTATGCGCAGGCTGTCGCAATGGCAGGGGAGACGGCATTCGTTCGAGGTGCGAGCGCCTTGATGATGCGTGGACTGATACCGTTTGATCCGAGGCGGTTCTATCTGGGGGTGTCGAAGAGAGTGCGGCGCAAACTACCGCCTGGCTATTCGGTCAAGATGGTTGTGAATCCGGATATCGAGCGAATTGAGGGCATACCTGTTGAACGCGTGGAAAGTGCGGTTGAGGATGCCCGCGCTTGCGGGGCCGTGGATGTCGATCGGTTGAGGGAACTGGAGGCTAGTCTATGAAGAACAGGCCCATGACGCGTGTGAATCTTGATAGGGCGATTGCCCGCTTGGCGGGGAACGATCCTCGTCGGATCGTTGATGTTCGCATGTCAATGGCGAATGCAATCGTCGGACAGTTCCTGCCGGAAGGTGTTGTAAAAGGCGGTACTTCGCTCAAGTTCCGTTTCGGAGAGGACCATGCCAGATATACGTTGGATCTTGACACGGCGTGGAAGACCGATCTGGACACGTTCTTGGCGAATTTCAAGAAGAACCTGCATGAAGGATGGGAAGGCTTTTCCGGCGATGTCGTCATTCGTTCGCAGAAGTCGCCAACGGGCGTGCCTTTCGAGTATGTGATGCAGCCATGCGACGTTAAGCTCAATTATATGGGACGCTCGTGGTGTACGGTCCGGCTTGAGGTCGGGCACAACGAGATAGGGGATGCGGACGAGGCGGAAATGACGCCTGTCCCGCAATATCTTGCCCAGCTCTTTGAGGAACTTTGCTTTCCGGCACCAGGAGCTCTTCCCTTGATGAAGCTCCCGTTCCAGATTGCGCAGAAACTACATGGAGCAACGGGAGAAAGAAGTCGCCGTGCCCATGACCTTATTGACTTGCAGTTGATCGTAGGTTCCGCTGATGTTGATCTTGTGGAAACGCAGAGCGCATGTGAACGTCTGTTTCGGTATCGCAAATGCCAGCCATGGCCGCCAAAGGTCGAGAAGAGAGAGGGGTGGGATGAGATTTACGCAACACAGAAGATGAATCTTCCCGTTCTGCCGACTGTTGACGAGGCGATTGCGTGGACGAACAATCTGATTGCAGAGATAGATGTGGCGGGAAGAGAATCCTGACGCGATGCGGGATCCATCAAGCTGGTGGACGGAAAGCCGAAGGTGGTTGTGGAGTTGCCGTAGCGGCGCGCGTCTTTCTAGTTTTACGAGTCTAGACGGCGGGCGGAGAGTGTAGTAGAATAGAGGCCATGCGCGGAAAGTTCATAACGTTCGAGGGGCCTGAGGGCGGCGGCAAGTCGACCCAGGTGCAGACCCTGGCCGAATGGCTCAGGAAGCAGGGGAAGAAAGTGGTCGTGACGCGCGAGCCTGGCGGCACGCGGATGTCGGAGCTGATCCGCGCGCTCGTGCGCGACGAGATGGAGGATCCTCCTGTGACGCGATGCGAGGTGCTGCTGTTCCTGGCGGCGCGCGCGCAGGTGGTGTCGCAGGTGATCCGCCCGGCGCTAGCGCGCGGCGAGTGGGTGGTGTGCGACAGGTTCGCCGACTCCACGTTCGCCTATCAGGGCTATGGACGCGGCATCGACGTGCAGCTTCTGAAGAACTTCAACGACTTCGTGACGGAAGGCCTCGTGCCGGACCTGACGATTCTCCTGGACGTGCCGCCCGAGGTGAGCCGCACGCGCCTGGCCGCGCGCCAGGCATCGACCTCTGACACGGGCGACCGCATAGAGGCGGCAGGCGAGATGTTCCACCGTCGCCTTCGGGAAGGTTTCCTGGACCTCGCGAAGGCGGAGCCGAAGCGTTTCACGGTCATCGACGCGTCGAAATCCATCGACAAGGTCGCGGCCGCAGTCCAGAAGACGGTGCAGAGAATCCTCTCATGAGGGCATGTGCGCTGATCGCGGCCGTCGCCATCTCGGCGGCGGCGGCTGAACCGGCGGTGCGGTACGTGCCGCAGCCGGGGTTGAGGATCGCGGGCTTCTGGTCCGAGAGGCTCGACAGGCTGGAGAATGCATGGATACCGCACTGCTGGAACCGCTTGGGGGTTCGTGGCGGTGCGTTCCAGCGGAATCTAGCCGAGGCGACCATGCTCGCGCTGGAGCGACACCCTGAACGCAAGGACCTCGCAGACATCCTGGAGAAGTTCGTCGCGAGCGACATCGCCGGGCAGAAGCCTGACGGCTATGTTGGCCGATGCAATCCGCATTACGTGGACTACGGGCGGCACGAGCTGTACGGGCAGGGCTACTTCATTGAGGCGGCGGTGCGTCACATGGAATTCACGAAAGGGCGAGACCGACGCTACTTCGACGCCGCGATCCGCCTGGGCGACCATCTCGATTCCGTTTTCGGTCCGCCGCCCAGGCGCACGTGGACAGACGGGCATCCCGGAGTGGAGAAGGCGCTGCTCGCGCTTGCGGACGCGGTCGACCGCTGGGACGGCGCGGGGAAGGGAACGAAGTACGCCGCGCTCGCGCGCTACTTTGTCCTGCACCAGAGCGATATCCCGGAGTACCGTCACACATACTGCCAGAGCCACGAGCCGGCGGTAGCGATGAAGGAGGCAGTCGGGCACGCCGTGCGCGGCACGTACTTCTACGCCGGCATGGCTGGCGCCGCATGGCGATGCGGCGACGCGGCGCTGGCGGAGGCCGTGCGCCGCGTGTTCGCGAGCGCGATCGACCGCAAGGGCTACATCACAGGCGGCGTGGGCGGGCAATGGGCAGGCGAGGCGTTCGGACCAGACTACTCGCTCCCCAACGCGCGGGCCTACCTGGAAGGGTGCGCGGGATGCGGCATGTACGACTGGTGCACGGAGATGGCGAGGTTGGACGGCCTAGACCGCTTCGAGGACGTGCGCGAGCGTGCGGTCTACAACAATCTGCTAGGCACCTTCTCCGAGGACTGCGCCTGCTACGCCTACCAGAATCCGCCGGCGAGCGCCAACCCTCGCTACCCGTGGCATACGTTGCCGTGCTGCGTGGGGAACGTGCCGCGCGTGCTGGAGGACTTCAAGAACCGCATGTACGCCGTCTCGCCGGACGGGCGCACGCTCTATCTCAACCACTTCATCGCCTCCACCGGCGGCGAGGCGACGGTCTGCGGCGTGAAGGTGCGGCTCGATCTGGCGACGGACTACCCGGAGGGCGGAAAGGTGTCGCTGACGGTGACGGCGGAGAGGCCTGTGTCGTTCGCGCTGCGCGTACGTTGGCCGAACCGCGCGGAGTCGGCGCTGTACACGGCCGAGCCTGCGGTACCGCATGGCTACCGGCCGTTTGACGTGAAACTAGTTGCGGCGCGAGGCGCGCCGCAAACGTTTGCGGGCCGCCCAGGCCCGCATGGCGATGACGCTCCGCAAACGTCGGCCACTATCCGCTTCGAGCTGCCGATGCCGTTACAGCGCGTTACGTGCGACGCGCGCGTGAAGGCGAACAGGGGGCTCGTCGCCTGGCAGCAAGGACCGATCGTCTATTCGTGGGAAGGGGACGGGTTCAGGACGCGCATGCCGTATTGGCGACGGCTCAACGGCGGTGGCCCTAGCCGCGTGTGGCTGCCTGCCGACGGTTCGGTGCCGACTGCGGAGACCGAGCAGGGCGACTGGTTCCGCAACACGGGCTGTCCGCTCGACTCCGGCAACCGCAAGGTGACCACGTCCTGCTTCCTCAAGGAACGCTGAACCTCTTGCCGTATCGTCCGAACTTGATTATAATCATCACATGAAAACGCTAATCCTTTCTTTGTTGGCAACGGGTGCCGCTGCGGCCGGAGAATGGCCGTTCGTGGTGATCCGCCACACGGGCGCAATCAACAACGCCCCGGATGTCTTCGAGCGTCTGATGGAGAGCCATCGGCGCTATCCGGGCGCGTGCGACGAGTTCTGGTTCGCGGGCGGCGGGCGGAAGACGAACGAACTGATCGCGGAGGAGGCCGCAAAGTTCGCGGCGTTCCGTCCGCTCTGCGAGAAGACGGGAATCCGGCTTTCGTACCAGCAGGGGTTGACGCTCGGCCACGGCGCGTCGCACGACGGCCCGCCAAAGCCTGGCGACCGGATATTCCCCGATGACGCATGGCAGGTGGGCCGGGACGGGAAACGCATGCACTTCTTCTGCCCCCGCTCGCCCGCCGTGCTCGATTTCCAGCGCGATTTCACGAAGACGATCCTGACGGTCGCCAAGCCAGACTCGTACTGGCTGGACGACGACCTGCGCATGGGCGTCAGCAAGCCGGACGGATGCTTCTGCCCGCGCTGCATCGCAGCCTTCAACGCGAAGACGGGCGGCAGCTGGACACGCGAGACGCTCGTGGCGAAGCTCTACTCGGAGGCCGTGCGCGAGCCGGTGCGCGCCGCGTGGATCGCGTTCAACGCCGAGTCGCTCGGCGTCTTCGCGGCGGCAACGCGGCAGGCGGCGGACGAGATCGGCAGCCCGTGCCGCCTGGCCTACCAGGCCGTGTGGTCTGACACGATCTACACGGGCTACGACACGAAGCCGATCCTGGAGGCGCTGTCCGGACCGGACCGCAAGCCTGTCGGCATCCGTCCTGGCGCGGGCTTCTACATCGAGTCGGAGCCGCGCGGGATGGTGAAGAAGTGCATGAGCGTCGCCCGCGAGGCCGAGCGTTGCCGTGACTGGGGACCGCTCGTGGCGAGCGTCTGCTACGAGCAGGAGACGTATCCGCGCCACGTGCTCCACAAGTCGCCAGGCGCGATCATGACTGAGAGCGCGCTTGCGATCGCCTCCGGCTGCGATTCGATCTCGCTCTACTGGTATGCGCATACGGCGCCCGAGCCGTTGGAGGAGTACGACAGGTTCGTGCGCACGCTTGCGGCGGCGCGTCCGTACTTCGAGCGGCTTGCGGCCTCGACGCGCCGCACCCGACTGGGCGGCGTGGCGCGGTTCGTCGGCTCTGCAGCGGCGGAGACGGCCGGCTTCGACCTGCGCGATCCGAAGGACTTCGACCTTGCGTGCGCTGGCATTCCCGTGACGGTGGCCGAGAGCGGAACGAAAGTGTGGTACCTCACGGAAAAGTCGCGCGCCGAGATGACGGACGCCGACAAGGCTACGCTTGCTGCGGGTGCCGTGGTGAAGGTGGACGACATCGAGAAGTATCCGATCGCGAATCGGCGGACCAAGCTTCTGGACGACCTGGATGCCGCGACGAAGGGCGCGTTTCCCGTGCGCATCGACGCATGCCGTCCTCTCCGCATCCTGCCGCGCATCCGTTCCGACGGTGCGCTCGACAGCGTGACGATCCTCAACCTCTCGATCGGCGACACGGACGAGCTGAAGGTGCGCGTGCGCAATGCCGCCTCTTCCAAGGCCGTGTGGCAGGACGCGAAGATGTCCGCGCCGAAGCCGCTGCCGTGCGCGGCTGTTACGGCGGCGAACGAGCAGGTCGTTACGCTCGCTAACATTGCCGGCTGGCAGATAGGCACCATCTTCTTCGAGTAGCAGGATAGCGTTACGCGAGCGGGAGCGACAGCTCGAAGCGGCAGCCACCGCCGGCGACCGGCTCGAGCGTGGCCGCGCCGTGGTGGAGCTGGGCGATGTGCTTGACTATGGCGAGCCCGAGGCCAGTGCCTCCCTGTTCGCGGCTACGGTCCTTGTCCACGCGGTAGAACCGCTCGAAGATGCGGCCACGATGTTCTGGCGGGATGCCGACGCCATGGTCCTCTACGGCGAGGACGGCCTTCCCGTCGCGGACGGCGAGGGAGAGCGCGATGTCGGGAGAACCGCTGTAGCGCAGGGCGTTCTCCACGAGGTTGGCCAGAGCGTTCTCAACGAGCCGCGCGTCGCAGGGGATGGTGACCGACGGTAGGTCTCCTGCGACGAGGCGGACGTTCGCGGCGTCCGCCTTAGGCTGGAGGCGCATCTGGACGCTGCGGACGATGTCGGCGAGATCTGCCGGAGCGAAGTCGTGGTTTTCGTCACGCTGCTGCTCCTCGAGGTGCGCCAGCTCAAGTATGTCCTGGGCGAGCACGTTGAGGCGGACGCTCTCGCCGCGCAGCAGGCCGTAGAGCGTCTTGCGGCTGTCCGGCGGCAGGTCGTCGCCGCCGTCGAGGAGGTCGACCGCACCGAGTATGCCGGTGAGCGGCGTCTTTATCTCGTGGGTGAGGTTGGCTATGAACTCGCTCCTGAAGCGCTCTGCGCGCTGGAGTTCTGCGAGCTGACGTTCGCGTTCGCGGATGCGCGCGCGGAGCTGGTGCGTGAAGATGAATATGAAGAGAAAGCTGGCGGCGCCGACCAGGCCGGCGAGCACGAGCCCGAGGCGCGCGCGCTGGAATGGCGCGTAGAAGCGCGAGAGCGGGACGGCAAGGCGCACGATGGATTCGCCCGTGAGCTGCGCGCAGTAGAACATCTCCGTTCCCGTCGTGCGCGACCGGCGGATCGCGGTGCCTACGTGGTCGGCGCTGTTGCGCGCAGCCTCGACCTCAGGGCGCGTGCGGTGTCCGCCAACGGGGGCCGTGCTGGAATCGTATATGATGCCGCCGGCAACGCTGAGGATGGTGAGTCGCACGCCGTCGTCGCGGCAGCCGTCGCCGAACTCTCGGATGCGGCGGAAGTCGCCCGTGGCGATTGCGGGGCCTAGGGAGTCGGCGGCGAGCAGCGTACGCGCACGCATGTCGCGCTCTGCCCAGCCGCCTACCGCAGAGCGGAACGCCGCCAGCTCTGATGCGAGTACCCACACGCATGCGGCTAGGCTGCACGCGGCGAGGATGCCTGGAAGGAGATGTCCGATGCGTGTCGTCATGCGACTATTGTAGCACATTCCTGCGCTCCGTGTGACTGACGAGGCGTTGGCGTTTTGATATACTGGTGGCCATGACAACCAGCGAATTGATGATGGCGAACATGCTTGACGATCTGTTCAGACAAGAAGGAGTACAGGAATGAAACTGAAAGCGATGATGGTGATGTCGTTGGCCGTGTTTGCGTCGACGGCGGCTGAGGATTGCGTGAAGTCCGAGACCGTGCCGGGCGAGGCGGCGAGCCTTCTGCCCGCCGGAAAGAAGTTCAAGCTCGTGTGGAACGACGAGTTCAACTGCGACAGGCTGGACGAATCGAAATGGAGCTACCGCACCAACTTCTGGGGACGGCGTGCGCCGTGGTTCGCCGCACCAGAGGACGGCGCCGTGGAGGTGAAGGACGGCAAGGTGCATCTCAAGATCGTCAAGAAGCCAAACGGCCAGTTCGTCTCGCCGCAGCTCCAGACGGGCGAACTGATGTGGGACATTCCCTGGGACGAGAAGCGCACAGGCTTCTTCCCGCTGCCGAAGCGCGAGAAGCCGAAGTTCGTCCACAAGTACGGCTACTACGAGTGCCGTTTCCGCCTCCAGCGGAAGGCGGGCTGGTGG
>CACXPT010000148.1 GCA_902769585.1 uncultured bacterium
TCGCGCGAACGGCGGCGCATCGTGCCGGACTATCTCCTGAACGCGCAGGACGTGACGGCGAACCGTCCGTTCCCCGACGTGGTCGTGCAGGCTCGCTCGCGGCAGGATTCGCACGGATTCCTCGTGGACGATTTCTGCGCGCTTGCGGAGTCGAGCGTGACGCCCGTCAAGGAGGGCGGCGAGATGCGGTCGAAGTTCGACGTGAACGTGCCTCTGCGTTCGCTGCTGCCGAAGGGGATCGGCCATCTGGCGGTCATCGGGCTGGGCGCGGGCTGCGCGCGCGACGTGCTGCCGATGGTGCGCATGCAGGCGGACCTCATGAACATGGGATACGCAACGGGCATCGCGGCGGCGATGGCCGCACGGAACGGGGGCGATTTCCGCGCGATCGACCTCGCCGTGTTGCGCAAGACCCTCGTCGGCGAGGGAATCCTGCGCGAGGAGGCGCTGGGATGGACGGCGGACGTCGACGTCTCTTCGGACGGACTCCTTGCCGCGAGCGTGAAGTCGATGGGGCATGCGTTCAAGGGCAGCCACGTGGTGTGCCGTCCTGAGAACCGCGCGCGCGCCATTCCGCTTTTGCGCGCCGCGTATGCGTCCGCCGCCGACGCCGAGGCGCGTCAGATCTACGCGGTGACGCTCGGTTACTTCGGCGACGCGACGGGCGTGGAGACGCTGCTCGGGCTTGTGACGAACAAGGAGAAGTGCGCGATCCCGAGCCGCAAGGGCGCCTTCGGCGGCGGACGCACCGGCATGAACGCGTGGATGCTCGCGCTCGGGCGGACGAAGGACCGCCGTGCGCTTGCGCCGCTCCTGCGCCAGCTCAAGAAGCTCGGCCCGAATCCGACCGTTGCGTCCGTGCGCGGCGTGACGCTCGCGCTGGAGGCCCTCGGCGACCCGGGGGCGGCGCCCGCGCTCGCGGCGTGCCTTTCGCAGCCGGGCCTGCACGGCTTCGCGGTGAAGGACTTCCGCGAACTGCCGCCGCAGGGCGGCTACGGACTGGGGCCGGAGATGGACAACTGCATCCGCGAGCTGTCGCTCGCCCGCGCCCTCTTCGCGTGCGGCGATTCGGACGGCCTCGCGCGGCGCACGCTCGAGGCCTACGCGCGCGATCCGCGCGGCGTCCTTTCGTTCTATGCGCGCACGCTTCTCTCTTCTCAGAATGACAGCGGACTTTTTTGATACAGCTCATTGATATCACTAGTTGTCCAGGAGATGCTTCCGTATCGCGATCGAGACGGCTTCGGTGCGGTTGGCGGCGTTCAGCTTCTCCAGAATTGAGCTGACGTGGTCGTTGACGGTGTCTTGGCGTATGCCGAGTTGCTTGGCGATGTCGCGGTCTGTCAGTCCGCGGGATATGGAGCAAAGGACTTCCTTCTGTTTGGGCGTGAGTCTGGGCAAGGGGGGATCGACGGCAAGTTGCTGGCGGATGTCGGGCGATACGTGTTCTCCGCCTGCGGCCACAGTGCGTATGGCCTTGACGAGCTGCGCGTTATCTGCGTCCTTCAGTAATGCGCCTTTTGCGCCGGACTGCAGCGCGTGCGCAATGCCGTCGGACGTTCCGAACGTCGTGAGCACGATCACCTTGGACGCGGGAGCGGTCTGCGCGATTTCGGCGGTAGCCTCGACGCCGTTCTTCTTGGGCATCATGAGGTCCATGATCACGACGTCAGGATGCAGGCGGACGGTCTCGTTCACGGCTTCGATTCCGTTTTTCGCGCACCCCACGACTTCGATGCCGCGCTCCGTTCCGAGCAAGGCCGCGAGTCCCATGCGGACGATCGCGTGGTCGTCCGCGATGAGGACCTTGATCTTTTCCTCTGACGGCTTCATTTCTGGGGTTCCCTTCCCTCGTATGGCAGTTTGATTGACATCCGCACGTTCGTGCCTTTGCCCGGGACGCTGTCGATGTTGAATTCGCCTTCGAGGGCTTCGATGCGTTCCTGTATGCCGAGCAGCCCGTAATGACCCTCCGCGATGCCGGATGCGGAATGCGGGTCGAAGCCGCACCCGTTGTCGCGAACGGAGAATCTCAGCAAAGGTCCGTCAGCGCATCCGGTTATCCAGATTTTCGTCGCCTGGCCGTGACGGATCGCGTTCAGCGCCAGTTCGCGGATGATGCGGAGGATCGCATGGGCCGTGTTGTCGGGGATGCGCGTACGCGGCAGGTCAAACCGCAGGGCAACGTCCACGCCTGCGACATGGGGGGCAAGCGTCTGCCGGATCGCCTCGTCCATCGTCCGCTCCTCCAGCGCGTGGTTTCTGAGGTCCCAGAGGCAGTGGCGGAGTTCGTTTCTGCATGAATTCAGGGTCCGGGAGGCGATGCCCAGATGCTCCATCATCGCCGTGTTGCGTCCGTCCGCGAGGCGCATGGCGGTGTCGACTTCCAGCGAGACCCCGGTGAGGCTCTGCGCAAGAGAATCGTGCAGTTCGACGGCGAGGCGCGTGCGCTCTTCCTTCTTCAGCTGCGTTTTCATGTGGCCGATCTGTTCGCGCAGGAGTTCGCGTCCCTTGCGCGCGGCGGCCCTGCGCAGAGCCACGTTCCAGGCGAGGATGCCTGCGAGGACGGCGAGAAGCATTCCGATGAACGACCACAGCCGCCCGGCCGTCCACCAGGGCGGTCGGGCGAGGATGCGTATCGCGCCGGGTTCCTGCACGATCACCATGAAGCCCTCGATCTGCGGGAAAAGTCGGTCCGGCCGCCACGATTCCTGCTTGAGAACGCAGATGCCCGTTATTTCCACCGTGCAGCCGACGGTAATCCCCGTGGCGGCTTCCGGTGCGGCGCTGACGTCCACGGGAATGACGAACCCCGCGTCTTCGACAAGAAGCGTGTCGCCGCGGACGAGCGGGTCCGCAAGGCTGTGCACGGCGGCCTTGAAGCGGACGGTCTTCCCGTGGAGCTTCGCGTTCCGGGAAGGTTTCGCGGCGGATGCGGTGAAGAGATCACGCGCGGAAATGACCTTGGGTTCATCTTGGGTGAATTTGATTGGCGCCGTTTCGCGCCAGTGCGCATGGGTGAGCGTCAAGTTGAAGAGGTTTGACAGCGGGAATCCGACGACTTCCACCGACTGGCCGCGCGACGGCGGTTTTGCGTCATCGAAAACGAGGTGCATGTTGCCGTACTTGCCGCAGTCCACGAGCGCGTGGCCGTCGCCCCAGCTGGCTGTGACGACGCCGTTCGCCCGCACGGGTTCGGATGCAGCGATCTGCCCGGGATCGAGATACTTGAGCCTGCTGACATGGGGAGCTGTGAACGGGGATTTCGCTTCGGTCCGGACCTCGATGTTCGATGGGGTGGGACATTGGAAAATCCGTCCCGCATATCTGCGCATGGAACCGGTCTGGGGGTTGGTGTACCCGCAGATGTCGATCGTGCGGCCGATCAGCGGCATGAACTCCGCCGCCGGCCTCTTGTCGACGAAAAGTGCCACGTACAGGGTCTCGCCGTCGGCGCAGAGGACCATGATCAGCCAGCGGATGTTCGTCTCGCTCGGCAGGATGTCCCGCACCAGTCCGCCGACACGGACCCATTCCCAGTCGCACCGCCCCGCACGGATTTCGCCGATGCGCACGTCACGTGCGCCCGGCGCCGCCCCTTCGCCGATGACGGAGAGATGGCTGAACCGTGCCGATGGAAAGTTGGGTGTTGCATCCAACAGGCGGCCGCGAACCCGGACTCGGTCGCCCCGCTTGACGGACGGCACGTCTTCCACGTTGCGATCAGGAGCGACGTATGCGCCGATGGTTCCATCTGTCAGGACGAATGATCTGGCTTCTGGCGGCATCGCGCTTACGACAGTGCCTTCGACGTCGAATTCCGCCGGTCGGACGTTCGCCTTCCTGCTGCGGACGGCAAGCTCCTGGAAGTTCGTCACGACGTGCCGACCGTCCGCCGCGAAAACGGCAGAAGCCCACATCAGGAATGCCGGCAGAAACTGCAGGGCACGTCTAGGAAGTCGAACGTTCACGCCCAAACAGTATACCACATCATTCCCCTGACAGTCCCCCCCTATTTATGGGGGGTGTGGCGGCGGATGCGAAAATGGTAAAATCTCGTGCATCCGTCACAAGGTAAAAGGAGATGCTGCGATGACGACGAAACAGAGCAAAAGGTTCATGGCGCTTGCGGTTGCCGCACTGTCGCTGGCGTGCGCGTTCGGCGACGGCCCGCGCCGGATGATCGGCACGGCGTCGGGAACCGCAGGTGTTCTTTCGACGGCCATTACGTGGGCGGCGGAAGACGGCGGTACAGTCATACTTCCCGGAGCAGCCGGAAGCGACGCGTGCGTGTATGTCATAACAGGAGCCTCAAAGTTGAGCGCTTCCGACTTCCCCAATGTTCCTGCGGAACTTGCAAATCCCTCTGTCCTCAACACGAATAGAGGTACCATTGGATTTCCGCAACTAACGATCAAGAGCGGGGCGAAGGGACTGCGAATCAACGGTGACGGCAATTTGATCCTGAACGGCGGATATCTGGTTCCTTCAGGCGTCACGTTCCCCTTGGCGGCGAATGCCGCCGGCAGCGGATCTTCAGGCAGCACATCCTACGAGCGAAATGTCAAACTCATCAACTCGTCAACATCGACCTTGACTGGAGAAGCCGGTTCCATCATCTCGTATTCATTCGGCATTTCAACCGACACAACCAAACTGCTCGCCGGCACGATTGTCGATTCAACGCTGACGATTGGCTCGGGAAACGCGTCCGCGTTCAAGGGAAAGTACGTGATTGCCGACGCTCCGACGAGAACGATCTCGGATGTGGGCTATACCGGCCGCGCTCACCTCAAGTTCGAATCCGCCACGGCGTTTGGCGACCCGACGTCGGAACTCGCGGATGCCGTGACGCTCGGCGAACGGGCGTACCTTTCGCTCGGCGCATCGGTCGTCCAGTATGCGACCCGTGGCATCACGGTTACCGCCGGGAAGAAGGGCGGTATCGCGGCCGCGAGCGGCGAGGAGCTGACGCTGACTGCTCCCGTGACGTGTGGTTCCGGCGCGACGTTCCAGAAGATCGGCGCGGGCGCGGTGGCACTTGCCGGCGACTGCACGGGAGTAAGCGCAATGGAAGTGACGGAAGGAACGCTTGTTCTCGGCGTGGACGGACAGTTTGCGAATGGTCTTGCAGTGACGGTAAAACCCGGCGCGACGCTCGTCCAGAACAAGTACGTCGGCAACATCGCCGTCACATGCGAGGAGGGTGGCACGTACACGAAAAACATCCACTACCTCGTGCCGTATTCCAATGCGACCGGTACGTCCACACCGCTCGATTTCACGGCTGGCGTGCCGGAACTGCCGCTTTCAATCCGGCTTTCGGAACCGATCGAGATTGCATCATTCGCGCCTGACTTCGAGACGAATCGTATTGACGTCGCCAAACTGCCGTCCGACACCACGGCTACGGTCGCTGACTTCGGCGATGCGACGGAGAAAACATACGGTCTTCCCAAGACTTCGTTTGAGATCGAGGCGCGCGAAGGCTACAAGGCGCTTATTCTCGTCGCGAAGCCGGTGGTATGGTCGTTGAGCCAATTGGAGGACAATACGGAAAGCGGAGGGTTGAACGGCACGGCGGCAAACTGGGCGAACAACGCCGTCGCCCAAGCAGGTTACGACTATCTGCTGACGAACGATGTCAAGTACACGGGAACAACCTCGAAAGCCCCTCGGTTCAACGGCGACTCGCTGACGGTTGCCAATATCAACAATTTAAGGATGACATCTCCGGACGTCGATATCGGCGACGCGTCGTTCTTTGGAAGGGTGAACGTGTATTACAATAACGGTTCGCTCAAGGGGAAGGGATATACGGGCATCACAAGGGGGTCGATATTCGTCGCGAAGGACGCGGCGCTGCACTTGCAGACGAAGAGGTCAAACACTGGGGCGATGATGACAAACCGCGTAGCCGTTGCGGTTACCGGCACTGGCGAGCTGTGGACGTACGGCTACGAGGGGGACTTTGCGGGCGGCATGCCTGTGTGTCTGACAGGCGACAATTCAGGCTTCTCCGGCAAGCTGGTCGTCACCTGCAATGAGCCTGCGACGGAAACGACAGGCACCACGCTCCACCTCGGCTTGGGGACGAGCTTTGGCGGTGCGATGGCCGAGCCGACGGCTGATGGCGTCTATCTCGCGCAGTATTCCTTCCTTCACCCCGAGCAGACGATGACGCTCGACGCGGCGAACCGCGGCATCACGATTAAGGCCGGTGGCTTCGACGTGAAGGACGGCGTGGCGCTCACGGTTGCCGCCCCGGTCACCGTCACCGGCAAGGCCTACAAGAAAGGCGCGGGCGAATTGGCGCTGGGCGGCGCGGCGACGTTCGAGAGCGGCAAATACTTTGTCGTCCAGGAAGGCTCCGTGCGTGCGCTGTCGGACGCGGCGGTCGCGGGCGATTTCAGGTTCGCGGACGGCACCACGGTCGTCCTTGATCCGGCGGCGGGCCTCGTGAACGGTTTCACAGGTTCGTTCTCCGTCACGGGCGAGGGCTCGCCCAAGGTGACGGTCGCCGTAGACACCGCAAGCCCGGCGTTCAATCTGGACGCGCCCGTCACGCTGCCGATCTGCACGTTGCCGTCCTCTGCCGGCGACCTGACGGACTCATTCTCCTTCGCCAGGGTGCAGGGATGCAAGGCCTCGCTCGTCAAGGAGAACGTGACGGTTGACGGCACGGCATGCGTCCGCTACAGCGCCAAGTACACGCTGCAGGGTCTCACCATCCTGTTCAGATAGTCCGTCTGGAAGGTCAGGGCATGCGCGAAACGCTTGTTGCTGTTGTTGCATTTGCCGTGCTGTTCGCCTTTCCGGGCCTTGCCCGGGATACGGCGCATGGCTACGTGCAGGCCATTGAGACGGCTGTTGCGAAAGGGCATCCGCGCCTGTTTGCGGATGCGGACGCCTTTGCCGCGCTCAGGGCGTCCGTCGGCGACGGCACGCTGCGCGGCGGTCGTCTTTTCGCGTCAATAGGCCCGTACAGCGTTGCCGAGCGCGAAAATTTACAAATGCAAGTTTTGCGCTAAAATTCCATCGACGAAAATAGCGCGAAATTTGACAGATGCAAATTTCGCGCTTGCGCTCTTGTCGGGAATGTGAGATAATATCGCTGTTTTCAAAAACAAAATGGAGAAAGGCATCCTATGTTCATAGGTAGGAAAGAGTATCTTGACGATCTTGAGTCGCTGTGGCGCAAGCGGACGTCTTCCATTGTCGCCTGCCGCGGGCGCAGACGCATTGGCAAGTCGACGCTGTTCAGGGAATTTGCGCGGCGTACGGCCGATGTCTATATGGAATTTGAAGGGCTGGCGCCAGACGACGAGCACGAGGTTACGAACCAGGACCAGCTAAACGAATTCGCGGGGACGCTTGCCAGGCTCACCAATTCCCCGATTCAGACCTTTGTCAATTGGAGAGATGCTTTCTTCTGGCTGGACAGGGCAATCGACGACAATCGGAAAACCGTCATTCTGCTGGATGAGATCTCGTGGATGGGCGGGTGCGACCCGAATTTCCCCGCCGTTCTGCGGAATGCGTGGGAGTCGTATTTCCACCGACACGAGAAGTTGATTCTCATCGTGTGCGGCTCCGTCTCCGCTTGGATCAGGGACAACATTCTCGGAAACACGGGTTTTACCGGACGTTTCTCGCGGGACTATGTTCTGACGGAGTTGACGCTTGCGGAGTGTGCGGAGTTCTGGCGTCCTACGGCGTCTGAATTGAACGCACGCGAGATATTTGACGTCCTATCGGTCACGGGCGGGGTTCCCCGGTATCTTGAAGAGGTCGATCCGGGGCTTTCCGCAGAGGCGAACATACGGCGGATGTGCTTCAACAAGGAGGGGGTTCTCTTTAAGGACTTCGACGCAATCTTCCATTCCATGTTTGGCAGAGACGTTGCCATGCGGCGAAAGATCCTCGAGGTTCTTGCTGACGGCCCAATGAATGGCGATGGGATTGCCGGACGGCTGGGGATTGACAGAAACGGAGTTCTCAGCGACAGGTTAAAGGAGCTTTCCGAGGGTGGTTTTATAGATGCAGATTCTGGGCTTAATCCGGAAACAGGCAAGGAGGCTCGCATTTCAAGGTATCGCCTTCGCGACAACTACACGCGCTTCTACCTGAAATACATCGAGCCGAGAAAGGCGATGATTCGGAGGGGGTCGTACCGCTTCGTCTCGCTTTCGTCCCTCCCTGACTGGAACACCGTGATGGGGCTCCAGTTCGAGAATCTGATCGTCAACAATGCGATGGAGGTGGTACGGTTCCTGGGCATCGGCAACTCCACGGTCGAGTCCGCCGCTCCGTACCGCAACGTCCGCAAGAGTCGTAATGGCAAGGATCGCGGTTGTCAGATAGATCTCTTGGTTCAGACACCTAGAACAGCTTATGTCGTAGAGGTGAAGCGGTGCAGTGAAATTGGGCCGGAGGTGGAGAAAGAGGTGCTGGAGCGAATGAAGCGGCTACCCCTTAGGAAGGGCATGAGCAAACGTCCTGCCCTTGTCTGCGACGGTCTTGTCGCCCCATCGGTTGAGGCGAGCGGGTTCTTCTCCGCGATCGTCCAAGGCCGCAGGCTTCTTGGCATTTGATCTTGTTTCAAAGAGCAGCGCCCCAGCTGCAAAATAGCCCCTGCAACGCGAGTCGTTCACTTGCGTTCTTAAGGGAAGGTGTGCTATACTAGGTGCGCAACAGCCAGTTCGGGACTGTACAGTTCGCAACTGACAAGTTTGTGACAGCTTTCGTTGGAGGACATGTGAAAAAGTGGATCACATTGGCGTTTCTCTGCCTCGCGTTCTTCTTCTACATGTCGGACCGGCAGCTGTTCGGGCTCCTTGTGCCGCTCATCCAGCAGGAGACGGGGCTGAGCAAGATCCAGATCGGCTTCATCGACACGGCGATGTACTGGGTGATCGCGATCATGATGCCGTTCTCCGGCTTCGCGGGCGACCGCTGGCCGCGCACGCGCGTGATCACGTGCGCGATCTTCGGCTGGGGCGCGATGACGCTGCTTACGGGCTTCGCCGGCGGGCTCGTCGGGTTCGTCCTGCTGCGGTCGGTGATCTGCACCGGCGTGCAGACGTTCTACGGACCCTCGGCCTACGCGCTGATGGCCGACGAGCACAAGGCCACGCGCACCACGGCGCTCTCCCTCCACCAGGGCGCGATGTACACGGGGATGCTCGTCTCGGGCGCGCTCGTGGCGGTGATCCTTTCCCGGTTCGGCTCGTGGCGGTGGGTGTACTTCCTCTTCGGCGGCGCGACGATCCTGGTGGGCGTGGCGTTTGCGTCCGTGTTCTGGCGGGACGCGCGGATGTCGGGACCGGGCGCGAAGAAAAGCCTGCGCCAGGGCATGAAAGCGTTCTTCGGGAACCCGGCGGCGCTCTGCGCGGGGGCGGGGTACGTGGCGCTCATCTTCTGCGCGAACGCCTGCATGAGCTGGGCGCCCGCGTTCATCTGCCAGAAGTTCGAGCTGGACGTGGGGACGGTCGGAAAGGGCGTCATGTTCGGCCCCAACCTCGCGGCGATGGTCACCGTTCTCACGGCGGG
>CACXPT010000149.1 GCA_902769585.1 uncultured bacterium
CGGTGAGGTTGTTGTCGGCCACGCGAAGGTCCAGCGTCATGGTGGACCCTTCTATCGACGTCGTCCGCTGCCCGATGTACATCGCCGTGTTCGTGATGACCACCGTACCGTTGCCGGTGAACTGCAAATAGCCTTCCATGCCGTTGCTGAGCACCTGCAGGCCACGCCTGAAGGTCGCCGTGGAGCCCGCCCCCAGGTCCAGGCCGGCCTGGCTGAAATACGTCAGCTTTCCGTCGAAGACGACATTCGCCCCGGCCAGCACCTTGATGCCGTTCGCCAGGCTGTCCGCCTTCGCCCACGTGCCGTTGAGCGGCGAAGAGATCGTGATGTCGCCGTCGAAGCTGAGCTTGGCGGTGTCGTCGTGGAAGTTCACCGTGCGTGCGGACGTGCCGAGCCCGTCGGTCGCCGTCACCTTCACCGTGCCGGAATTAAGCTCGAGCGCTCCCGAATGCGTGCTGGCGGCGTTCAGCTCCAACGTGCCGTCGCCAGTCAGCGTGATGCTCTGATCGCCGCCCCACGGCGCGTTGATCTTCAGCGTGCTGTTCGAGCCGATGGTCCACGCCTGCGCACCACCCGTCACCGTGATCGGCCAGCCCATCGTCCACGTGGTCGCCGCCACTGCGGCCGGAACCGAAATGCCGCTTCCGCCAATCGTCGCCGTCGCGCCGCTGCCCGCCGTGAACGCGAACGAACTGCCGCCGAGGTTTGCGGCGTCCAGCACGAGGCCGTCGAAGGCCGCCGCCGTGCCCGCCGGAAGCTCTGCCGCCGCGCCGCCCGTCGCAAACGTCGCCAGCAGGTCGCCCGCCGTCACGTCCGGCGCCGATCCGCTCTCCCAGTTGTCGTCCGTAGACGTCATGTCGTCCGCGCCCGCGCCGCTCCACGTGTCGATGTTGTCGGGGCCGTTGACGACGACGACCGTGCCCGAGCCGTCGATCCACGCCGCCCGGCGCGTGTCGTTCGCGCCGTCAGACGAGTAAGTGCCGCGCGGCAGGGCGTTGCCGTTCAGCGTGGCCGCACTCATCTCGAGCGAGACGCCCGTACCCACCTTGACCTTCGCCGTGGCATTGGCCAGCGCCAGCGTGTCCGCGTGGAAGTTCGCGCCCGCACCCTCCTCCACCTCGAACGTCGCTCCGGCGGAGATGGTCAACTTGGAGAGCGCGGTGAACGACGCGCCCGTCACGAGCTTCACCGTCCCCTTCCCCACGATCATCTGGCCGGCCGTGGCGGAGACGGCGTTGGAGCACACGAACACGTAGTCCGCCGAACCGGGTGACCAGTTGAGGCCCGCATTGGTGTAGAACTTGCCGGAGAACACGGTGGGGTTCTGCTTGGGCGTGCCCGTGAACTTCACCTGCTTGTCCTTCGGCGACGAGAAGCCGTGCGCGGCGTTGTTCACGCCGTTCGTCTCGTAGAAGCCGGCGTTGTTCAGAACCAGATCGAGGTCATGGTTCGCATTGTAAGAGCTGAAGTAGATGCGTTGCGATTCGTCATCTCCGTCGAACGCGATGGTGACGCCACTCACAGACTTTGTAGTCGTGATGTCGATCGAACCCTTGCGGAGGAGCGTGAGCGGAATCGTGTAGTCCCGCCCGCCGGCCTCGTTGAAGCAGACGAACTTGCCGGAGCCCGTCTTGATGAGTGTAGGGACGCCGCCCTGGCACGTCATCTGTCCCTGAAGCGCGTATGTCGCGCTGCTCTTGTCGATATGGATCGGCACCTCGCCGCTGCCCACGATTCTTAAGCCCATCCAGTTGCCCCCGCAGTTTGAACTATGCATGTACTGCAGTCCGCCGCCGCCGCCCTGCAGGCACAAAAGCCCCTGGTTCATGGAGATGACCTTGTTTCCCTCGAAACGCACCTCGTGCAGCGCATTGCCGACCGCACTGCCGCAGACTTGATAGGCATAATCCGTCGCCGTCCCTCGGCCAAGCACCGCCGTGTCGCCCAATGCCGGCTTCCCCACCGTACCGGTGGCGTTCGTCCAGTTGTTGGCGTTCCAATAGTAGTAATTGCCCGATTTCGTTTTCGGACTCCAGTACCACGTCTCGGCGGACGCGAACTGCGCCAATGCGGCGGCTATCGCGACGATTGTCAGTCTTTTCACAAGCAATCTCCTTTCCCTGTACAGGTGCAGGCATCTTACCATAATCCGCATCGCCTCGCAAGCGAGCGATCGACCTTGTCACGCCTTGCCTGACGAGCCGAAGAGGCTGATCTTCTCGGCGATGACCGACTTGATCGCCGCCACGCGCGCGTTGCGGGTCTCAAGGTAGTCGAAAGTGCGGTAGGCGCGGCCGGCCTGCGCGGCAAGGGACTTCTCCATCGCCTTGCTGCCCGCGATGCACATGTCCGTGTGGATGTTCACCTTCGCGATGCCGCCAGCGATCGTGTTGCGGAAGTCGTCGTCCGAGAGCCCGCTGCCGCCGTGCAACACGAGTGGCGTGTCGAGCGCGGCGCGGATCTCCGCGAGGCGCGCCAGGTTGAGGTTCGGCTTCGACTTGTACACCCCGTGCGCCGTGCCTATCGCCACCGCGAGCGCGTCCACGCCGGTGGCCTTCTGGAACGCGACCGCCTCCTCCGGCGTCGTGTACATGTCGGACTTCGCGTCGTCGCCGTCCGCCGCCGACCCCACGTGGCCGATCTCGCCCTCCACCGTCGCGCCCATCGCATGGGCGATCCTCACCACCTCGGCCGTCTCGGCTAGGTTCTCCTCGTACGGCTTGGCCGAGGCGTCGAACATCACGGACGTGAACCCGCGCTTCAGCGCCTCCATCGTCTTCGCGAACGTGAGGCCATGGTCGTAGTGTACGACCACCGGCACGGAGGCGCGCGCCGCCGCCGCCAGAAGCGCGGGCGCGATCAGCGCCAGCTCGCCGTACGGCAGCAGCACCTCGGCCGTGCCGATGATGATCGGGCTACAAGCCTCCTCGGCCGCCTCGATCGCCGCCTGCAGCATGTCGGTGTCCGTGGTGTTGAACAGCCCCACTGCGTAGCGCCCCGCCTGCGCGGGCTTCAGAACGTCATTAAGATTAGCCAACATGGTTTAGCCTCTGCCTTCTTTCGTGTGTTTCGTGTATTTCGTGGTTAAAAAATCCCCTACCTCACTCCTTACCGGTGGAACCTGTCGATCAGAGCGCGGGTTTCCGCGAGGGGCAACGCTCCCGAAACCGAGTCGGGAGCGGCGAGGTTCGCCGCCGCGCACGCCGCGGCCAGCGCGAGCCCGTCCGCGAGCGGGAGTCCCGTCACGAGCGAGTACAGCATGCCGGCGCAGAACGCGTCCCCTGCCCCCACCGCGCCCTTGATCCATCCGGGCGGCAGCTTCAGCGACTCCACTGCGGCGAACTCGCCTTCCGCCGTCAAGGTCACGCCCATGTCGGGACAATGCAGCGTAACGCTACGGCGCACGCCGAGCGCCAGCAGCGCCTCTGCGATCCGCCGCAGGGCCTCGGCCGACACCTTCCCAGACGCGTCGCGGCAGGAAATGCCCGTAGCCTGCTCGCCCTCGAACTCGTTGACGACCAGGTAGTCGCAGTATTTCAGTGCCGGGCGGACGATCCGCGCGAAACGGTCCGACTGCTCGCTCACGAGGTCCAAGCTCGTGGGGATGCCGCGCGCCTGCACATCGTGCAGCAACCTAGCCGCCACCGTGCCGTATTCCGGATCCGCCGCGTCGAGGCCGTCCAGCAGGAGCAGGTAGCCGAGGTGGAAGAGGTCGCAGCCGAGCGCGTCCAGGTCGATGTCGTCCGGCGTGAAGAGCGCGTTCGCGCCGCGCGCATGGAAGAACGTGCGCTCGCCCGTTGCCGCCACCGACATGACGTCCGTGTAGGACGTGGGCGCAGCGTCGGTCTCGCGCACGCGAGAGACGTCCAGCCCCTTGCCATCGAGGAACGCGCGCAGCCATGCGCCGTACTCGTCCGCGCCCACCTTGCCGCAGGCGCACACTTCGATGGACGGATCGAGCGTCTTGAGAAACACTCCGGAGTTGCACACCGATCCGCCACAGGCACGCTGCTGCCCGAGGATCGTGGCAAGATGCCCCTGCACGGGCCACACGTCAATCCGCTTGACGACATCCAGCAGGATGTTGCCCGCAAGCACTACACGACGGCGGCTGTTGTTTTCCATGCGTCCAAGTCTACCAAATCCCCCTCTCCCTAGCAACTGCGACATCGCGAAATGCAGTTTTTGTGCCGAAGCCCGACTCTCAACGGAAGATCATCATCGTGCCTTGCGGCGGAAGCTCTACGATCTCGACAGTCAGCGCCACCGGCGCGGCGGGAGTCAGGGTCTGGGACTTCCAAGACGGACCGTAGTGGCGATCTGACGAACGGGCTCTCACAACCGCAACGCTGTCCGCCACAACCCAGCCGTCCAGCGTCTCCGTCCATTCCCCGCCGTTGATCGAGTAGCTAAGCGTACAACGCTCGTCCTGGACAGCAGGGACTGTGACGTTCACGAGCAGCGCGCCGTCGCTCTCGCGCAGCTTGTAGCCGCACGAAGCGTCGGGCAGCTCCGCGCTGAAGCGCGCCGCGTCGAGGAAGCGGTTGCGCATGATCTCGTCACCCGTCAGCACGCGCTCCGTCATGCGCACGGAACAGATTTCCGAGCCCGCCTGCACGAGGTTTCCACCCGAGTAATTCGCGCCGAACGCCACCGCAGCCGATGTCGGATCAGTCGTGCCGTAGTTGGACACGTGCAGCGCGTTCGTGCCGTCGCAGTAGAGCGTCGCGTTCGTGCCCACGCACGTCACTACGAGGTAATGACGCTTATCCCATGACGTTGTCGCGCCTTTACCATCCGGGATCTCGCACCCGGTGTTGTAACCGTTCGCGCGGTACTGGTTTCCGCCGATCAGCGGGTTCTTGCTGTTCCCCGTGCGGATTTCCGTCGTGACCTGCCGGTGGTTGCCGTCGCCGAGGTATGACCAGAACTCCCATTTCTCGCCCGAGACGTCCATGACCGGATGCGCAATCATCATCTCCAGCGTGAACGCCCGGTTCTGCAACGCAACGAGCGCTTTCTGGGATGTCGAGGTGATGTAACGGCTTCCGTTACCGACCCAGGCGCTCTCCGTGAACGCGGAGCCGCTGTTACACGTGAACGTGTGGGTGCCGGTGAGATCAGTCCACGTGGAAGGCGCGGCAGCATGCACGCCCGCGCCGCCGTTCTCGATCGCGTCGAGATGCCCGATCAGACCATCCTGCACATAGAACGACGTGGCAGGCCGATGTGCGATGCGCGCGGCAAGCGACACAGGTGCGCCCGGCATCGTGAACGCCAGCCGTCCGCCGATGTCCTTCACGCCGTCCGGCAGTCCCGCGAACAGAACGCGCTGGGCGGTCGTACCGTTCTTGACGCGGTAGGCGAGCGACACGGCTTCGCCCGGCGCGTACCATGTCTTGATTGTGTCGTCCTGCCAGGTCGTGCCGCCGTCGGACGAGAATTCTACGCCAGCGCCAGCGGCGGACACGGCCACCTGCACCGCGCCGGCGGAAATCCGGAAGCCGCGCGAGCCGTCCGTCGCGCTCTCGCCCAAGAACCGCGCGCCGTCGAGGAAGCGGTTGCGCAGGCGCTCCTCCTCGGAGAGGACTCGCCTCGTCATGCGCACGGCACAGATTTCCGCACCCGCGCTGAGAGGACTCTGCCCATTATAATATCCGCCGAAGCCGACAATCGTCTTCGCGGGTTCAACCGTGCCGTAGTTGGACATGTGGAGCATATTTGTCGCGTCGCAGTAGAGCGTCGCGTTCGTGCCGTCGCACACGATTGACAGGCAGTGCCGTTGGCCCCATTGCGTCGTCGTGCCGTTTCCGTTCGGAATCTCGCAACAGGGGTTATAGCCGTTCGCCCTGTACTGAAGTCCCTGGACAACCGGATTCTGGCTGTTCATCGTGCGGATCTCCAACATCAGCGCCCGATTGGAGTCGTCACCGAACACCGCCCATTTCTCGTATCCAGACGCCGCGATCGGCGATTCCGGGTGCATGATCACCATCTCAAGCGTGAATGCCCAGTTCTTCAACGCACCAAGCGGACGCGCAGAAACCGTATTGACGGAACGGCTTCCATTGCCGATCCAAGCATCGGACGAGAAACCAGCCCCGTTGACGCAGGTGAATATGTGGTTGCCCGTGAGGTCTTTCCATGTGGACGGCGCGGCGGTATGCACGCCCGCGCCGCCGTTCTCAATCGCGTCGAGATGTCCAATCAGGCCGTCCTGCACGTAGAGCGACGTGGCTGGGCTGGTCGGCGTGCGCGCGACGATCCACGCCGGGACGTCGGCCGTGAGCGTGACCGTGCCGCCCGAGACGGTCGCACCGGCGGGAAGCGCGTCGAAGAACACGTTGGACGAACCGTCGGACGTGAGGCGCGTGGTGAAAGTCACGGCCGCACCGAGTGCGGTCCAGACATCCAGCGCGTCGTTCTGCCACGTGGCGCCGCCGTCCGTCGAGAACTGCACGCCCAAGCCGCCCACGTGCGTACGCACCTGCAGCGCGCCGTCCGATATCCGATAGCCAAGTTCCCCGTCCGTCGCGCTCGCGCCCATGAAGCGCACGCGGTCGATGAAGTCGTTGCGCTGGATCTCGGCGTTCGTCAACGCGCGCTCCGTCATGCGGATGGCGCAGATCTCCGTGCCCGTGCTGAGCGGATCCCCGCCGGTAGTGGCCGCGCCGAAGGCCAAGGTGTCGAGTGTCGGCGAGATAGCGTTGTTCGTGATCCGGTGCAGGACATTCGTGCCGTCGCAGTAGAGCGTCGCCGTGTTGCCGTTGCACACGACGGTCAGGTGGTGGCGCATGCCCCACGCGGTCAGCCCGGTGTCAGTTGCAATCGCGACATCACCAGAATAGGCTTTCGCGCGGTACTGAAGTCCGCCCAAAACCGGATTCTTGCTGTTGACATGGCGAATCTCCATCGTCAGATTGCGGTTGTTGCTGGGAGCACCGAAGTACGTCCAGTATTCGAACGCATTGTTGGCGGACACCGTCGGATGCATCACCACCATCTCAAGCGTAAATGTCTTGTTCTGCAGCGCCGCAAGAGCCTTTGCGGACGAGGCAGTAATGTAGCGGCTGCTGCCGCCAACCCAGGCGTCCGTCGTGAACGAGGAACCGTTGACGCAGGAGAATGTCTGGTTGCCTTTAAGGTCCGTCCACTCGGACGGCGAGTTGTTGTGCACGCCAACTCCGCCGTTCTCGATAGCGTCAAGATGGCCGATCAGGCCGTCCTGCACGTAGAGCGAAGTGAACGGCAGCGAATCACCGTACGCCGCGACACCCGCGACCATTGCCGCAACCATTATCGATATCTGCTTCATTGTTTATCCTCTTTCACTGCTTCTCATTACACGACTGTGACCTGAAGTATCATCATCTACCTTCCGCCTTGTTGGCTACGTAGGGGATCGGGTCGGCGAAGTCGCCGTCGAAGGTGAGCGGCATCAGGTAGACGTTGAGCTCCTTGTCGCAGAAGTAGAGGCGAGAGACGGACGGCTGGCGGCCGTGTCCGTCCGCCCAGAAGGCGTAGAAGCCGGGCTGCACGTTGAGCGGCTGGCGCGGGTAGTTCTGGTTACGCACGCTGCCGGAGGTGAGTTGCTTCTCGAGCTTCCACGTCTCGCCCGCGTCGTGGGAGACCCACGCGGCGATCTCGCCGCCGGGGTTGTAGGGCTGGGGCCCCTTCTCGGACGCGCCGATGAGGCGCCAGTCGGTGTCCGTGTCGAGGTAGAGTTCGGCGAAGTCGTAGTTGTTGTCGCTGCGGATGCCCGTGTCGATCTCGCGCCATGCCGAGCCGGCCCACTTGGCAAGCTTCCACTCGCGCGGACCGTCGATCGGCCCCGCGCGGTAGCCCTTGCTGACCGTGGAGAGGACGACGGGGCGTCCCTGGGAGTCGAACTTCACGCCCTTGATGTAGACGTTGCGGCCCGTGCCCGCGTAGGGCAGCGCGAGTGCGGGGTTGTCGCGCGCCGCAAGCGGCAGCTTCAGCGTCTCGCCGGCCGCGTTCTGCCAGGTCTTGCCGAAGTCGGACGTCTCCATGTAGAAGATGTCCGTGCGCCAGTTGAGTCCCTTGCCCTTCGGATGCTGGTCGAAGGCAACGCCAATTTTCGGCCCCAGCTGCCAGGCACGCTGGTAGTGGCCGTCGTTGAAGAAGGCGAGGAGGGTGCGGTCCGTCCATTCCGTGCCGTCCGCGTTGCTCGCCATGAAGCAGTTGGAGCGACCAAACATCTTCATTCCCTGCAGGTAGGACGCGTGCAGGAAGAGAAACCCATGGCCGGGCACGAAGAACGGCTGGGGATAGGAGAAGTTGCCCTTCCAGATCACCTTGAACGACGAAATGTCGTACGGCTTCTCGCTGCGGGCGATGCGCGAGGGGCGCGACTGGCCGTGGCTCGAGGAGAAGAGGTAGATGTAGCCCTTGTCGTCCATGTTGATGACGGCGTTGTCGTGCGCGTCGGTGGTGTGCTTGTCGAAGACGATCGTGCAGGAGCGTGGTGTTGCGCGCGTCGGTGCCGCCGAAGGTGAAGAAGGTCTTGTCCGCCTCCTTGGAGTACACCGCCATCGGGATGTGCCCCGCGCAGTAGGTGCCGAGTCCTCCGGAGTACTTGTACACGTACTCGTCGTGCGAGGGCTGGTTGAAGTACCAGATGCCGTGGAAACCCTCGGCCTTGCAGTTCAGCAGCTCGGGCTCGGCCATGCGCCCGTCGTCCTGCGGACGCGCGAGGTGCAGCGCGGAGCGCGGACGCGCCTGCCCGGCCGTCACCGTGACGCCCTTCGCCTTCTCGAGGATCGCGCGGCAGAGCCAGAGCATCGCGGCCTGGCCGTGCGAGTCGCCGTTCACGCGGCGGCGCGCGAGGTAGTAGGCGCGGTCGTTCTTCGCGCCCGTCCCCTCGCAGACGTTCGAGATGTTGCCGAACTCGTCCATGCGCGCAACGAGCGCGAGGAAGGCACGGCGGAAGGCGCGTCCGTACGGCTTCTCGTCGAGCCAGCCGTTTTTCACGCCCTCCGCGAAGGCGTAGGCGAACATCGCCGTGCAGGAACTCTCGGCCCAGGCATCCGGTTCGCCCACGAGCTGCGCCCACATGCCGTCCTCGCGCTGCTTCTCGAGGAGCGTCTTCATCATCTTGCGGTAGCCTTCCAGGATGCGCGGACGGTACTCGCTGTCCTCCGGGAGGTACTTGAGCGTCATCGGCATCGCGGCGGCCATCCAGCCGTCGCCGCGTCCCCACACGAACGGCACGTCGGTCGCGTGGTGGAAAAGGCCGTTCAGAAGCTGCAGCTTGTCGAGGTAGAGGACGAGCTCCTTCGCGGTGCGGTCGATGTACTTCCGGTCGCCCGTAAGACGATACGCCTGCGTCTGGAGGGCGGCGATCATGTAGGCGTCGTCGATCCAGAGGCGCGTCTGGTCCGTGTAGCCCTGCTTCCACCAGGAAAGGCGCGTCTCGTAGGGCGTCTTGTTGTACCACGGCGGCGGATCGTCGGGCTTCGGCTCCTCCCATTGCTGGTCGGCGAACGCGAGACCGAGATCGCGCGCGCGTTTCTCGCCGGTGAGGATGGCGATCTCGAGCGGCACGGAACCCACGATGGTGAAGTCGACGTGCTTGAACTTCGGCAGGATGTGCCGCTTCGGACCGTAGTAGGGCGTGAACGCGTCGATCAGCTTCCACCCACAGGCTGACGACCGAGTACTGGATCTCCTTGCCGCGCCCGTAGCCGCGGTTGCCGCGGTAACCGTTCGTGGGGTAGTAGTAGTCGGGACACGTGGAGAGGAACTGGTACGTGATGCGGCGGCTCACGTCCGACGGGCGACAGTCCACCGGCCAGCCGGTGAACGCGTCCGCCGCGGCCACATGCGCGCCGAGCGCAATGCCGGCGAACGCCAGCAACCTGAATGTGTTCTTCATCCTCTTCTTCCTTTCCTTCACTTCGCCTGCGCGAACGTAGTGTGGGCGCAAGTTGACAAGTACGGACTATCGCTCGATCAACGGGCCGGGGTCTGCTATCTTGCCTTCAAGTGCATCGGCGAAGAGATCCACGCCTTCGAGGTTGATCTTCGTGTTCTTCTCGTCGTTGCACGACGCCCACGGAGCCATCATGAACCCGAGGAGATGCTTGTCGGAGACGACCTCCCGCCCGAGCTTGACGAGCTTGCCGATCACGTCATTGGCGCCGATCTTCGCCCTGCGCCGCTCGTGCCCTGGCCAGTTCGTGCCGCACGGGATCTGGTCGAAGCCGGCCTTCTCGAGGTCCCAGAACTCCTTGAGGCGCTTGCGGTGGGGCGTCGTGTCCTTGGCGAGGTCGAACCCGCCGAGGCACTCGTCGTAGTACCAGTTCGACTGCACCACGCTCTTCGGGCACCGCGTGAAGTAGTCGGGATGGTCCCCTTGATCGTGTAGAGGAAGTCGTGCCACCACATGTCGCCAGTGCGCATGACGAAATAGTTTCGGCCCGAAGAGAATCCGACCGTCTCCTCGTCGTAGCCGAGGTGGAAGAAGCGGGGCGTCTGGAACACCTCGGCCACGTCCCGTATGACGTCCTTCACCACCTCGTAGTACTTGGGCAGGGTGAGCATGCGGTGGTAGTGCTTGAGCCAGCCGTCGTGCGTGGCGGAGAAGTTGAGCTTGGGAATCGCCTC
>CACXPT010000150.1 GCA_902769585.1 uncultured bacterium
CTGACTAACACCTTAAAAATTATGGCGGCGAAATGCGTCTCACCCGTACCGCCATTGGGCGAAAAGCATCTTTTTGAAAATCAAACTGTCAAACTCGGGAAGTGCCCCACGGCCAGGTTCTTCTTGGACGGATTTGACATGGCGTGATTATAGCACATCCGCGTCCGCTGTGCTATAATGTCCGCATGTCAAACGAACATCGCAAGGGACCGCGCGAGCTCTGCACCGGCGGCGAGTGGATCTACGGACGCAACCCCGCAGTGGAGGTGATGCGCGCCGGCAGGCGCGCCGTGCGCGAGGTGGTGCTGCCGCCATTCGACAAGAACGAGGCGGATGAGATCGCATGGCTGCGTCAGGCCGCACACGAGCGGCACGTAGTCGTGCGCACAGAGGACCGCAGGCGGCTTGACATGCTAACGCGCGGCGGCCACCACCAAGGCGTGGCGCTCAAGGTGGACGGCTACCCATACGTCGATTTCGGAGATATACTTAGCGCAGTGGAGGACGACGAGAACGCCAAGGTTGTCATCCTCGACCATCTCGAGGATCCGCAGAACGTCGGCTCGATCCTGCGCACTGCCTGCGCGATCGGCGTGACGGGCGTGATCATCCCTGAGGACCGCGGGTCGGGCGTCACCCCAGCGGCGGTGCGGGCCTCCGCCGGCGCGAGCGAGTACCTGAAGGTCGCCAGAGTCGTAAATCTCGTCCGCGCAATGAAGCAGCTCAAGGACGCCAACATGTGGCTCACGGGCCTCGACTGGGGCAAGGACGCGAAGCCGTACACGGAGATCGACTTCAAGGGTCGCGCCGGACTCGTGGTCGGCGCAGAGGGCACGGGCATCTCGCGTCTTGTCCGCGAGACGTGCGACTTCATCGCCGTCCTGCCGATGCGTGGCGAGATCGAATCGTTGAATGCCGGCGTCGCCGCCGCCGTGTGCATGTATGAGATGGTGAAAGGTGAATGGTGAAAGGTGAAGGGTGAAAGGTGAAGGGTGAAAGCCTGCCGCCCGCGCTGCGCACAGGAATGTAAATGCGGAAAACTTGGAGAATGTTGCCAATGTGTAAGTGTTGCCAATTGTCAATGTTGCCACTTGCCAATGGAAATTGAGAAATGAGAATGGCAACATTGGATATTGGCAACACTTTGTCAAGTGACAGTCAAGAAATCAAAACACAAAGGAAACACATGAAGCGAATCATATTGTCCGTATTACTCGTCGGCGTTGGCGCGGTAGCTGCCGACTTTCAGGCCAATCCGGTGCCGGCGCTCGGTCAGAACGCCAAGGACCAGAAGGCGTTCGATCCCGCGAAAAAGGGGCCTCGCGTCCTCTTCGTCGGCAACTCGATCACGCTGCACGGACCGCGTCCGCAGATCGGCTGGACCAACAACTGGGGCATGGCCGCGTCCGTGCGCGACAAGGACTACGTCCATCTGCTCCAGAAGAAGATCGCAGCCGTCCGTCCTGACGCGCAGTGCTGCCTCCTGCAGGTGGCCGGCTCCATCGAGCGCTCGTTCTTCAAGCCGGACTGGTCGTGCGAGAAGAACTTCCGTTGGGCGCGAGAGTTCAAGCCTGACATCATCGTGATGTTCTTTGGCGCAAACGTGCCAAAGACCTACGACGACGGCAAGATGGAACCAAAGCCCGCGCGCTCGTTTGCCGACGCGCTAGACGCTTTCCGTACCTACCTCGACCCTGACGGCAAGGCCGTGGCGATCGTTTCGCAGGGCTTCTATATTCGCCCCAAGCTCGATGCCGAGAAGGAGGCGGTTGCCAAAAAGCGCGGCGACGTGTTCGTGAACTTGGAGAATATCCGCTCGCGCGCCGACGCGCACGGGCGCTACAACCATCCCAGCGACCTCGGCATGCAGCTCATCGCCGACCGCTTCTGGGAATACATCGAGCCAAGGCTGAAGTGAAAAACTAATAACGCAACGGGCGAGACGCCCGTTGTCCCAGTTGTCGCCTGTTGTCCTGTTATCTAATGGCAACCGGTCCGATTAGGCCAGAGGGCTGCGGCTGGTCGGAGGTCGAGTAGCCGGAATACACCGTCGGCTGGATGTCCCACGGACGCTTTGGGTCTTTCTTCCTCGGTTCGTTCCAGTAGCGGAGCGTGCTTCTCGTGACGCGGTCCTTCTCCGGCAGGAAGCAGTCGCCGAGGAGGCGGTTGTACCAGTTGTTCGTGACGCGCACCACCACCGTGTTCTTGCCTGGGCGGAATATCGCCTTCGCTTCCCAAGGCGCGCACCACACGATGCCGCAGTCGGTGCTGTTCACCTCCACGGTGGCGAGCCCAGAGGGCAGTTCCCCGAGCGAGATGCGCGTCGCGCCGAGCGCCTCTTCCTCGGTGAGCGTCACCGTTGTACGGTAGGTGGCCGTGCCGGCGAAATACTTGAGGTCGTCGATCGTAGTCCAGTCGGCGAGCTTGGCCAGCGTGCGCGACGCCGGAGGCGTCGCTGCAATACCGGGATGGTAGGCAAAGGTGACTTGCCATGGGCCAGGGATGGCGGACGCGCGGGAGCGCGTCCCTCCCGTTCCTTGCGTTGCGGACGTTCCCGTTGCCGGCGTTGCAGACGCGGGAGGGTCGCGCTCCTGCGCGACCGAACTCGGCCTGAATACCACGAAGGCCGAACCGTCCTTCGGAAGGTCCAGCGACACCTTCGTGCGGCCGTCACCGGTGGGCGTCGCCTTCGCCGCCCACCGGTCGCCGGTCACGGCGTCCCATATCTCCGCGGGGCGTCCCGACACGCGGAACGTCATGTCGCCAGAGCCGCTGCCGATGACGAAGTAGATGTCCGTGTCGGTTGCCGCGTCGCGGCGGTGGACAGCGCGGAAGGGTCCGTCGAAATCGGGCGGGGCTAGGGTCGCCACCTTGCCGGCCGACGCCGCGTTGAACACCTTCAGTCCGCCTTTTCTGAACTCGTCCACCTTCGCCAGCACTGCAGGCTTGAGCGGCTCGTCGCGGAACTCGGGATCCCACACAAGCGCTCCGTAGGAGATGCCGCTGGGCAGCACTAGCTTCCCGTCCTTGAGCGTCACGCGGCTGAGCAGCGCGTCGTCGTTGATGATGTCGTAGGAGTAGCCGCGTGGCAGCGTTGAGGTGGCCGTTTCGTAAGGCTTGTCGAGATATAGTCCCCAGTGCTGGTACGGCCTGTCGCCCGCGTAGACGGCGAAGTCCTCGACTGGCTGCCCCTGCTGCAGCAGCCACTGGCAGCGTCCGAGGTATCCCACGAACGCGGAGAGCTCTCGGTGCCACGTGACGTTGCGGTTGATGTGCGAACCGGCGAAGTACTCGGCGCCGGGCACGCCGAACTTCGGCGGCGAGCAGGTGAACGTGTGCCAGACAAGATGGTTGATCCCGCCGATGAAACACTCGTCGCCGCTGAACTTGATGTGGCCAGGGTCGACAGACCAGTGCAGCATCATGTGCGTGAACGCCTCGGCCGAGGCGCGCGGCAGGCCGTAGAGGTGTGCCGTGGCGGCGGCGGCTCGTATGTGGTAGCGGCCCTTGCCGTTGCGGCCCGGCCAGAACTCGCCCTGCGGGAGGTCGTTGACTGCCAGATAGTCGATCTGATCGGCCTCGCGGAATATCTGCGGCTTGCGCTGCCACGGTCCGCCGGATTCCGACACCCAGCCGACGTTGCGCGCATGCGCGAGGTCGCGCATGGTGCCGTAGAAGTTGTTGAGGAACATGTCGTTGCGCGCGCGGCGGTAGGCGCGCATGAACTTCTCCTGAGCGGCGATGTCGCTGTCGGTGAAGCCCGCCAGCTGCGGAAGGTGGGAGTCGATGTCGAACCCCGCGTACTTCTTGAACTCGTTCCTGAAGTCGCCGGTCCAGGTTGGCATGGTGCCTTCCCAGCTCACGGAGTAGAGGTGCGTGAGCGTGCGGTCCCTGCCGACCAGGTCCGGGATGCGGGCCATGAGCGTTCCCTGGAAGCGGTTGAAGTGTCCCTCGATGGCCTTCGGATCCAGCACGTCGACGTCATGCTCGTGCCCAGGAAGGACGGTGTAGCCGAAGCGCACGGCCACGCTCTTCGCGCCAGGCGTTCCTGCCTTGGCAAGAACGCGTGCCGAGGCGGCGTCCGAAGTGTCCAGCCGTTTCCCGCTAGATGCGCTCATGGTGTATACTCCGTCGCCTCCGTTCTGCCATTCGGATGGTGCCGCCAGCTCGTTGCCGGTGTACCACACAGTCTGGAGCGCGATGTCGTGGTAGTGGGGGAAGTCGGGTTTCTCCAGCGCCGCCTCTTCGGTGCCGGCTGGGTAGAGCTTGTACACGAGGCGCTTGGGCGCGTCCGCGCCCACGTCCCACGGACCGTCCAGCTTGCCGCCGGAGGAGCTCATGTTCATGGAGAACTCGAGTCCGAGCCGCGCGGCCTCGCGGATGGCGTGGACAACGTATTCCTGCCATTCGGGGCTCATGAACTCAATCTCCGGCTTCGGGTTGACCACGTGCCGCTCGTCGTCCCAGTAGCCGCGCGAGTCGAACATCAGGAGTCCGCCGAACCCGAGCCGTTTCATCGCCTCGAGGTCCCTGGTGATGGTGTCCTTGTCAACGTGGCCGTTCACCCACCACCAGTAGCACCAGGGCCTGTTCGCCGCCGGCACGTTCGCGAAGCCTTCGGCAAGGCGATCGCCTGCCGTAGCCAGTCCTGCCACCGCCACGGCGGCAAGGCATGCAAGAAGTTGCTTTTTCATGCGCCCATTATAGCACATATCCCCCGAGGTTGTCTGCGGACGCCAAAATGCATTTGCAGAGGGGCGGGGGGAAATGCTACAATCCTCACCAGCTTGACGGGGCGTGTCCGCAGGGGACAGGTGCCGCTGGGCGAAACCGGAGAAACGAGATGCAAAAGAGAGTGCGTGGGTTTCTTGGCGGATGGCTTGCCGCCGCCGTCACGATGTGTGCCATGGCGGCGTTCGGCGACGGGCCTCTCGGCGATGCGACGACATGGTTCGACGAGACGTACCAGAACTTCACGGAAGTGCGGAGCAACAAATGGACCACGTCGGCCGGCACCTGGCGCAAGACGTCGGCCACCGACCGCACGGTCCACACGAGCGCTGCCGGAGGGGATTCCTTGCAGCTCGACACGCGCGGCGGCGAGATCCAGTTCGAGCCCACGAAGAAGTACGCCTACAACGCCCGCATGCAGCTAGACGCGGACATGACCTTCACGGCCTGCCGCTTCGGCGAGGAGTGGAACCTCACGAACTTCTCGCACCACGCCGCCATCGCGATGCGCCTGAAGGAAGACGGCGAGACGTGTACGTTCATCGGCTGGGTCTCCACGCGCGACAGCGGCAACATCAAGGGCCGTTGGCTCGAACTCTCCGCCGACGGCCTCGTGGCGGAGGAGGACCGCACCTACGCCGTGCGCGTCGAGAGCGACTACTCGTGCGTGCCCACGCGCATCCGCTACACGGTGCGCGGCAAGGGCACGGTGGGGCGCATCACGGCCACGGAGGCGGTCGCGCGCCCCGCCCGCGCCGAGGTCTCGTTCGCCGCGGTGTTGCGTCCGCAGGCGGGCAGCACGCTCACGCCCACGGTGACGCCGAACGAGGGCGTCACGCTGGGCGAGCTGTCCTACGACTGGCACCTCGTGGACGCCGCCGGGATGCCCGTCGCCGGCGGCGCGCGCGGCACGGGCTCGACGTATGACTTGCAGGCGTCCGACTTCGGCCACTGGGTGGTGGTGGACGTCTCCGACGGCAACGGCTACGCCGGCACGGGGAAGTTCTGGTGCAGCGACCTGCCCGTCGTGGAGATGACGGTGGGGACCGCCGACGGCTACGTGAAGACCGACGACGAGACGGCCGAGGTCGGCGTGACCTACTACTACGCCGACGAGGCCGACAACTTCTTCCCGCTGACGGTCGAGGAGGGGGCGGACCTCGCCCCGTACCGCGAGCAGTACGAGGACCTCTTCGTGGAGGCGATCGCCTACACATGGCCGTCGAGCAAGAAGGAGACGCACTCCGGCACGATCACGATCCGGGGCAACGCCGAGTACGACGACCAGGTGACGAACATGAAGTTCACGATCCACGTGCGCGGCAACTCCACGGCCGGACAGGACAAGAAGCCCTACAAGATCAAGCTCGACAAGAAGACCGACCTCTTCGGACTCGGCGGCGGCGTGAAGAACAAGCACTGGGTGCTGCTCGCCAACTGTTTCGACGAGTCGCTCATGCGCAACAAGCTCTGCTACGACCTCGCCGGACAGTTCGGCGCGCCCGTGTGGATGAAGAGCGAGTGGGTGGACGTGGTGATGAACGGGAAGTACGTGGGCAACTACCAGCTCTGCCAGCACATCCGCGTGTCCGATGAGCGCATCCCCATCCTCAACTGGGATACCGGCGACGTGGCGGAGGCGGCGCAGAAGGCGAACCCGGCCCTGACGGCCGATGACGTCGACGCGCTTGACGTGATGCTGGAGACGAACTGCCTCTGGATGACGTCCGGCACGTTCGCCTACGGCGGCACGAACTACGTGCTTTCCGCGAAGAAGGCCGATGGCGGCACGCTCGACGGACAGGGACGCATCAAGGTCTACTGGAAGGCTTGGAACGGCGGCGACATCTCCAAGGGGCTCGTGTTCGAGATCGACTCCAAGAAGATGCCAAAAGCCAATGGCGGAACTGCTCCCGCGCCGTCCAGCTTCATCCAGAACAACACGACCTCGAAAGGCACGCTCAAGCTGTGCGTGGCGATGAACACGCCGGAATACGCCTTCACGAATCCGACGATCAGCAACTTCGTGTGGGAGACGTGGTGGAACCTCGGCCAGGCGTGGATGTCGGGCACGAACGTCAACACGAGGGGCGAGCACTACGCGGATCTCGCGGACTTCGACTCGATGGTGTCCTACTGGCTCTCGCAGTTCGTACCCGGCAACGACGATGCCGGTTCCTTCAGCCGCTACAGCTACATGAACGCGGACGGCAAGATGGTCTTCGCCCCGGCGTGGGACTTCGACTACGGCCTCGGCTCGCTCCAGATCCGCATCCGCACGCCTGCCGTCACGAACATCTACGGCGAGGCCACCTACGCGGCGATCATCCCCGAGAAGTGGATTCCCTCGCGCAGCCAGAACAACTTCATGGGGCACTGGACGGCCGACCCGTACTTCACCTTCAAGCTGCGTGAGCGCTACTTCGCCACGCGTCCGTACCTGACGGACATGGTGAGGGAAGGCGGCCTCATCGACCAGTACAAGGTGAAGCTCGCCGCGTCTGCGCGCGCGAACGACCTGCGCTGGAACAACCGCATCGGCTTCTTCGGCAACGCGGAGGAGACGGGCGACGTGGACACGCTGAAGCAGTTCCTCACGCGGCGCTTCGCGTGGCTGGACAGTCAGTTCGCCACCGTCGGCTGCGCCGTGTCGAACGTCTCGCAGACAGTTAACGCCTCCGCCCTGCGCTATACGCGCACGAATACGATCGTGCCGACCTTCTCCTTCTCGTCTCCAACATCGGGATCCGTGGAGACGGACGTGGAGGACGTGGCTGTTCCGCTATCCAATGCACCTATCCTTGGTTCCGTGGCGGTGCCAACGACCAATGCGGCTTCTCTCGACATCTACGTGAACGGACGCTTCGCGTCTAACGTTCCTGTGACGTCAGGCACGGCCTCCCTGGCGATCCCGGCCGCTTATTTCATGCCGGGCGGTACGAACCTTATAGCTTTTGTCGCTAAGAATGCGTCCGGCGGCGACCTCGCGAAGAACGTGGCCCTCCTTACTTGCCTTCCGCCGCCCGGCACGCACTTGTTCCTGCGGTAGGCGGATGCAATGCGATAATGACGGTGTTTAGAGAACTGCAATGAAGATTTCGATTCCATACGCACGCACGGCCATGGTGGCCGAGATAGATGACGCACGCCTGAACGGCGTATACACCTCGTCGCTGCCGCCAGCCGCGGCAGACGAGGCCGCATGCGTGCGTGCTGCGCTAGACGCGCCTATTGGCTCGCCGCGTCTTGAGGAACTGGCCGCCGGCAAGCGGAAGGTCGTGATAATCGCGAGCGACCACACTCGGCCTGTCCCGTCGAAGATCATCATGCCGCAGCTGCTTGAGCGCATCAGGAAGGGGAACCCGTCGGCGGAGATCACGATTCTGATCGCGACTGGCTTCCATCGGCTGACGACGCGCGAGGAGCTGGTCGGAAAGTTCGGCGAGGATATCGTGGCGCGCGAGCGGATCGTGGTGCACAACTCTTCCGACGCGGCAGGCCTCGTAGAGGCTGGCACGCTTCCGTCGGGCGGCCGGCTCATCGTGAACCGTCTCGCGATGGAGGCAGACCTGCTCGTCTCCGAAGGCTTCATCGAGCCGCACTTCTTTGCGGGCTTCTCGGGAGGGCGGAAGAGCGTGCTTCCGGGCATAGTCTCGCGCGAGACGGTGCTCGCCAACCACTGCAGCGAGTTCATCCAGAGCCCGTATGCGCGGACCGGAATCCTTGAAGGGAACCCGATCCACCGCGACATGCTGTACGCGGCGGAGACGGCGAAGCTCGCGTTCGTGGCGAACGTGGTGATCAACGGCGAGAAGAAGATAGTGCATGCGGTGGCAGGGCATTTCCGGAAGGCGCACGAGGCGGGGTGCGCGTGGCTGAAGGACATCTGCCGCGTGCGCGTGCCGATCTCTGACATCGTGGTGACATCGAATGGCGGCTATCCGCTCGACCAGAACGTGTACCAGTCGGTGAAGGGCATGACGGCGGCGGAGGCTGTGTGCCGTGACGGCGGCGTCATCGTGATGGTGGCGTCTTGCGCCGACGGATCGGGCGGCGAGTCGTTCTACCGCAACCTGGCGGAGGCACCCACGCCCGAGGCCGTGCTTGAGCGGGTGCTGCGCGTGCCGCGTACCGCCACGCAGCCCGACCAGTGGGAGTTCCAGATACTCGCGCGCATCCTTTCGCGACATACGGTGATACTCGTAACGCGCGACTGCGACCACGCCATGCTGCAGGCGATGCACCTTGAGACGGCGTCGTCGCTGCCCGAGGCGCTTGCGCGTGCGGACGAGATCGTCGGCGCGGACGCCAGGATCGCCGTCATCCCCGACGGGGTGTCCGTCATTTCCGAACCGGCATAGAGTTGGGTTTTCCGCGCACCTTCTCGCGGAGGGTCTGGAAGAGTACGTAGAGGCCGGGCACGAGGACTATGCCGAGGAGCGTGGCCGCGCACATGCCGGCGAAGGTGGTGGTGCCGATCGCGCGGCGGCTTCCGGCGCCTGCGCCGGTGGCCCAAACGAGCGGTGCGACGCCGAGGACGAACGTGAGGGCCGTCATCAGCACGGCGCGGAAGCGCTCGTGCGCGCCTGAGAGCGCAGCCTCGATAATGCCCAGCCCGTCGCGCTCGTGGCGCTCCTTCGCGAACTCCACGATGAGGATGGCGTTCTTCGATGAGAGGCCGATCAGGAGCACGATGCCGAGCTGGGCGTAGATGGACAGATCCAGCCCCGCTATCTTGAGGCCGAGGAGTGCGCCGAGGACTGCTGTCGCAACCGAGAGCATCACGGGGAGCGGGATGGTCCAGCTCTCGTACTGCGCCACGAGGAAGAGGTAGCCGAAGAGGACGGCGAGGATCAGGAGCGGGAGGGCTGTGCCGCGCGCGCGCATCTCGTGGAAGGTGAGGCCGGCCCAGTCGTAGCCGTAGTCGGGCGGCAGCTTCTCGTTGAGGATTCGGATAACCTCCTCGCGGCAGTCGCCCGCGAGGACGCCGGGGGCTGGCGTGCAGAGGATGGTGCAGTACACGTACTGGTTGCGGCGGTAGATGACGCGCGGGCCGAGGCTCTCGCCGAAGGTGACGAGCGCGCTCACAGGCACCATCGCGCCCGTCTCGGAGCGCACGTAGAGTCCGCGCACGGACTCCGCGTCGGCACGGCCGTACCAGTCGGCCTGCACTGTGACGCGGTTCACCTGCGTGCCGAGGTTGACGTCGTTCACGTAGAGCGAGCCGAGGTATGTCTGGAGGGTCGAGTAGAGGGTGGCGAGCGGCACGCGGAAAAGTTCGCACTTGGCGCGGTCGACGTCCAGGTGCAGGTGGGGCGTGTCCGCGTTGTATCCGCAGACGGCGCTCTCGATCAGGGGGGACGCCTCGAATTCCTGCTTGAGCGACTTCGCCACGCGGGCAAGGCGTGTGGCGTCGGTGTCGCCAAGCGAGAAGATGGCGGGCTCCACGCCGCCGATCGCGCCGAAGCCCGGGATCGGCGGCGGCGCGAACGCGCGCGTCACGATCATGGGAAGGGTGGAGTTCGTCTCGTTGATGCGCGCGCGGATGGCGAGGACCTCAAGGTCCTTGCCGGGGCGCTCGTCCCACGGCGTGAGCCTGACGGTCATCATCGACTGGTTCTCGCCGCGCCCGCCGATGCGGCTCGAGCCGGCCGTCATGAGGACCGACTCGACGCCGGGGATGCCTCTCATGCGCGTGACGGCCTCGCCGCAGGCCTGCGCGGTGAGCGTCCGCACGCAGCCTTCGGGCAGGTTCGCGTCCACCATCACGGTTCCCTGGTCCTCGTGCGGGATGAACGCCTGCGGGATGGACTTCGCGGTGGCGATGGCGAGGCAGACCAGCACTAGGAAGAACAGCGCGAGCAGGACGACGTGGCGGGCGAAGATTCCGGAGGCCCACACGTAGATGCGGCCCGCGCCGCGGAGGAGCGCGTCGAAGATCCGGAAGAGGACGAATTTTCTCCGGCCCTCGGGCGCGTTCCTGAGGAGCACGGTGCAGAGCGCGGGCGAGAGCGTGAGCGCGCAGACGGACGAGAACACGGCCGCCGTGGAGAGCGTGACGGCGAACTGCTGGTAGATCTTGCCCGTGAGGCCGCCGAGGAAGCCCACCGGCACGAAGATGCCGAGCAGCACGAGCGTGGTGGCGATGACCGCGCCAGTCACGTCCTGCATCGCCTGGATGGACGCCTCCTTCTGGTTGAGGCCCTGCTCCATGAGCGTCTGCACGCGCTCCACCACCACGATCGCGTCGTCCACCACGGTACCGATCGCGAGGACTAGCCCGAACAGCGTGAGGATGTTGATGGAGTAGCCGAGCGCGGCCATGACGGTGAACGTGGAGAGGAGGGAGACGGGAATGGTGATGATAGGCACGAGCGTGGCGCGGAAGTCCTGGAGGAATATCCAGCAGACGAGCGCGACGAGGCCTAGCGTGAGGAAGAGGGTGAAGACGATCTCCTTCAGGCAGGCGCGCACGTAGTCCGTGGTGTCGTACGGGATGGTCCATTCGAGGTCGCCCGGGAAGCGCGTGGCGAGGCGCGCCATCTCCTCGCGGATGAGGTTCATCGTGCGGATCGCGTTGCCGCCTGGAAGCTGGTTGAGGTCAACGGAGGTGGAGATGTCGTTGTTGAACGTGTTGAAGAAGTTGTAGCCCTGCTCGCCGTACTCGGCGCGGGCAACGTCCTTGAGGCGCACGATTCCGCCCTTGGCGTCGCGGCGGACGATTATCTCGCCGAACTCCTCTGGCGTGTGGAGGCGGCCCTTGGCGATCAGCGTGATCTTGCGCGAGTTGTTGTCGGGCGTGGGGGACGCGCCGACGGAACCGAGCGACGCCTGCACGTTCTGCGCCTTGATGGCGGCCACGATCTCCTCGGCGTTGATGCCCTGGGCGGCGCAGCGCTTGGGGTCGAGCCACACTCGGATTGCCATCTTTGGACCGTGGATAGTGGCGTCTCCCACGCCGGGCACGCGCAGGATGGCGGGCTGCACCACGCCGTACATGTAGTCAGAGACCTCGATGCGGCTGAGCTTGCCGGTCTTCGAGCGGAGCGTGAGGATGCCGAGCTGGTCCTCGGAGGCGCAGCGCACGCGCAGGCCGGTGGCCTTGATCTCGGCCGGAAGCTTGGTGAGCGCCTGCTGTACGCGGTTCTGCACCTTCATGAGCGCAACGTCGCGGTCGGTGCCCACCTCGAACGTGATGCCGAGCGAGTACGAGCCGTCGTCCGCGCACGACGACGCCATGAACAGCATGTCCTCCACGCCGTTCATCTCGTCCTCGAGAGGCGAGGCCACGGTGTTCATCACCTCGTGCGCGTTCGCGCCCGGGTAGTTGCAAGCCACCACGATGCGCGGGGGTTGCACCTCGGGATACTGCGCCACCGGCAGCTTCATGAGCGCCACCGTGCCGGCGAGCGAGAGGACGATCGAGAGGACTCCGGCGAAGCGCGGCCGCTCGATGAAGAAGCGCGAGAAGGGGTGAAGGGCTTCGATCGCGGCGCGTATGCTCAGTTTCACGGGCGCGGCCTCCTCAGTGGAACTCCGAGGCCGGCACCACGCGCACGCGCATGCCGTCGCCCAGCTTGTGGATGCCCTGCACGACGATCTTCTCGCCAGGCTTCACGCCTGTGAGAAGGCGGATCTTGCCGTCGGCGCGAGCACCCGGCTTGGCGGCGCGGAAGCGCACCGTGTCCTCGCCGTCCATCACCCACACGCCGGTCGCCTGCGCTGTCTGCATGAGGGCGGAGACGGGAATGACCGGGACGGGAGCCGGGTCGGCCTCATCGGCGAGGACGGTGACGTAGGCGTTCGGCACGAGGAGGCGCTTCGCGTTGGGGAAATGCGCGCGCACGAGAAGGGTTGCCGTCTCGGCGCTCATCTCGTTGTCCGAGAACGCCCACTTGCCGGTGGACGGGTAGATCGAGCCGTCAGCGAGGCGCAGGCGCAGGCGGCGCTTGTCGCCGACGCTCGCGCCGCCCCACGCGAGGTAGGCGCGGTCGGTGATCGGGAACGTCACGCGCACGGGATCCACCTGCACGATGCGCGCGAGCGCGCCCTTGGAGGGCGACACGAAGTCGCCCGCGTGCATGAGCGACTTGCCGATGCGTCCGCCGATGGGCGCGAAGATGCGCGTGTGCTTCATGTTGAACGCCGTGCTGGCGAGCTTCGCCTCGGCCTGGGAGACGGCGGACTTCGCGGAGCCGAGCGCCGCGCGGTCGGACGCGAGGCCTGTCTCAGCCGCGTCCATCTCGGTCTGCGTGATGCCGCGCGCGTCGGCCGCCTTCAGGCGCCGCAGCAGGCGCTCTGCGCGTTCCACCGCCGCCTCGGCCTGCACGACCTTGCTCTTGGCGGACGCCACCTCGGCCTTCGCGACGCCCTGTTCGGCCGCGTAGCGCTCGTCGTCGATGACGAAGAGCAGGTCGCCCTGCTTCACCTCGTCGCCCTCCGAGAACTTGACCTCCTTGACGTAGCCCTCGATCTGCGGGAGGATGTCAACCTCCTGCACGGGCTCCACGTGGCCGACGAACTCCTCGGGCGGATTGAACTTCTCCGCCGCCACCTCGCCCACGGCGACGGCTGGCACGTCGGCGGCCTTGCGCGGCCGCGCGTTCACGCTAAAACCTACAAACTCGCGCACGTACCAGCCCAGGGCGAATATGCACCCGCCGGCCAGCACGAGGACCAGAAGAAAAGACAGTCGTTTCATCGGCGGAACATTATACGCCCCTTGCTCCGCCGCCGCAATGCCTTTTTAGTGCCTTGTCGGGGTGAAATCAAAACAGGACTTGTTGTAGTCTTCAAAACAGGACTCTGTCTTTCGGTGTCCTTGAGGTGTCTGGCGTAGACATGGCCGGAGG
>CACXPT010000151.1 GCA_902769585.1 uncultured bacterium
TTCTGGTTTTCGCCGCCGATGACCTCCGCCGTCGAGTAGCAGTCGCGCACCTGGGACTGGTCGTCCCGCAGGTCGATCCGGCAGGCGAACCCCGCCGCGTCGGCGGCGGCGTCCACGCTCCCCGCCGAGAAGCATTCGCGCACGACCGCGCCGCCGGAAAGGGTAATCTCCCCCGCGAAGCCCGCGGCCGCGCCGTCGGTGCGGTTCGTGAGCGTCGAAACGTCCGCGAACACCGCGCACCGCGCAATCTCGCCGCCGTTCAGCGTCGCGCTGCCGACAAACCCGTATGCCGACGTGCCACCCGCCAGCTTCCCTTCGACCGTGCAGTCCACGATGCGGATGCCCACGCCGCTCACGGTCTGGGCAAGGCCGTAGTATTGGCAGGACTTGTAGGCCGGGCTTACGTAGACATCGGGATAGACCCCCTGCCAGTCGGCCTTCACGTGGCAGTTCGAGATGAGGCAGCCGCTCCCGACGCTGGCCGCCAGCCCCGCGAGGCTCAGGGTGTTCTGGTCGCCCGGCACGTTGCTGAATTCAATCGTGAGGTCGCGGATTTCCGCGCCGTTCGCGAGACTGCTGAACAGCGCCTGCGTCGTGTTGAAGGACCCTTTCGTCGTGACGAGACCGCGGATCGTGTGCCCCTGCCCGAAGAGCTTCCCGGCGAACGCGTAGTATCCGTCGACGTAGTTCCACCCGTTCGTCGCGATGTAGTCGGTGAAGTCGAGGTCGTTCATCAGCGCGTAGGTGTCCGTGACGCTGGATTCGTAGCTGGCGTGGACCATGTTCGTCCAGTCGTCCACCGTGTAGATCGGGATGCAGAACTCCGCAGCGATGGCGGACACGTTCTTCACCGTGTAGGTCGTGGTCTGCGCCGACGGGTCCGCGAAACCGTCGCCCACCCAACCCGCGAACGGCAGGTCGGGATTGTCGGCGACCGCCTGGACCGTCAGGACCGACCCCGCCGGATACGCCTCGCGCGGCGCTTCGCCGTTCACGAGGACCCGCCCCTCCGCGCCGATGATCCCCGCGAAGAACCAGAAGTTGGTGTCCGCGTCCACCGAGGCGTCGAGGTAGGGGCTGGAGGCGAGGCCGTTCGGCGCGTGCCAGACGTTTTGGAAATCGTAGTTCGGCATCGTCGCCGCCGATGCCGACGCGAACTGCGCCGCCGTCAGCGCCTCCACGCCCTCCGCGTCCGCGTTGTTGCAGTCGCCGATCGGCGATTCCTCCGGGCGGTAGCAGTCCTCGAAGTAGTCGGTGGAGTAGTCGCTGTAGGGCGTGACCGCCGCGAACGAGCCGACGTAGGGGCAGGTCGTGGCGGGAACGGGCCAGAGCGCGAACGAGCGCCGGATCGGCGAGCTGCCCTCGGTCTGGCCGATTCGGCAGCGTCTCACGAACCCGCCCTGATAGCCGTTCTGGTAATCGTAGTAGCCATCACCGTAGACCGCCGGCGAGACGGGGCCGCAGACGGCGTAGCAGTCCTCGACGACCGCGCCGGAAGAGAGGTTGTCGACAAAGCCTGCGGTCCGGTTGTCGGTGGTTCGCGGGATCACGGCGGCCACCGAGCGGCGAATCGTTGTCCCCAGACTGACGTCGGACGCGAAGCCGCCGTTGAAATCGCCCATGTCCGCGATGCCGTAGGCCGCGCAGTCTTCGACGAGCGTCCCCTTGTTGAGGGTGTAGCCGAATCCGGAGTCGCTGGCGCCGGACAGGTTGCTGGTCCCGTAGAGGCACCCGGCGCGGCAGCGGCGGAAGACGTTGGTGCTGCCGGCCTTGCCGTCGGAGTTGGCGGACTGCACGAAGCCGTGGCACGCCCGCGTGCCGTGGACGGAGCAGTCGGTGAAGGTGCTGGTCTGCGCGTAGGGGTAGGTGCTGGAGTTCGAGTCGTCCGGCCGCTTGCCGGCGGAGCCCACGAAGCCGGCGGTGCCGGCGCGGCCGCCGCGCACCGTGCAGCCCTCGAACACGCCGTTCCAGCACGCGGACGCGAAACCGTAGGTGACATCGGCAGGGTTCTCCACCGTGCAGCGCCGGAACGTGTTGGTGCCGACGGCGACGCCCGCCCGCGGGTGCTGGTTGTTGTAGAAGCCGCCGAAGATGTTGTTCCCGCGCGGCGAGACGGAGCAATCGACGAAGAGCGCGCCGGCGGAGGCGACGGACGAGGCGAAACCGCCGTGGCCGATGGTGTTGACGTATCTCGCGTCCGGCTGGAGCGTGACGGTCGTCGTGCAGTTGGAGAAGACCTCCGCGCCGGCCGTCCAGCCGACGAACCCGCCGCCGTAGCCGTTCTTCGCCTTCAGCGTGCCGGCGGCGGTGCAGTCGTAGAAGGCGGACGAGCCGCAGGTCACGCCCGCCGCGCCGCCCTCGCCGATGAAGTTCCTGGAATTGATGCGCCCCGTGCCGGCGTTGTAGCCGGATGAGATGTTCCAGTCGATGTCGGCGTTCGCCGAGCAGGCGCGGAACACGGCGTTCGAGGCGAGGCCCACGAGGCCGCCGCAGCCGCCGTCCGAGCCGTTGATGCTGTCGGGGCCGGGGCCCAGCGACCCCGCGAACGAGCAGCGCGCGAAGGAGCTGTCGAAGGCCTGGCCGATCAGGCCGCCGAGCGTCCAGCGCCCGCGGACTTCGCCCTCCATCGAGCAGTCGTAGGCCTCGACGCCCTCGCCGGACGCGACGAGGCCGCCGGTGACGTAGATGTAGGTCGAGACGATCGATCCGCGCGCCGTGCAGTTCGTCATGTAGAGGACGCGGCCGTCGGGCGCGCCGCTGCCGTGGAGCGCCGCGCCGACAAAGGCGGCGGAGCACTTGTAGTTGGTGACGGAGCCGATGAAGTGGCAGTTCTCGAGCGTGAGGCCGAGCGTCCCGTTCGTGTGGCCGATCGCGTAGGCGGCGAACGCGGCCGCGTAGTCGGGGGTCGCCGCGCCGTTGCCGAAGTCACCCTGGAGCGTGAGGTTCTTGATCACCGCGCCGTCGCGCGCGATGTCGAACATCGCGACGCCGAAGGTGGAGGTATTGCCCGTGCCGGCGGAGAGGGCCTTGTTGAGGAAGTTGGAGATCACGTGCCCCTGGCCGTCGAACGTGCCCTTGAAGCAGGAGTAGGCGCTGCTCCCCGACGCGCCGGTGGTGAAGCGCCCGCCCTCGCAGTCGATGTCGGCGGTGAGCGTGACCGTGTCGCCCTCGAAGTAGTAGGTGTGGACGTCCTCCATGAACGTGCGGAACTCGGCGAGGTTGGAGATGGTGATGTTCTGCGGGTTGGGGTTCTTCGCAATCGAGATCTGGAAGGCTTTTTGGGCCTCGGTCCCTCGTTGGTCCATGACGGTCACCACCACCCAGACGTCGCCCTGCACGCGCGGCACGCCGGAGAGGGTCGCGCCGGAGAAGGAGAGCCAGTCCGGCTGGGTGACCTCCCACGTGTAGGTCCCGATGCCGCCGGTCGCCGCCAGCTGCGCGGACCAGGGCTCGCGCACCGTGCCGTCGGGCAGCGATTCCGTCGTGATGACGAGCGGCGCGACCCAGTAGCCGCGGTCGCCGGCGCCGTACGGCCCGGCGCCGGCGCCCGAGTGCGCCACGACCCAGTAGCGGTAGTCGACGCTCGCCTCCGCGGTGTCGTCGACGAACCACGTGAAGACGTTCGTCACGACGCCGATCTGCTCCGCCTGGGCGAACGTGCCCGCGCCGTTGTTCCACGGACCGCGGTGGATCGTGTACCAGGAGCCGTGCTTCGCGCCGGTCCAGGTGACGCGGACGTCCTCGCGGGCGGAGCTGCGCGTCGCCGCGACGTCCTGCACCGCGCCGGGCGTGGCGGGCGTCGTCTCGTAGCAGCCGATGTCGGGGGCTAGCGCGAGCCAGCGCGGCGAGCCCGTCAGGTCGGTGGCGCCGAGCCAGAGGGCGATGCGCTCCGGGTCCGGGTTTTCGAGGTCGAACGTGCTGTCGCAGCCGTCGACGCAGGCGGAGGTCGCCTTGAGGCGGAAGTCGCCGCCGGCGGCGTCCACGAACGTGTCGTCCATGGTGGCGTTCACGAAGCCGGGGGCACCGTCGCCCCAGAATTCGTCGTATGTCGAGCAGGTGTAGAGCGGGACGACGGGGGTGTTGAAGAGGTTCTGGTTCGCGCCCTCCGCGGTGGCCGTGTTGCCGGCGACGATGGAGTTGTCGAGGACGACCCAGAAGCCGCCACCCGCTTCGGCGGCGGTCGCGGTGTTCTTCGTGATCGTGCAGTGGTCGGCCGCCGCGTAGGCGACGCCCGCGCCGCCGCCGAAGTCGGCCGGAATGTTGAGGTTGATGCCCAGCGTCGCCGCGAGCCTACTGACCCATTCGATCGTGTTGAACTGGACTTCGTTACCAGTGACGAGGCAGTTGTCGAGGGCCAAGAACGCCGCGCCGCCGCCAAGGACATAAGCCGTGTTGTTGGAGATGACGCAGTGCGACAGCATGCTGTAGGCCGCGCCGCCGCCGATGAGGGCGCCGTTGCCGCGGATGACGCAGTTCGAGACGATGCCGCCGAAGACGCCGCCGCCGCCGTAGATCGGGTCGCCGCAGAAGCCGCCCGTGAGCGTGAAGCCGGAGAGCGTGCAGGTCGGGCGCGTGACCGTCAGGGAGAAGGTGGCGGCGCGCGTGCCGGAGAGCAAGCCGTTGTTCGTCCCCTGGATGATCGTCGTTTCGGGGCCGGCGCTGCTCTTGATGTCGAGGACGCGGTTCGTGGCGACGATGGCCGAGTAGGTGCCGGGCGAAACGACGAGCGTGTCGCCGTCCTTCGCCGCGTTGATGGCGTTCTGGAGCGCCGCGCCGCTGCCGGAGACGGTCGTCGTGTTGCGCTGGAAGCAGGCCGTCACAACATGGTCGGCGTCGATATTGGAGAGCGTGAGCGTCGTGCTCGTGCCGGCGTTCTCGCCGTCCACGAGCCAGCGGAGGAATGCGCGTCCGTCCGCGGTGGCGGTGATCGTGGCGGAGCCACCCTCGGCGACGACGATGGTGCGGGCGGAGACGGAGCCGTGGCCGTCCACGCGCACGGAGACGACATGCCCTTCCACTTCGCCCTCGTAGCAGCCGAGGTCGGGGTCACCGTCGACGATGCGCGGGTTGCCCGCGAGGTCGAGGCCGTCGTCGACGTAGTAGAAATTCACATCGCCGTAGTTGATGCAGGGCGAACCGGCGAGGAGGCGGAAGTCGCCGTTCTCGGGGTCGACGAAGAGCGGGTCTTCGACGATGGTGTAGCCGTCCAGCCACTCGCCGTCCTCGCCGTTGGGGTTCGGCTCGTCGATGCAGTTGCCCTCGTAGTTCCAGAGGTTGTAGCTCGCGCGGCCGTTGGCCGTGCGGTTGTAGCGGAGAATGGAGTTGAGGACCATGGCGTATTCGATGCCGCCGGAGAGGCAACCGCGGTTGTAGACGACCGTGCAGCCGCGCAGTTCGCCGAAGCGGGCGCCGCCACCCTCGGTGGCGGAGTTGTAGGCGATGAGGCTGTTGTAGGATTGGCATCTGTGGACGCCGCCGCCGAAGGCCGCGCTGTTGTCCGTGACGGTGCAGCGGATCAGTGTCGAGCCAAGGGCGCCGCCGCCGTAGGAGGCGATGTTGTCCTTGAGGACGCAGGCGACAAGCGTGCCACCCATCGCGCCGCCGCCGCCTTGCATGTCGTCAGAGGTGATGCTCCTGCCGTGCTGGAGCGTAAAGCCCGTGAGCGTGGTGCCGTCGGAGAGGAGCGCGCAGCGCTGCGTGTCGCCGCCGTCGATGATCGTCGCGGCCGCGCCGGCCGTGCCGAGGATGTTCACGCGCACGCCCGTCGTGTCGATGGGGGCGTAGGTGCCGGGGGCGACGTTGATCGTCTCGTCGTTTGCGGCGGAGGAGACCGCCTTCGCGATGGTCTTGAACGCGGTGGCGGCCGAGCTGCCGTCGTTGGAGTCGCTGCCGGTCGTGCCGTTGACGAACCACTCGTAGGTGGCGAACATGGCCGTCACCTCGATGTCGCCGTTGCCGGACATGACGACCGTCAGCGAATTGCCGCCGCTCGCGGCGAGGACGCCGTTCGTGTACCACGCCGTGACGGGGCGTCCGTAGACGGAGGTATCGGCGGTGATCGTGACGGACATGGTTTCGTTCGTGAAGAAACTTGTCGGGGAAACGACGCCGTTGCCGCCCGCGACGGCCGTCACGAGGCAGCCCTCAACGCCCGTGCCCTCGTAACAGCCAAGGTCGATGGCGTTGCCCTGGACGCGGGCGTTGCCCGCGAGGTCGGTCAATCCCACGTATCCCTCGGTCGAGTAGGTGGCGTCGCCGCCGTCGATCCCCGGCGAACCGACGCGCAGGCGGTAGTCGCCGTCGCCCGCGAACTTGGGGTTCTGGGGGTCGTTCTGCGCGGATGGCTGCCCGTTGATGGTGTTGCCCCAGACGATGCAGTTGTACTTGTTCCTGATATTGATGGCGTTGTCGCTGGTCGCGGCGTTGTCCGCCACCGTGCAGTTGTAGAGCGTCACGTCGTAGATGATGTAGGACGTGCCGGTCGATTGGCACATGAGGGTGTTGCGGTGCGTCCCCTCCTCGGCGCAGGCGCCGCCGGCGCTGGTCGCCCTGCAGCGCCGGATGATGCAGCGTTGGGTGTTGGCCCTGTAGGTGCCGCCGCCCCAGGCCGCCGCGCAGTCCTCGATCACGCAGTCGACGAGCGTGCCGCCGCCCGCGCCGCCGCCCCATGAATCGGTGCCGGAGAAGCCCGTGACGTTGCCGTTGCGGAGCGTGAAGCCGGTGAACGTCGGCGTCGTCCTGAATCCGTTTGCGTAGCAGAGCACGCACCGGTTCGTGTTGAAGCCGTCGATGATCGTCGCGGCGGCGCCGTTCTCGGAGCGGACGTCAAGCGCCATGTTGCGCGAGACGACGACGCGCGTGTAGGTGCCGTCCGCGACGCGGATCGTCGGAATCGCGTAGTTGGCGTCGGCGGCCACGGCGGCGTCGACCGCGTCGACTGCTGCCTGTATGCCGGCGAAGGCGTTGGCCCAGCTGGAGCCGTCCTTTGCGCCGGCGCCGGTGGGCGTCACGTAGAGGTCCGCGAGGGCGGACGTTGCGGCCGCGAACAGCGCGGCGAGTGTGAGCAGCATCTTCTTCATGGTGTTGTTCCTTTTCAAATTCATGGTTATTCCGCCTTGAGCCGGTAGAACCGCTGCGGGTCGGTTGCGTGGTCGAAGATCAGCGTGCCGTTGTCGCTGATCGTGAGCGTCCGCACCTCGGGGTTCGACCAGTCGGTGAGGTCGGTCGTGGAGAGGACCTTCACGGTCACGCCGTCGGTGTTCACGAGCGGAAGCAGGGTGACGACCGGCTTGCCGCTCGCGTTGAAGGAGATGCCCGTGAACGGCGAGAAGGCGCCGCTCGGCACGTTGAAGGCGTAACGGATCAGGTTTGGCTGGCCGTCGGTGACCTCATCCGGTCCGCCGAGGCCGTTCAGGGCCGCCCAGGCGGCGTAGCCCGTGAGCGAGCCGCTGGAGTTGACGATGAGCCGGAAGCGCCGGTACGAGGCGCGTCCGTCGTCGTCCTTGACGGCCACGACGATCTCGCTGTTCGTCGTGGCAGGCGGCGTGGCGGAAATGACGCCCGCCGCGACGCCCGGAGCCGGAGCCGCCGATTGGTCGGTCCGCGCCGCGAGCCACGCCGGCGCGGGCGCGTAGCGGATGCACCGGTCGGGGGCGCCGGCGAGGCTGCCGCCGACCAGCGCGAGGAAGCCCTCGCCCGTCCCGCTCGACCAGCCGTAGCGGGCGTAGGGCTCGTTGTTGGTGTCGTACGGCGTTCCGTAATCGTCGCCGTACTTGAAGTCGAACTCCCCGTTCGGGTAGAGTGTCAGCGAGAACCAGGCGTAGCCGTTCCCGCCGCTGAAATAATAGCAGCTCCCCGCCCATCGGAATGTCACGGACGACTCGCCGACCGCCATGTAGATGCCGCCGTAGTTGGCATGCAGGTAGGGCGCGATGGCCGGCATGGAGAGTGTAGAGGGTGGTCATGTCCACCGGTTGGCTCGTAGGAGTTACCCGCCAGGCCTCGTCCTTTACTTCGACGATGGTGCGCAGCGGTCCTCTTGCCACTATTCGCTGCCCCCTGTGCTCCACGTCGCTCACCATCACGGGTTCTTTTCCGTCCCATCCTCGCAGGGTGCCCACGCCGAAGGTGTTGCCCACCCACAGCACGTCGTCGCCAAAGCCGGCTGCCTTCTGCTCTGTGTCGGGGTAGAATTGTGTCTGCTTCAACTCC